>CAYXIJ010000004.1:0-101520 GCA_964465375.1 uncultured Gammaproteobacteria bacterium | reverse complement strand
CCCAGGGTTTGCCCTTACCTTGTGACAGCAGCCAGTTGAGGCGTGCACCGATCAGCATCACGACGTCGGATTCTTTTAATACCAAAGAGCGTGCTGCACCCGCACATTGAGGATGGGTGTCGGGCAGAATGCCTTTGGCCATACTCATGGGCAGAAAAGGAATTGCGGTCTTTTCAAGGAGGGCACGAATTACATCATCTGCTTGTGCATAGGCTGCGCCTTTGCCGAGAATGATCAGCGGGCGTTTGGCGCTTTTGAGTAATTCGAGGGCACGCTTGACGGGCTCGGGCGCAGGAATTTGCGCAGGCGCAGGGTCGATGACCTTGATTAGTGATTTTTCTCCTGCCTCGGCATCCATAACTTGACCGAAAAGCTTGGCCGGAAGATCGAGATAGACACCGCCTGGTCGCCCCGAAACCGCAGCGCGGATCGCGCGTGCCACGCCAATGCCGATATCAGTAGCATGCAGTACGCGAAAGGCCGCTTTGCACAGGGGTTTGGCGATGGCGAGCTGGTCCATCTCTTCATAGTCGCCTTGTTGAAGGTCAACAATCTCGCGCTCAGACGAGCCTGAGATCAGAATCATCGGGAAGCAATTGGTTGTGGCATTAGCCAGTGCGGTCAGTCCGTTGAGGAAGCCTGGAGCAGATACCGTAAGGCAGATACCGGGTTTTTTCGTGAGGTAGCCGGCGATGGCCGCTGCGTTGCCTGCATGCTGCTCATGGCGGAAGGCAATCACGCGTATGCCTTCGGCTTGTGCCATACGGCCGAAATCGGTGATCGGGATGCCAGGTACGCCGTAGATCGTCTCTACACCATTGAGCTTGAGTGCATTAATTATGAGGTTAAACCCATCAATTTGTTCGCGTTCGTCTTCGGCCGCGACCGTAGATTTCACTTCTTTTTTGGGGGCAGTGGCCATGATAGGTCCTTATTTTTTCTTTTTATTGCAGCAAAAATTGTGCTGTATTTGTAGTTATTATTTCGAATATTACTTCAAATAATAGACAGATTTGTAAACAGGATAGCTCTTTTTCTCAAAATGTCAGTACCAGCTTTCCAAAGTGGGCACTTGCCTCCATCACTCGGTGGGCTTCAGCAACTTCTTCAATTGGGTAGGTAGCATGAATCAACGGCACAATCTGACGCCCAGATAAGTGTGGCAGCACGGTTTGATTGAATTTGGCAATTAGCTTATTTTTCTCTTCTACCGGCCGCGAGCGCAAAACCGACCCCAGTATCTGCTGTCTTTTCACCATGAGCAGCGCTAAATTTATTTCTGCCTTGATGCCCCCCATTACACCAATACTGAGTAGGCGCCCCCCAACCGCAAGCGCTTTCATATTTTTTTGTAGATACATGCCACCAATGTGGTCGAGGATGACATCAACACCTTGCTCATCAGTAAAGTCGCGGACAACTTTAGAAAAATCTTCCGCCAAGTAATCGATCACCAAATCCACACCCAGATTTTTTACTTGGCCCATTTTTCCAGGCGATGTCGTAACTATCACGATAACTTCGGGGGTCAGAATTTTACACAACTGAACTCCAGCAGTGTTTACTCCACCACCACCACCATGCAATAGCACCTTTTCTGTTCCATTAAGTTTTCCCAGTAAAAATAAATTCAGATAGGCCGTGAGGTATGTTTCGCATATACAGGCGGCTTCCTCAAAGCTCATTGACTCTGGGATACGTATTAGATGGCCCTCATGGGCGCACACGAATTCCCCATAACCCCCGCCACCTACTAAAGCCATGACTCGATCACCTACCGAAAAGTTTTGAACGGCTGTCCCAACTACATCAATAATTCCGGCTGCCTCCAGGCCGAGAATTTCTGACTCTCCCTTTGGCGGCGGATAATTGCCCTGCCGTTGAATGATGTCGGGACGATTAACCGAGGTAGCTTTTGTTTTAATAAGGACTTGGTTTTTGCTGGGGCTTGGTCTTTCAGTTTCCCCGATTTGCAATACCTCAGCTCCGCCAAAGCCTTTCATAAGCACTGCTTTCATGATTGTCTCCCAGTCTGGATCCCTATGGTTTTCAAAGAAATATTGTCGCCCTGTCTTAGGTAGTGTGAATCACGAACTTCGGTAGCGTTACTATACCCGTTTGCTTGCATCACGCCTTGCGGCTATAAAGGGGGCAGGTTTTTGGAAAAAATAAAAGAAATTTATCATGATAGATACACCAACAGACAAGAACTCCTTCAGCTCTCTTGAGCTGCCCTCCCTATCACCCATTAATCTGCTGAAGCATTTTGGGCCGGGCCTGATTCTAATGATGACAGGTATTGGAACCAGTCATCTGGTAACTGCTCCGGTGGCGGGTGGGCGCTTCGGGTATGCGTTGCTTTGGTGCATCCCGATCGCCTACATTTTTAAGTATTATGGATTTGAAATGGCATTTCGCTTTACCCACGCCACGGGCCGCAGCATGTTGGATGCTTATTCGACGGCCTGGAAGAAGCTTCCGGTGTGGTATGTGCTTATTACGACAATTATCCAGTCGGGATTAGGCCAGGCTGGACGATTGGTCGCTGCAGCAGCTGTTTTACTCTACTTCTTCAATCAATACCTTGGTATAGACATACCGGGACTTGGAAATGATCAGGAGCTCGCATTGTATGCCTTGGTCCTAGGTGTGACATCCGTAGTAATTATCCTTTATGGAAAGTATGGGGCGCTGGAGCTAGTGACCAAAATAGCTGCAGGCTTGCTGATCGTCTGCACGATTGCGGTTTATGTTGTGGAGCCAGCACCGGTATCTGAGTTTGTCCATTTCTTTCAATTAGACACCCCGTCAGGTTCTTGGTTAATTATTGCGTCTTTTTTGGGTCTACTTCCCACCGGAATAGATGTATCTCTTCAGGCGTCCGAGTGGGGTAAGGCCAAGAAGGTGGGTATGGGGCGTATCCGCGAGCAACTTGAAGAGCAAGGAGTAGTATCGAAATTTGATGCTTTTGATAAAAATAAACAGGACCTAAGTGTAGACACCTCTCGAATTCCGTCGCATGCTTTGGAATACTGCCGGCGCTGGTTTAAGATTGGCTTGTGGGATTTTCGTGCGGGCCATGTAATTTCCTTTGTTCTCGTTTGTATATTTGTGTTGCTTGCAGCCGTATGGCTGTACCCAAGCGAGGTTCAGGGTAACGCAGTAATGGGTGAGATTGCCCGGATTTTTACTGATAGCGTTGGGCCAGGCATGATGATTATTTTTCTTATAGGGGCAATGGCAGCCACATATTCAACCGCATTTAATTATTTTGATGGATGGCCGCGCGTGGTAGGTGCCTGTTGCCGAAATCTTTTCAGGTGCACAGCGGAACTTCCTGGGATAGCACGAGAGGATGTAGGGGAAGAGCACCGCAGGTGTTGGTACTCAGAGTACAATCTATACCGGCTGACGATGTTTTTTTCTTTGATCGTTTCGGTCGTTATCATTGCTGGGTTGCCCGCACCTGTCTATCTTGTTTTAGTAGCTTCTGCGCTTGCTTTTTTCGTTGCGCCAGTAATATTTTTCCTGAACATCTATTATTGTTTCAAGGTGATACCTAAGCGAGACAGGATCTTTTATCCTTCGGTTTTTGCAACTTGGTTTAGTTGGATTAGTTTGGCTGTGTTTACCGGTATGTGTGTAATTCTAATCTTGCAAAGACTGTTTGGTATTGAACTGTTCAGTGCGTGAAGAAGAAGTGGCAGAAGAAATGCAAGTCGAGAACTACAGTGTTTGAGGTCCTGAAGCCATTACCGCCCGATGCAATTCTTGGTATCAAGGAGCTTTTCAGTCGGGACCGAGATCCCAACAAAGTAGACCTCAGCGTGGGTGTTTATCAGGATGAAGAAGGACTTACGCCTGTGCCAAAGGCCGTACGCCTAGCTGAGGATCAGGTTTTACAGGCGCAGACTACCAAAGCCTATGTTGCTATTGCGGGTAATGCTGAGTTTAATCACCAGATGGAGTTACAGCTGTTTGGCTCTGATCACCGAGCTCTTCGAGATGGACGAATATCTACAGTTCAAACGCCAGGGGGTAGTGGTGGTTTGAGTGTAGCGGCAGAGATAATTTGTCGGGCACAGCCCGATGCAAAAATTTGGCTGAGTGACCCTACGTGGCCCAATCACAAACCACTGTTAAGTTTGCCAGGGCTAAAACTTCAGCAATATCCATACTACGATTATATTAACCACAAGATCAGTTTTGAAAAAATGCTCAGCACAATCAAAACACTTGGTTCTGGTGATATAGTCGTTTTGCATGGGTGCTGCCACAATCCCTGTGGTGCCGATTTATCATCGGACCAATGGGGGATTCTCACCGAATTGTTCGAGCAGCGCGGTATCATGCCTTTGATCGACTTAGCCTATCAGGGCTTAAGTGAGGGGTTAGAAGAGGATGTCTACGGTATTCGTCTGATGGCGGAGTCTTTGCCTGAGGCGATTGTAGTAGCATCGTGTTCAAAAAATTTCGGATTGTACAGGGAGCGTGTAGGTGCCATTAGTATTGTTTCAAAGGATACGAAGCAGGCAGCAGCGACGCTGAGCAATGCCTCGAATATAGCCCGTGGGATCTATTCCATGCCGCCCGACCATGGAGCTGCGATTGTTGCGTCCATTTTCTGTGAAGAGGAACTAAGAAAGCTTTGGGTTCAGGAACTTGGGGAAATGCGCGAACGGATAAATGAGCTAAGGTGCTTATTGGTCGACAAGCTTTCCGAGCGTGAGTCGTCCCAGGACTTTTCTTTTATTGCGAACGAACGTGGCATGTTCTCTTTTTTAGGTATTAGCAGATCGCAGGTTATTAGGCTGCGAGAGGAGTTCCATGTGTATTTAGTAGAGTCCAGCCGTATCAATATGGCAGGCATCAATCAGTCTAATGTGGATTACGTTTCAGATGCCATCGTCGGCGTTTTGTAAGCTAGCTTTGTGGCCATTTCTCGAGTGTTTCTACAAACAGACTAAGGAAACGGTTGGCGCAATGGGCGTCTATCGATTCTGAGTTGTAAGTTAGGTTGACATAGCACATTGGAAGAGCCTGAAGCACATCCTGTTTTTCCAGAGTTCCGACGATGGCTCGCTTGTGGAGCTTCCCTACACCAAGACTTGCGATCTGCCCTTTGTTGAGTGTTGAGGGACCACCCATTAGGCTTCCCGAAGCACCGTGGTAGCAGAATGTGAAGGCTGGGGTTTTTTCCTCTAGCGTTTCTAGATCCGAAAGCATCTTTCTGATTGCGATCATATCCAATTTATCTACATCAGAGATAACTGGGGTTTGCAAATTGGGTGGGCGTTCCTCAAGTTTGACCCCAATGGAAATGGGCAGTTGATCACATAGAATTTCTGGCATTGCGCTTAGGGTTTTTGCGTAAGCACTTATATAGTAAACAGGTAGTTCGAAATTATTCCCCGTCGATTTCATCATTCGCTGTTCGGCGAGGACGGAGGCCATGACACATTCAAAAATAGTGGTGGCATAAGGTATTTGTTGGCCGACTGAAGTTCGCCTCGATGGAGGATTTTTTTTTAGTTCCGATGTACCCCCCTTTTTTTCGGGTGGTAAGGCTCTATCTCCAAGATGCTCCATAACATCACCTACCCCAATCCTACCGGAGGGACCGCTTCCCGTAATCTGAGTAACATCTAGGTCATACTCTTTAACAAGACGGCGGACTGAGGGACTCAAGTTTTTCGTGGAGTCTTTAGTTTTTTGGTGTACAACCTTTTTTTTAGGCTTTTTATCTGACAAAACAGTACCTGTATGCTTACGCCCAATAAACGAAACCGTTTGCAGTTCCAGTTCCTGCCTCAGAGCGGTAGCAAGGCACATAATCGACTATGTCACCGTTCAGGCTGGTTTCGAAAAGGGCACCTGCTGCAGCTACCCAATTTTTAAGCTCGGAGGTGCCGGATTGAAAATACTCTTCTGGGATGTTTATAAGTTTTTCTGCATCCCTGTTGCGGAAAGCCTTGAAAAACATCTGATCAAACTCTTCATCTATAACAAAGTGGCTCATGCCACCCGAACCAAACACTGCTACCCGCTGATCCGATTCCCAGGAGCTAATAGCCTTACCTACTACGCGTCCTAGTTGGAATAGCCTTTTAGCGGTAGGCTGATTAGGCGGAAAAAAAGTGTTGCTGATCACAGGAACATTTGGAATGACCTTATCCCGCATGATTTGTCGGTAGACAAAACCAAAAGCGTGAGGTATTCCGATAGACCAGTGTTCTGGGTGTTTAGGTAGCTCGGTGGAATATGCTAGATCAAAGTTCTCCTGCATGGCTGATTTTAGAATATGATTTGCTAGCTGTGGTAGCCCCGGGTATTCTCGGTACTCCGGTGGCGAGTGACCTGCCTCTGCTTCATGAATCCCCGGCGGCATTCGCTTCGCAGATTCCTCTGATGCAGGTTGGTCCCACGTTTTCTCACCACCAAATATCGTCATGGCAGGCTGTATGTCTTCCAGGAACAGCTCCCTCTGATCGTTACCGAATATGATTGCGACGTCAGGTGAGATTTCCACGAATTTGTCCGCCATGGCTTTAATAGCGCTTTGACATGCTCCATGGCGTCGAGTGCGTTCCTCGAGTGTGATTTTATTCTTTAAGTTCTCTTTCTTTCTGAGTTCTACGAGCTCTTCGAAGTCGTATAGATTACAGCGAAAGGGGTGTTTTCTTTGTTTGTCCGCACGGATGCGGAGCAACCATTGATCAGGATCAGTTGAAAGCGTGGGACCATGGGATGTCCACATACCAAGAACGATCTGTGCCATTGCTCTTCCGTCACTCCCTAAAAGAACAGGCCCTGTCGCGTGCAGACCCCGCCTTTCAGATCATTAAGTAATAGGCCAATGATACAGTGGGACTTTCGATTGTGGAATCCAGTGCTTTGAACTGATTGGTTCACGCAAGAGAGTCAGAGACTATTTAAGTGGTGTTATCAGCTCATGGTATTAGGGATAATTGGTCAGAGATCCGAGGTTTTGAGCAATCGCGCTGCAATAGACTCACAACGTTTTCCAGCTTTCTCTGTTAATATGCCGCCCGTTATGAAATACGATTTACACACCCATTATTATCCAGAAGTATTTTTCGATACCATTCGAGAGCTGGCCACTGACTTTGCATTCGATACAGATTCCACGGGGCGCACGATCATTAAGTATCGTGGATCCCGTTTTTTTGGAATTACCCCCCCCATGACGGATCCGGTCAAACGGATTGAGGAAATGGACAGGGTGGGGATTGATGTGGAGGTCGTTTCTCTTTCCACACCAAATGTGTTCTTCACTGATGCAGAGCATCAACCTGAGGTGGCAAAGCTCATGAATGATGCGTACGCGGATCTCGTTTCCCGCTACCCTCAGCGCTTTAAGGCTTTTGCTTCAATCCCGATGGACAGCCCGGATGCCGCTTTAGAGGAGCTCACGCGGGCTTTAGACCAACTTAAACTCAACGGAGTAATCCTTCTCAGTAATATTATGGGTAGGCCGCTTACCGAACCGCAGTACCGTCCTTTTTTTGAAGAGGCCAATCGACGGGAACTCTGCATTTTTATTCATCCCATGCTTCCTGAGAATCCACAGCCGTTTTCTGAATACGTCCTTGGTCCGATCATTGGTTTTCCCTGTGATACGACGCTTTCTGTAGCCCGTCTTTGTTATTCGGGAATGTTGCGAGAGTTTCCCTCAATTCGCTGGATTATCGGGCATGCTGGAGGAACGATCCCTTGGCTCATGGAGCGTATGGATAATGGTTACCGTGATTTTGCTGAGTGTCGGGAGAACATTGACCATCTGCCGAGCGTATATTTAAAGCAGCTTTATTACGACACAGTGACCTTTAGTCCACACACGTTACGGATGCTACGGGATATCGTGGATGTTAATCACATGGTAATGGGCAGCGATTTCCCACATCTGTTGGGCTCTATTGATCGTGCTGTCAGCTCTATTGAAGAATTACACATATCAGAATCAGAAAAGACTGCGATATTCTCTGGAACGGCGCTGTCGATCTTGAACAACATCTAAATGTTAGCGCGGGCATTTTAGCCTTTACGGCGAGGGCCGCAAGTTAAAGGCGATGCCTCTGAAATCTCCCTACGACCAGTTGCTAGCTCCGATTTATGTGCCATCCTTTCTGATGGCACTGAGTGCTCAGGCAATGCTGATCTTGCTTCCGCTGTATGTATTGGAACTCGGTGGCGCCCCTGCCTTTGCTGCGCTAATTATGGGCTTGCATGGTATTGGCATTCTTGTTTTCGATGTGCCTGCTGGCATGCTGGCCGCACGTTTTGGAGATAAACCGCTAATGTTGGTCGGTCTTGTTTCCATTCTGACTGGCACCGTAGCTCTCTCTGTAATGTCGGGTCTCTGGATGCTAGCAGCGTTTGCGATACTCATTGGTGCTGGCTCCACTGCCTGGGTGTTGGGACGACTGTCGTATATCACCGATTTTTGCCCATCTGCCGAACGTGGCCGGGCCATTGCCGTCATGGCTGGTGTCAATCGGATGGGGGGATTTATTGGGCCCGTAGCTGGCGGTATTGTTGCAGAGTTTTTTGGATACCCTTCAGCTTTTTTTGCTGCTGCTATTAGTGCCGCGGCAGCGTTGATTCTTGTTTTCTTTTCTGCTCGCAATATTGCTCCTTCTCATGGCGACCATGGTGTCAGCTTGTCAACCACGGGCAGGATTGTTCGAGACTACGCTGGAGTTTTTGCTACAGCTGGTTTTTCCTCTCTTACATTGCAGCTTATGAGGGCTACCCGCAACTTACTGATTCCATTGTTCGGTGTTGCGGTTGGATTAGATGCTGTTGCTGTAGGTGCTATTTTTTCACTTGGTGCCGCGGTAGACATGTCGCTTTTCTACCCCGTAGGTGTTGTGGTTGATCGTTGGGGACGCAAATGGACAGGCGTGCCAAGTATGGTTCTTTTTGCTATAGGGCTTTCGATTCTTCCCTTAGCCCAAGGTTTTTATTCATTGCTTGGTGCGACTCTATTGTTGGGCTTTGCCAATGGAGTGAGTACAGGAATCGTTATGATTATTGGTTCCGATCTTGCGCCTTCAGATCAGCGCGGGCAGTTTTTGGGAGTTTGGCGACTGGTCAGCGACGTGGGCTGGGCTGGTGGACCTTTGCTGGCTAGCGTACTGGTGGAAATGGCTAGCTTAGCAGCAGCTAGCTTCGTGGTTTCGGCCACGGGCATCGTTGGTGCTTTCGTGTTACTTTTTCTGGTACCAGAGACGTTGCGCTCTTCAACCCCCGATGAGTAGAGCTGTTTTTTACCTTTCAAAAATTTGTTGCTTAGTGACAGGTTTTTTGCAAATAATGGCTTTGAAAGAAAGCATTATGTAATTCGGGTAATTATTTAACGATACTTAGTACTTCAGGTTCCATGTAGCCCTTAAGTCCTAAGATCGAGTATTGTCGTCCGATGCCCGATTCCTTGGCACCCCCAAATGGAACATAAGCAGATGTAGCCCGGTGCTGGTTAACCCAGGCTGTACCGACCCTTAGCCGCTTCGCAATTTTGGTTGCTCGTTCCCGGTCACTTGACCACACTGATCCGCTGAGCCCGTAGGGAGTATTGTTAGCGCGAAGAATAGCGTCCTCAACATCTTTATATTTGAGAATCGGGACAATAGGTCCAAATTGTTCCTCTCGAACCAAACGGCTATCTTCATCGATATCAGTCACAAGGGTAGGCGGAAAGAAGTAACCGGGTATGTCCGGTAATGTGCCGCCAGACAGAAAACGTGCACCAGTTTTTTTGGTATCCTCCAGTATCCCCACGACCTTGTTAAATTGCATTTTGTTCTGGATGGGACCAAGGTGGTTTTCTGGGTCAAGACCGTTGCCATATTTGGCATTTTTCGCTTCTTTGGTTAGTGCGCTGCAAAATTCCTCGTAGATTTTCTCGTGGGTATAAATTCTTTTAACCGCCATACAGACCTGACCACTATTCACGAAGGCAGCAAAGAAAATTTTCTTGGCAACTGCTTCTGGATCGACGTCTTCTAGGATGATAGCGGGATCATTGCCCCCGAGTTCTAAGGTCACACGCTTAAGAGTGCCCGCCGCGCTGGCCATTACTTTTTTTCCTGTTTCGACTGAGCCGGTGAAGGATATTTTGTTTATTTCCGGATGTTTGGTCATTTCATGGCCCAGTTCATCCCCTCCTGCTAGAAAATTAATGACACCCGCCGGGAAGATTTTCTGCATCAACTCCCCCATCTTGAGCGTAGTCAGTGGAGTGTAAGGTGACGGCTTCAAAATGACCGTGTTGCCAGTATAGAGAGCCGAAACTAGGGGACCTAGGGCAAGATTAACTGGGGCATTCCAGGGTGTGATAATGCCTACTACGCCAAGGGGCCGATATTGCAGCTCAATATATTTTTCTTCATCATCCACTAGGGTCTCGACTGGAATCTCAATCCCTGCAATTCCTTCTGACTGACTTGCGCCACGATCAATTTCAGCAACAGATTGACTGAGTGGCTTACCTTGTTCTTGTGTCAGTAGGGACGCCAAAAAATCCTTGTGCTCCCGCAGCAGCATGGCAAGCTGTTGGATATAGCCCGCACGGTCTTCGTAAGACTTTGAGCTCCAGGCGTCTAATGCTCGGCGCGCAGCGGACACTGAGGCGTTCAGATGGGTTTGATCCGCCACAGGACAATGAGCAAAAACTTTTTCGGTAGCTGGATTGATAACCTGAAGGAAATTTTTGGTCTCTACTAGTTTCCCGTCGATTAGCAGCGCGAAATTTTTTTGTAGTTCAATTGTGTCAGTTTGTTCGGCCATAAGAGGTTTCTTCGTGCTGATTTATCTACTAGAGCGTCCCTGACTATAGTTCAGTCTGTGTTACCCTCATTATATTATCAACGCATGATACCACTCACTCCAATGAATAGTTCCTTGTGAGTTCTGATGGGTGGGGCTTGAGGAAAGGTCAATACAAGATGGGAAAAATGAAAGAAATACCTGTATGTAAGGCCCCGGATCCAAATACGCTACGCCCTAATTACATTGCACCAGCAAATGCTTGCGATTCCCATTGTCATATTTTTGGGCCAGGAGACAAATATCCTTATGCGCCTAATCGTAGCTATACCCCACCTGACGCACCACTTGAGCGCTTCAAAGAGCTACAGGCGATCTTAGGACTGGAGAGAGCTGTTTTGGTTAACGCAAGTTGTCATGGTAGCGACAATGCAGTCATCTTGGATGCCATCGCTCAGAGTGGGGGCAAATATCGAGGCGTTGCCAACGTCGACGCTAAATTTACGGATCATGATTTTGAAGCACTAAATGCTGCTGGAATTCGCGGTGTGCGTTTCAATTTCGTTAAGCATTTGGGAGGTGTTCCCGATTTAAAAGTGTTTCACAATGTGGTCCAGAGGATTAAGGTGTTCGATTGGCACGTTGTGCTGCATTTTGATGCGGTTGATCTGCTGGATTTTCATGATTTACTCAAGAAGCTGCCAGTACCGTTCATCATAGATCACATGGGCCGCGTACCGACAGGGGATGGCTTGGCCCAAGAGCCGTTCCGTCTCTTGCTTGAGGTTGCCCATATGGATAACTGTTGGGTAAAAATCTGTGGTGCAGAGCGCGTTTCTACCGGCGGGCCACCTTTCACCGATGCTGTACCATTTGCGCAGGCGTTACTAGAAGTAGCATTGGATCGAATATTGTGGGGAACTGATTGGCCCCATCCAAATATCAAGCGGCACATGCCGAATGATGGGCATCTCGTTGATCTCATTCCATTATTTATGCCTGAAGAGGCCACACAGCAGGCGGTTTTAGTGGATAATCCTGATCGCCTGTATAGTTTCGGCACTTAGGAATTGTGATTTTGAGTGTTTATCGACAGGATATCCTTTGATGCGGTCATATAGTTTCGGATAGCAGCTACTTGTGATTGTAGGAAAACATAATCAATGACAGACATGGAACTTCGTGACAGCTTTGGTCGGTTGTTGCATCGGTTTGCCGGATGGTTTGCAAATGTTGGCGGACTCCTGATGTTTTCAATGACCATATTGGTGGTAGTCAGTATTTTAGGTAGAGCGCTCTTTTCTAGGCCCGTGCCGGGTGATTTCGAGATTGTTGGCCTAGGTTCAGCAATTTCTATTTTTCTTTTCTTGCCGCACTGCTATTTGCAGCGCGGAAATGTGGCTGTAGACATTTTTATTGCTCGCATGCCTCACGCAGTTCAGGTGTGCATGGACATGTTTGCAGCACTTCTTTTTTGTGTACTTTCAGCGCTCTTTGTCTGGAGAATGATTTTTGGTTTTATTGATACGGTGCGATACTGGGATATCTCAATGATTCTAGGGGTACCTTTGTGGTTAGCCTACCCATTCGCTATTTTGTCATTTGGCCTGCTTTCTTTGTGTTGCCTGTATAGAGCATCGCGTATTCCTTGGGATTCCTCTTCATGACCGGCCTTGAAATAGCTGTTATCGGCTTGGTTGCACTAGTGATTTTATTAATCATCCGCATACCGGTTGGCATTGCGATGATGACGGTAGGAATCGTGGGTTATGCATCGCTGTCCGGCATTGATCCAGTGATTAATTACATGAAGACAGCTGCGTTTTGGCGTTTTAATTCCTATGATTTTTCTGTAATCCCAATGTTTTTGCTCATGGGTGAATTTGCATCGAGGTCTGGCTTGAGTAGATCCTTATTTGAGGCAGCGAATACATTTTTAGGTCACCGGCGTGGTGGAGTTGCTATGGCTGCTGTGGGGGGTTGCGGAGCTTTCGGCGCTATTTGCGGCTCATCCCTAGCGACAGCGGGGACCATGGCGAGGGTGGCATTACCTGAGCTTGAGCGCTACCGCTACTCAGGTAGTTTGGCCACCGGAACTTTAGCAGCAGGTGGCACCCTTGGAATTCTTATTCCACCTTCAGTAGCGCTCATCATTTACGCAATTTCTGTTCAGGCCAATATCGTTCAGGTATTTCAGGCCGCACTGATTCCTGGAATCATTGGTGCGGTCGGCTACCTAATGGCAATCGCTATTTGGGTACGACTTTCACCAGAATCAGGACCTTTAGGTGCTCGCGCAGACGCTAGCCAGAGATGGAACGCAATTCTTGAAACTTGGCCTACTCTTTTACTATTTATAGTGGTTATTGGTGGAATTTACTTCGGACTTTTTGATCCAACCGAAGGAGCGGCAGTAGGAGCTTTTGGTGCAGCACTGCTTGCGATGTGGAAAGTAGGATTTGACATAAAAATCTTGTTTGATTGTATTAAGAACACCGCAAAGATGACTGGGATGATTTTTCTAATTCTTCTCGGTGCCGATTTCCTGAACATTTTTATGGCGCTTACTGGTGTAGCAGATCTTCTTTCGGAACTGGCTGTAGGAAGTGGCTTAAATCCCTACACAATCTTGGTTCTTTTTTTATTAATTTATTTAGTGCTAGGGTGCTTGATGGACAGCCTAGCAATGATATTTCTTACCATTCCAATTTTTTGGCCTATTATGGCTGGGCTAGATTTTGGTATGCCTGAGAACGACCTTAAATTGTGGTTTGGTATCCTTACGCTTATCGTGGTGGAGGCGGGCCTTATTACGCCACCAGTAGGAATCAATGTCTTAATTATCAATCACCACGCCCCAAATGTGCCTATGAGGGAGACTTTTAAGGGAGTGATGCCATTTCTAGCCTCCGGCGTGGTGCGCGTGGCTTTACTAATTTTATTACCTCCCATAACACTTTTTCTTCCACATTTACTGATGTAGTCGATTTAACCACCTATGATGGCGGTGTTTTGAGAATCATTTTGCAAATAATTGTCCTTCAAATACGACACTTTTAATTAGTGCATATACTTTTCGGCCAGTAGTCAATTTGAGATCATCTATCGCTTCTCGGGTTACGCGAGCCCTTAAATTTGTTCCCCCGATGTCTAGCAGCACCTCAGCAAAAACATCTTCCTCTATATCAATCGAGAGGATCTGGGCTGATAAAATATTTCGGATACTTAAGCCCACCGGTTTTTGTGTAGCCAAAGCTACGTCCTTGGCTTGGACCCTCAGCCTTACAAGTGTTCCTGGGGAAGCATTTATGGCCGGAATCCGTAATTCATGGTCTGCAACTGTTAGGACAGTCGCGCCCCAATCCAAAAGATGTGTTTTTACTTTGGCATTCAATACGGAGCCAGCCGCCAAGCGTCCAGTAACCGACCAAAGATCAATTCGCTCAAGTAAATTTTCTACCTTTCCTTTACCCGCAATTTTTCCCTCAGAGAGGAGCAGCATGTTGGGGGCTAGTCGCGTAACTTCTTCTAGGTTGTGCGTAACGTAGAGCACAGGTATAGAAAAGTTAGAGGGAAGCTGTTCGATGTAAGGTATAACTTCGGCCTTCCTTTTTGCATCTAAGGCCGATAAGGGTTCGTCCATGAGGAGTAGTTCGGGGCTACTTAGAAGTGCCCTACCTATAGATACTAATTGTTTTTCTCCGCCAGAAAGGGAATGAGGTGTTCTTAAAAGTAGATCGCTTAAATCCAGGGCGTCTACGACGTCCTCAAAACGCACCCTATTCTTTACTTCTGATCTGTTGTGTCCAAACCTTAAATTTCCTTCAACATTCAAATGATTGAATAGACGATTGTCTTGAAATACGTAACCTACGCTTCGTTTGTGGGGAGGCAAAAAAATTTTTGTTTCATTATTTTGCCAGCAAGCTTTTCCAAGGGCTACTTTACCCCATGCTTTTTTTTCTAGCCCGGCAATAATTCTGAGTAGGGTAGTTTTGCCGCTTCCACTCTCTCCAAAAAGTGCTGTGACGTTTTCGAGAGGAATGTTTTCTTCCACAAATAGAGAAAAATCACCTTTTTTAAACTTTACTGTGAGGGTGAGGTTGGTCATGGTGCGCGATTTAGCAGATTACGCCGGTTGATTATGTAAACTCCGAGCAATGTGATGAAGGAGAAAGCCAAAAGGCCAGCAGAAAGTGTATGAGCCTGTGCGTAATTAAGAGTTTCTACATGTTCGTAGATTGCGATTGAGATCACTTTGGTTGTCCCGGGAATGTTGCCACCAACCATAAGTACGGCACCAAACTCTCCTAAAGTATGAGCAAAACTAAGCACCACAGCCGATATATAGGCCCGCATAGCTATAGGGGAGGCCACACTGAAGAAAGCGTCTAGAGGCGAAGCACGCAAAGTTGCGGCAGTCTCTAATGGACCGTTCCCCATCGCTTCAAATGCATTTTGTAATGGCTGGACGGTAAAGGGGAGTGAATAAAGTACTGAAGCAATGACCAGGCCTGAAAACGAAAAGGTTAGAGTTGTGTCAGTGATTTGCACCCAAAACCGGCCAATTGGTCCCGCAGGCCCCAATAGAATCAAAAGATAGAAGCCCAGTACAGTGGGGGGGAGTACTAGTGGAAGTGCTACCAAGGCTTCTACCAAGGCGCGGGCGCGTAACCGAGTGAAAGCTAGCCACCAGGCGAGAGGCGTGCCTACTACCAGAAGTACGACCACGGTCACCGTAGCTAGCTGCACGCTGAGCCAAACGGGCCCTAGGTCGAGTTCCCCCATCTTTATCTCCAGAGCTGACTGGGGCTTGATGTAGCCACGCGCTAGACTGGCTTGTCAATGAAAATGAGACACATGGCGCTACTCGCTTGCTCGTGAGCCAGTGTTGACAATATTTTTTGGTGAAATATTTTGCAAGTCGACCAAATAGGAAGCCCAAAAATTGGGATTAGTCTGGAGATTTGCCTAGCCCGAAAAGAGGGGCCCTTGCAACCGCCTCAATACTAAGCCTGACCTGATCCCAGAGAATGAAGTGCAGCTTCAAGAGTGGAGTTTTGGATTGTCTAACTGTTGAGGCGGCCGATGATGTTTAAAAATTCTGAACGGGTACGCGGATCAGAACGGAAGTCCCCCAATAGACGACTTGTGATCATGGCAACCCCCTCCTTATGGATACCCCGTGTAGTCATGCATTGGTGAGAGCCCTCAACCACGACGCCGACACCTTTAGGCTCCAGGACATCTTGGATGCAGTTTGCTATTTGAGCAGTCATGGTTTCTTGCACCTGCAACCTCCGAGAGAAAGTCTCTACCACTCTTGCAAGCTTGCTAATGCCCACCACATTCTTATTCGGTAGATAGCCTATGTGAGCCTTACCGATTATTGGTGCCATATGATGCTCGCAGTGGGATTCAAAAGTAATATCCCGCAGTACAATCATCTCGTCATATCCATCAACTTGGTAAAAGGTGCGTCGAAGGAAGTCGATCGGATCCTCTCTATAGCCACTAAACCAGTCTTCGAAAGCACGGACTACTCGGCCAGGCGTGTCTTTTAGGCCCTCTCGATCTGGGTCATCTCCTGCCCAGTCCAATAGGGTTCTTACAGCTTGCTCAGCATCTTTTCTACTGGGCTGATTCATGTGTTTTTCCTTTCATTTTATGTGCTACCAATGTGCTAACTGGCAGGGGGATGGCAGTCTAAGGCTGGAAATTGACTGGCGCAACAAAAAAATCCTTCAAGCCTTGCTTAAAGCTCCATTCTGCAATACCGAATAGTCCACGTAATAACGGTTGCTGTTATGCTCCATTCCTCTGTATGAGCATAAGACGAACAATACACAGTTTTGAGGCGTGGCAAGGTGCTGGTGAGTCTATGGTGTTGGCAACTGTATATGAAACAGTTGGATCAACTTATACTAAAGCCGGGCATCAGATTGTGATAGCGGCCAATGGAGACTATCAGGGACTTGTAAGCGGCGGTTGTTTGGAGGGTGATTTGGCCGAACGCGCTGGGTCTGTTCTTGCCTCTAGAAGGCCCGAGGCGGTGACCTACGATATGAGGGACGAGGCCGACGATCTTTGGGGACTCGGTGTCGGCTGCAATGGACTCATTCGGGTTTTTCTCCAGCCATTAAGCGCTACAGAAAACTACCAACCCTTTGCTGGCATTTCGGAACGGCTGCTTGCAAATCGTCCTGCAGCTGTAGCTACGGTTATAGGGAGTGATAATCCACGTATTCTCGCGGGCGCAACTCTTATCTGGGAGCCAAATCACATTGAATGCTGGCATATTGGTGAAGAAATTGCCGAAATGATGGCAAGCCAGTGTGAGGTTGTGTATGGCTCGGGAGAGGCACATTGTAAAACTCAGGAAAATGGGCTACTTGTTCTTTACGCTCCAGTTTCAACTGTGCCCAATTTGTTGGTTCTGGGCGCTGGATTGGATTCGGTCCCGGTGGTTAATATGGCAGCCGAGTTGGGGTGGCTAGTTACTGTTGTCGATCATCGTCCTGCTTATTTAGAGAAGGGCGTTTTTTCTCAGGCAGATCAGGTGATGCTCGTTGATCCCCAAGTTCTAGATGTTGAGCTCAATTTAAGCAAGTTTGATGCTGTCATCATAATGAGCCACCACTTAGCTACAGATAAGATTTATCTCAAGAAGGTATCCACAATAAAAGCGGCCTATCTCGGTGTACTTGGGCCAAAGGCACGGCGGGATCGGATGCTAGATGAGCTTGGCGACGTTGGCGAGGGGCTTAAGGGCAGAATCAGAGGCCCCGTGGGCCTAGACATCGGAGCTGATTCGCCTGAATCTATTGCACTCGCGTTGCTTGCTGAGATTCAGGCAACTCTAAATGGCGGAACAGGCGGGATACTAACGAATGGTTAAATTGGGACTAATTGCGCTTTGTCCCTCAGTTACTTTGCGGCGTGTTTGTGGTTCCTTCTACCATTGAAAAAAAACTGAAGCCGTATCTTTTTTGAAATGGCTTTGCCCTTTGGGCAGCTGGACGAATCCGTCGGTATCTGCAAGGGAAAGGAAGTCACCTGAGGTATTCGTGGGCCTTGGTAAGGCAGCTCCCAAGCCTTTATTCGATAGATTTAACTTTACAGGTAGAAAGTACGTGAGGTTTGCAGAAAACTTTACATCCTCCCCTAAGGTCACCATTTGATGATTAATGGGTTTTAGTCCTAATGCTTGACGTAGTGCAGGAAGTACGTAGCGCGTTAGACAGACAAGCGTCGACACTGGATTTCCAGGTAGAGCAAAAACTGGCTTATTTTCATCACTTACACCGAACCACATGGGGCGTCCAGGGTGCTGCTCAATACGATGAAAGACAAGATTTACCCCAAGGTCCTCTAATACTGCTGGCACAAAATCGTATTTTCCCATAGAAACTCCACCACTTAAGATTAGAAAATCATTGTCGTGGTGTAGTGCACGAATAGAGCTAAGCATTTTTGTCCGTTCATCCTTTAATCGGACCCGAGTGGCTTGAGCTAGCTGATGTTGGGCAAGACTTGCTTCTATCGCTCGACCATTAGTTGATCGTATCTGATACGGTTGTATGGGCTCTTCCACGCCTACCAACTCATCTCCAGTCGAGATTACAGCAACTTTAGCCAATCTAGAGACCGTTATTTGCGCATAGCCGGCGCTGGCAAGTACAGCCATCTCTTTTGGACCGATTCGGGATCCTGCATGAATTAGTTGACTTCCTGCAACACGATCCGAGCCACGGGAATGGATAAATTGTCGTTCAGCTATTGATGTATCACGATCAATTTTGGCTTTGTTGCCTTTTATTTTGACTCGTTCAATCGGAACCACAGTGTCAGCGCCTTCCGGCAAGGCGGCCCCAGTCATTATTTCAACACACTGACCGGTTTCTGTGAGTTTCATCGGGAGCATACCCGCCCCTTGGGTACCTAAGATTTGATAAGTGCTCTTTCCAGCTCCCCAGTCCTGATAGGCGATTGCTATGCCATCCATCGTTACTCGGTGGAATGGGGGGTGATCACGATCAGCGAAAACGTCTTGACGCAGTACAGCCCCGAGTGCGTCAGCTAGTGATATGGTTAGCGTACCAAGCGTAGGGACGCACTCCAAGATCAATGATTCAGCTTCAGAAACTTCGGTCACTACAGGTGTTCCTTACAAATCTATTAACAGGACAAGCTTACCCATTGTTCCATCAGAGTCCATTACCGAGTGGGCCTTGTGCGCTTCTTCGAGTGGGTACGTCGCCTGAATAATTGGCTTGATTGTTCCTGCCTCAAGCAGGGGCCAGACTTTTTTTCGCAACGTTCTCGCAATTCTTCTTTTTTCTTCGGGCTTTCGGTGCCGAAGCCTAGAACCAGTGATGGTGAGGTGTTTTGCCATGATCAGTGAAAGGTCTATTTGGCTATTGGCTCCACCTAGTAATGCAACGATGACTAGCCTGCCCTCTTTGTCAAGAAGCGAGAGATTATCTTCAAAGCTGGAGCCGCCAACAATATCTAGAATAAGGTTAACCTTGGTCCCACCAAGATATGAAAGCAATTCTTTCCTGAAATCAGTTTGCCGGTAGTTAAAGGATTTTTCTGCGCCAAGTTGCTCACACAAAAAATTTTTTTCTTGTTTGCCTGCCGTGGAAAATACACGTGCTCCGTGGGCTACTGCTAGTTGAATGGCAGTGGTACCAATGCCACTGGCACCTCCGTGCACAAGAAATATTTCGTCTGCACTCAAGCGCCCGCGTTCAAAGACGTTAGTCCAAACTGTGAAATAGGTCTCAGGAATTGCAGCTGCTGTGATTAGGTCCATGCCATCTGGGACTGGAATACACTGACCCCATTGCGCAGTGCAGTATTCTGCGTAACCCCCACCTTCTAAGAGCGCACACACGTGTTGACCTTTGTATAGCTCTGTAACACCTTCCCCTAGATCAATGACTTGCCCTGCTACGTCTAGGCCCGGGATATCCGAGGCACCCGGTGGAGGCGGATGCTGCCCCTGACGTTGTAAGCTATCCGGCCTATTCACTCCTGCCGCGGCTACTTTAATCAGTACCTCACCTGATTTTGGTTCCGGGATTGGCCTCTCAGTCAATTTTAATACAGAGGGGCCTCCAAATTTTGTAATTTCGATTGCTTTCATGGTTGTGAAAATTATCTATAAATAATTGTTTTTAATATGATTTAATAGAAAAAATCTTGCCTATCAGTGTTCCCGTCGGTGTTATACTAAACGAACTGGGGGCGGTGCATGGGTTATTCATTTTTCGTCGGAATTATTGTTTTCTTGTTAATGGATCCCCTATGGACTCAAACGGACAATCGTACGATTGTGGGATCTGGTAACGAGTACCTTTCACAAGGATCATGGGCTATTACCATGGGCCAGTACGATGAGGGTATTCGATTGACGCATCTTGGAATGGAGCGCTTTATGACGTCTCCAGAAGATCGAGCATCTGCATACTCCAATCTTTGCGCTGCTCATGCGGCGAAGGGGGAGGTAGATGTAGCGATTGAATTCTGTAATGAATCACTTGCTCTAGTAGGCGGTAATTGGCGAGCCTATAGCAACAGGGCTTATGCTTACCTGCTTAAAGGTTTGTACTCTGAAGCCACATTTGATGTTGATACCGCTGCGTCTATAAATCCGAGGTCCCGTCAGGTGAAACAAATAAAAGGCATGATCAATGAAGTAAGCTTTAGGCCCCGGGTTATTATGGAGGACCACCAGTAGTACCCGTATGCGATTTTGCACCTCGTTACTCTTTTTCTCATTGTTAATTTTGCATAGTTTGCATAGTTCGGCACAAGGGCTCGATGGCACTGTGGATTATCTGGGTGCGTGGAGTTGTGTGTTGTATGGCGATCCTGCTTTTGGGGATGAGCGTTTGCAATTTCGTTTTGATCCTGATGGCACAACTCGGCAAGCTCGACCTAGCGAAGATAAAGCTCGTCCATGGGCGCCACTTTCTCGTTGGCAAATACAAGATGGCGATCTTGTTTTTGAAGACTCACGGACCGGACGTGAGTTTAAGGGCGATTTGAGTCGGACGGCCCTGGGTGGTGAGTGGCGAATGCGTATGCTAGTCGGAGGATGGTGGTGTTCCCGAATGAGTGAAGAGGAAATTACCGCCAGCGGGGCCTTGGAGGAAGTGCTTGCAGGGGCTGAGAATACGCGCAGCATTATTCCCGCAGTCATGGCGACACCAAGTTACCCGAGGGAAGCTATATGGCTAGGGTTGGAAGGTCGCGTTTTGATTTGTTTCGGCGTGGAACCTAGCGGAGACATTGTCGAGCCAGAGGTAGTGGAGGTATCAGACGAATTATTCCGTGCCCCAAGTTTACAGGCGCTGATTGATTCTCGTTATCAGAGTTGGGACCGAAGAAGATACGGGGGTCGTCGCCCCGCCTGCCGCAGTTTCATATACCTGCTAGATCCAATTTATTGACATGTTGTTTTGCAAAGGAAAAGCGTACGACACGGCCTAGATGAGCAAAGATAAAAAAAGGAACGGGTTACCAAGCTTGTAGAAGAATAGATCGCTTTTTGGTGAAAAGCCCGTAGTGCTTGCCCATCAGCTCTGCCGCACGGAGCCTGACACCGTCCTGGGGCTTACCGGGGTGCATATAGCCGGCCAGGGCCTGGATGCAGAGCATGCCACACTTAGGCTATTCTACGCTTCTGCTAATGATCATCAGAAGTTTTCCGAGTGTCGTCTAATTTAGCTCGTTTAGCCACGGGAGATGTTGGCACGCACTTGCGTGGATTAGCTGTACCCATGGCAGTGGGATTTGTTGCACTTAATTCCTTTAGCGTTGCTGACACTTATTTTGTGAGCCAGTTGGGTACTTTACCCTTGGCTGCCATGGGATTTACTTTTCCTGTGTCTTTCGCAATGATCTCTGTAGGCTTAGGCCTTGGGATCGGCGTCTCTTCAGTAATCTCGCGATTGTTAGGTAGTGGAGACAGAGACACCGTACAGCGCATTACCACACATGCTTTACTGTTAGGCACTGTGTTGGGAGTAGCTTTGACCATGCTAGGTCTTGCAACGATTGTACCTGTCTTCCAAGGGTTAGGTGCAGATGAACGTACCCTGCCCCTCATTCGAGAATATATGGAGATTTATTTTCTGTGTGCCGTTTTCTCTATTGTTCCAATGCTAGGAAATTTCGCGATTCGTGCCACAGGGGATGCGATGGTCCCAGCTATAATTTTAAGCATATCAGCTGCGATCAATGTGATTTTGGACCCGTTGCTCATTTTTGGATTGGCGGGCTTTCCGCGCCTAGAGTTAAAGGGCGCGGCAATCGCTACGGTTGTTGCTAATGGAATAACTCTTGTAGCATCAACTGCGATTTTGGCGCGCCGTGAGCGTTTGATTCATGTTCGCCATTTAAAATTTGAGAAACTTTGGGACTCATGGCAGCGATTACTCCACATTGGATTACCAGCAATTGCAACCAATTTGCTCACACCTATTACGATAGGCATCATTACTGCGCTGGTAGCGGGGTTCGGACCCTTTGCGGTTGCGGGTTTTGGTGTAGCGTCACGCGTTGAGTCATTCGTATTGATTGTTATTTTTGCCTTATCGTCCTCACTAGGGCCCTTTGTGGGCCAAAATTTTGGTGCTGGCAAGATAAGCCGAGTCAATCAGGCTGTTCATTTGTCTAATCGCTTCTGTGTCACTTATGGATTGATAGCAGCGGTTTTTTTGTTTGTGTTTGCGCAACCACTCAGCACTTTTTTTAGTGATGACCCAATGGTTATTGATACGGCATCTGCCTATTTCAGGATCGTATCTTTTACTTTAGGCGGTTTTGGGGTCATGATGGTAGCGCTTTCTAGTTTCAATGCTTTTGGTCGCCCAATGCCAGCTGCAGTGCTAAGTTTTGTAAAAATGTTTCTGATTTATGTTCCCTTAGCCTGGCTGCTATCGGCAACTTTGGGTCTTAGTGGGATATTTTGGGCCAATGCCATCTCCCATCTGTTACTTGGAATTGCATCGTTTATGTGGTTGCGTAGGGAGCTCAAATTGTTGCCGCGAAGATTGCCAGTAATATCTAGGGGTGACGCTGCTACGGAGACATTTGTACCCTAGCGAGAAAAGGAAATACCAAAGTTTGTGCGGGTCGACCATAGTCAGGCTCAGGCTTTAAAAGATGTTGCGTAGAAAAGACCTCGATTAAACTACCAGATTTTTTAAGGGTCTTGAGCATTGATCCTGAGATTTTTTTCAGGATTTTTGTCACAGTAGCGCAAGAATTCTACAAAATAAGGCGCGCATGAAGGACAATGGGTGCTATGGGTACACAAAGTACTGTTGGTAAAGATTTCGTCCGGCAAATTGTGGCTACGGACGTTGCTGCATTGAAAAACGGTGGTCGTGTACAAACACGATTTCCGCCTGAACCCAATGGTTATCTTCATATTGGGCACGCGAAGGCAGCCTGCCTATCATTTGATATTGCTGCAGAATTCAATGGAAAATGCTATTTGCGTTTCGATGATACTAATCCAGAGAAAGAGGATTCTGAATTCATTGAAGCAATTCGTAAGGATATAAGCTGGTTGGGTTACGACTGGGCTGCATTAACGCATGCGTCTGATTATTTCCAGCAGATCTATGAATTTGCTGTTGAGCTTATAAAGCAGGGTAAGGCATACGTTGATGACTCGTCAGCTGAGCAGATTCGTGCGCATCGCGGAACTCTTACTAGACCGGGAACTGAGAGCCCCGATCGAACGCGTTCTATAGAAAGTAATCTAATGCTTTTTGAGGCTATGCGTAAGGGTGAGTTTGATGAAGGGCAATGTGTACTGCGAGCGAAAATTGATATGGCTTCGCCTAATATGAATTTGCGGGATCCGACTTTATACCGCATACGAAAAGTATCTCATCAAAAAACAGGCGAACAGTGGTGTATATACCCGTTGTATGACTTTGCTCATACTCTCTCTGATGTACTAGAGGGCACCACTCATTCTCTATGTAGTTTAGAGTTCGAAGATCATCGCCCGCTTTACGAATGGTTTGTTGCTCAGTGCTCTATCACTAATCAACCCCAGCAGATCGAGTTTTCTCGGCTGAATCTTATGTTCACCATTATGAGCAAACGTCGACTTAAAAGGCTTGTGGATGAAGGATATGTTGAAGGCTGGGACGATCCGCGTATGCCGACACTTTCTGGTATGCGGAGACGAGGTTATCCACCCTCCGCAATTAGAGATTTTTCAAAGCGTGTCGGGATTACGAAGAAGGAAAATGTTATTCAGCTAGGTTCTCTAGAGTTTTGTGTCCGCGAGAAACTTAACGAAAATTCACAACGTCGTTTTGCCGTGCTGGATCCTTTGAAGTTGATCATAGAGAACTACGCTGAGGGCGAAGGGGAATTGCTAGATGCTGCTAATCACCCCAATCGTCCAGAGCTTGGTTCTCGTAAAATTCCCTTCAGTCGGGAAATCTATATAGAAAAGAATGATTTCATGGAAGACCCCCCCGGGAAATTTTATCGCTTGAGGCCGGGTGGTGAAGTTAGGCTACGTTATGCATATATTATTCGGTGCGAAGAAATCATAAAGGATTCTTCCGGCGATATTGTTGCTCTTCGGTGCACTTATGATCCGGATACAAGAAGTGGAGACGGCACCAATCAAAGAAAGGTCAAGGGGACAATTCACTGGGTATCAGCTAGGCATGCAGAGCATCTTGAGGTTCGCTTATATGATCGTCTCTTTTTAAGCCCTAACCCAGACCAGGGGGATGTTCCGTTTTCGGATAGCTTAAATTCGCGTTCCGTGGAAGTGGTCAAGGAGGCTGTTCTAGAACAGGGCCTTTCAGAAGCAAATATTGGTGACAATTTTCAATTTGAGAGACTCGGTTATTTTTGTGTAGACACCATCCATTCTGAGCCGGGCCAACCTGTATTTAACCGTACTGTAACGCTTCGTGATAGTTGGGCTAAAATCGAAAAACAGGCGCTTACCTCCCTCTCAAACAAGCAAGCTCAGTGAGCAACAATAGAATTGTTCTCCTCGTGTCTTTTTTTATGTAGCATTTTTTTTGTTAATCGACCCTCAAGCCATTTTCTGAGCCACGGTTTTATGGGGCTATAAGCGTGTATCGCATTAAGCGAATATTCTTTTCCATCCACAATTGCATCCGCAGCTAGATGAGCGCTTTGAACCGCTGGTCCAATTCCTTCTCCTAGGTCAAGGGTTGCTAAACCTGCAGCGTCCCCGATGATGAAAGCATTATCAGAACGCAGGGTATCTACGTTGCTACGCATGAAGTAGCTATATCCGTGAGCTTCTTCTGATTGCCAGCTCGTAACCATGGAAAGATTTTCCAGTTTATGAACCAATTGTTCCCAGTGTTTTTTTATATCATCTCCGTTGGATTTTATTTTGTCGGCAAATCCACCAATACCGCAATTCAAGTACCCATTTTTTTTAGGGACATACCATGAATATCCCGGAAGATTATTTTCAATGAACCAAAGATGACACCGTGGGTCACTCCACTCGTACGGGAACTCAAGTTCGTAAGCAACAATTTGTTTATCCTTGGCGCGAGGATTAAGAGTTCGGAAAAAGGTGCGATAAACTGGGCAGCGTGTTCCCCCAGCGCCAATAAGGAAATCTCCGCTGAATTTATCATCAACAAGATATTTTCCATTTTGTCTTTGAATGTTTTTTACATTGTGCTTGAAGATATCCGCGCCACAGCGGTTAAGGAGAAAGTTATCAAATTCAAATCTCCGGATTGAGTGTTGTGTGGTCCTGACATTAAATGTTAGTCCTTTTATGTGAATTCTAAGTTTTTCAAAAGTGTTTAGTCGATGCGGGTAATGTTTAGGTTCTATATTCAGGTCATCTAGTACTTCTGGGGTTACCCATCCGGCACATAGTTTAAGTCGTGGAAATTCCGCCAGATCCAGTACAGTGACTTTCAAGCCAGAAGCCCTTAACCGGGCTGCGCATGTAGAACCTGCTGGCCCACCCCCTACGATAATGACGTCATAGTGGCGCATAAGTCTTGGTTAGTTTTTTATTCATAGCTATTAGGATAGATTCTTGCCCGTGTGGCTGGTATTTCGTTAAAACCCGAACGTGTGAACAAAATTTGAAAAAGTTGCAGAGACCCGGCCTTAAAAGCTCCCCTAGAGCCAGCAAGATAAAGACGCCAGGCTCGGACGAAATTGTCATCGAACATGCGCCGAACTTCATCCATATTTTCCTCATAGCGATCCAGCCATCCTTTCAGGGTTTTCGCATAGTGAAGGCGAAGATTTTCAACATCCAAAACCGAAAGATCACTATTTTCGAAGAGGCTTGTCATTTCTTTTAATGTTGGAGGATAGGCACCAGGAAAAATACGCTTAGCTATCCAGGGATTAAATGGAATTTCTTTATCACGCCCAATGCTGTGAACCAGACCTCTACCAGTTTGTCTGAGTGACTGCTTCATGATTTTTCCAAGTTCTTGGTAGTTTGCTCGTCCCACATGTTCTAGCATTCCAATCGAAACAAAAACATCGTATTGTCCATCAACATTACGGTAATCATCCTCAACAAATTCCACCCGATCGCTCAAATTTTTTTGTTTTGCCCATTCGCGGGCATGAAGAATTTGTTCATGAGAAATGTTAAATGCACGCACATTTACTCCGTAGTGTTGTGCCATGAACAACGCGAAACCACCCCAGCCACAACCTGCCTCTACTACCGTATCACCCGGCTTCAGCCAGAGCTTCCTGCAAACATGATGCATTTTTTCCTGTTGTGCAGCTTCTAGATCCATGGAATCGCTTGGATAGTAGGCGCAGGTATATTGCATTGCCTCTTCGTCGAGCCAAAGTTTGTAGAAGTCATTACCAATATCATAATGATGGTGAATATTGCGGCGGGATTGTGCTAAATCTGGTGCCGCAAGTCTGCGTAAACGCCTAATAAGTCTAGCGAATGTTGTAGTGTCCTTAACGTAGTTGTAGGCACTTTCCATTAGTTCGTCAAAGTTCCCCAAAAACTCGATTCGTCCTGAGCTGTAGAGATCGCCAAACTCCAGTTCCGGATTACAAATGAGTCCGATCAATGCACCGCGATCATGGACTTTCACCGTAGGGATGTTGGCGGACATAGTGGATTGATCCCAAAGCTGAATGCGCAAAGGAGTATTAACCAGACGCTTTTCAATTTGGCTCAGAAGCCATCTATCCAGTGCAGTCGGGCTATTTTTTCGTGTTGCGGTTGGTTTGCGGTGCTGATCTTTTGTGTTTCGCGGCACGCCAAGTGGCCCTAGGGTACTCCTATTCATTTTCTCTTTTTTTCCTAAAGGTCCGTGTATTTTAACATTACATCAATATAACAATAATTTTTTTGATATTTAAGTAGGCAATATTCGCTAATTAATTAAGTCTTTTTCTTACACTTGGGTACCGTTGCTTATCCTGGTTTTTCTGAAGTAAATGGTACATTCCAGCTCCGGGCCCAGTAGATAAAGGGTGTGTCAAAGGCCGCAATAAAAATCTTGAAACCGTATTTCACTAACCCAAGTTCAATGGCAGTTGTTAGATCCACTATGCCCCACCAAACTACCAATGAGTAAATGGTCGTGTCTAATGCTTGGGAGGTCATTGTCGATAGATTATTCCGGATCCAGAGATGTCGTCCGTCGGTATATGATTTAATTTTATGGAATAGCCAGACATCAAAACTCTGACTAACAAGATAGGCAAGCAATGAGCCGGCAACAAAGCGTGGCGTAAAGTCGAGAATGCTCTCGAATGCCTGGTGAATTTCCAAAGAAAACTCAGCAGTATTAGGTTGGGTGGATGGCAGATAGAGCAAGCTCATACTCATCATCAGGACGATGATTGCACTAACACCAAACCCCATTAATACTGTTTTTCCTGCGACTTGGCGTCCATATTTTTCACTGAGCACGTCAGTGGCAAAGAAAATAGTGGAATAAAAAATTACGCCCAAGCTAGTTTCCATACCAAAAATTTCAGTGAGTTTTGGCCCCTGCAGATTTGCAAGTAGTATCGCTAGCACTATAGCGGCGGTAAGCCCGATACGACCAAACACCCGGTACATTACAAGGGTTAGGGAAAGATCCAAAATGAGTGTTGTTAGCCAGAGTGCATTTTGGTTAACATGAAAGAAATCGACGATTGATTGCGGAATCATAGTATCAAGTAGCTGATGGCCTTAATGGTTCTAAGGTAGTTTTCATTGCGACATCTAAAAAACGCGTGAAGATTCGCTAGTTTTGGTAATCGACTTTGCGCACATGTTTTAACCTACAGTTAATACCTGCCTGCGTAGGCACACGTGGTGCGGCGTTGAAACTTAGGGAGCCGTTGGTTGTATGCTATATCTCAGTGAAGGCATGCCTATAAACGTTAGTATACCAATGCTAGCATTGTGTCCCTAGGGCGGTGTAGTGATAGCTGGAAAATAAAGAGGACTTGATGTCGAGTAGAGTTACAGAATGGCGAGCTGCAAGTGTAGTGAAGGATACTCTAGGGAGGCCGTTGCGGGATTTACGGATCTCCGTTGTGGATCGCTGCAATTTTCGATGCCCTTATTGTATGCCCGCAGAAATTTACGACTCTGATTATGCATTTCTTCCCAGGCAGCAATGGTTGACTCCCGGAGAATTGAGACGTATTGCGGGCCTTTTCGTGCAGCTTGGGGTCAACAAGCTTCGCCTGACTGGTGGGGAGCCATTATTACGGCGTGACATTGCTGAGATTGTTGCTACTCTCTCTGATTTGCCGGGACTAAAAGATCTTGCCCTAACCACGAATGGAACTCTTCTTGCAGGCCACGTTTCTGAATTGAAGGCTGCTGGATTAAGGCGCTTCACAGTTAGTTTGGACAGCCTCGACCCGATTGTTTTTCGAGAGATGAGCGGTGAACGTGGTGAGTTGGAAGTCGTACTTGAAGGAATTAAGGCGGCACATGATGTGGGATTGGATCCGATAAAAGTTAATGTGGTTGTTCAAAAGGGCAAGAGCGAACGAACTGTCTTGGATCTTTTGGAGTATTTTCGTGGTACATCCGTGATAGTGCGCTTTATCGAATATATGGATGTGGGTACGCTAAACGGCTGGCACCTTGATGAGGTTGTGCCTTCGAAGACTGTTCTTGATCTGATCAGTGCTCGGTGGCCACTGAGATCCTTAGAGCCCAATTATCGTGGTGAAGTAGCTAGGCGCTATGCTTTTAAAGACGGGAAGGGAGAAGTTGGTTTTATTTCCTCGGTAAGCGAACCATTCTGTGGTGATTGTCATCGTGCCCGCCTTTCAGCTGACGGCACTATGTACACGTGTTTGTTCGCAACAGAAGGCACTAATCTTCGTGAACCTTTGCGAGCTGGAGCAAGTGATGCTGATCTGGTTGGGTTGTTGCAAAATATTTGGCGGCAACGCGGAGATAGATACAGCGAATTTAGAGAGAAAAACATGGATGAAATAAAAAAATCGAGAATAGAAATGTACAGAATGGGCGGCTAATGCTTAGTCATGTAGATAAGGAAAATCTTCCAACGATGGTGGATGTAAGTGACAAAGCAGTGACACGGCGGACAGCCGTTGCCCGGGCAACGGTGGTTTTTCCTGAAGAATTTTCTAGAGATCATCTGGCTGATCGTCAGGAAACGCTTCACACAAAGAAGGGTCCTGTGCTAGATACGGCAATCATTGCAGGAGTTCAGGCAGCTAAACAAACTCACAGTCTTCTGCCTTTTTGCCATCCCATTCCCTTGGAAGATTGCAGAATTTCTTTTGAATGGATTGGGGGGGATAAACTTACAATCGATTGTTCAGTTCGAGCCACACACAAAACAGGGGTTGAGATGGAAGCACTCACGGGTGCAGCTGTGGCAGCGTTGACTGTTTACGATATGTGTAAGGCGTTATCGCATCAAATACGAATTAGTGATGTTAGGCTAATTTCTAAGGCAGGTGGAAAACAGGATTTTGGGGAATAGTTAGCGGGATGATTGGTGTAACAATCCAGTATTTTGCTTTATTTAGGGAGCTAGCTGGCAAAGAAAGTGAGACGATTAGCACCTCCGCTGAGACTGCTAGTCAGCTTTTCTCTGAATTATCGCAGCGGCATGATTTCGTCGATCCAATGGAGCGCTGTAAAGTAGCGATCAACGATGAACTTGCGGGCTGGGACTCACCGCTCTCCTCTGGTGATGTCGTTCTGTTTTTTCCGCCAGTCGCAGCGGGCTGAGAGTTTCAACCCTTGCCCTTCTGGGCAAAGTGACCACTATTTTCTCGGAACAATACTCACGGTGATCAAGTACCCCAGGCTTTAATTGAATTTTTGAGTTGGGTGTAGCCCTCCAGAAATCCTGGTCGTTCTCCAGCATACACATCATCAAAAATTGTGAGCGCTTTATCCAGCCAGGTATGAAGTTTTTTGTTGTCAGGGTTAGCGTCTTTATAGGCATCACGTATGAGGACGAAATGGATGCGCGGGTCGTAGGGGCGTTTTGTTCCCCCCATTGATTCATCGCCATCAAGCAGCCTTAAAAGCATGGCATCTGCAGACCCAAGGGTCTGCTCATGGATTGGAGGCCCCTGCATGCGGTGCATGACTGATGTCATATCACGGCCGTTGCCTGTTGTATAGCCCATGTCACCCCAAAGATCTTCGACCTCTGTGTCTATGTGGTTGAGCACCATTTGTCCAAACATTCGCAGTGGATCGGATACATCTGCGAGGAGGTCAGTCAATCGGTCACCGTCCAGATCCGTTGTGAGAATAATAACATCCTGTTTTTGAATAAGATCCCAGATCAGGATTCCGTAGTTGGTGTCAGCAATGTGTTGTTCAATCTGTCCACCCCAGTTTTCCATTCCATTTTTGAAGTCACCAGGGAGTAAGTCGACAATTCGATCAACAAGCTTTCGATGTTCCATATAGCCATCTACAGCGTACTTTCGCCCGACTTTGAACTGCGTGCCCTCCAGCATCCAAGAAAGTAACCCTGAATTGATTCCGTCTTCCTGTGCCTGCGTTGGCTTGAAGGCAACTCGACCGAGGCTGCCGGTTTCATGCACCATTTTCAAAAAATGACGGTTGGCGTAGGCCATCTGCACACCCGGGGTATTCATTTCACTATGAATAATGCCGGTCTTTGAATTCACGTCAAAGACAGATTTGTCTTGAGAATATGGGAGACATGGCATACAGCGTACAACAGTTATTGGGCCGTAGGGACGCACGTTGCAATAAACGCCCGCTTGTGTTCTAAGGGGCGCATTGCCTGATTTGCCCATCACTACCACTTTGTTACCGCCGGCATCGTTAACGTATGCATCACCGGCAGTCGACCACTTAATGGAGATACAAGGCATATTGCCAAACCAGCTGAGGGGGGCGAGCGCCATATCGTGGCGATATTGGGCCCACATGGGAACCGCATAATAGGGTAAGCCAAGAACGTCGATGGCAGCTATGGTTCCAAGGAGTGCGTACGCATCCGTGAGCGAGTGAGCGATCGGGTTGACTGTCCCGTCATGATGGCCCCCCTGCCAGATTACTGCATCCGGATAATCTGTCGGTCGAACATCTGAGGACTCGAACAGGCCTTGTAGGGCATTAAACAAGTCGCCACCGCTGGCCTCAGTTCGGGCAATCTTCATCAGATCAAGCATTTTTTACTTCTCCAACAAAAATGTAACACTCCCCCTGATCTGTACACAGGGTTATCCGCGAGGGGGCAGGCATTATAACGAGTTCATTGGGTTGAACCCGAGTTACTGGAGCGAGCTACCGGTTCAAGAATGATTATTGGGCGGTCACCACGCCGAGAGTAGACATGCTCTCTACTCATTTCCTTTAAGGCATAATCTCTTTGCTTTGCTGTTTTATACCAATGGAATCGCCGCCAATCAGCCCCAAGCAGGCGACCAAAAGGGTCACTATCGTCTAGGCTGACCCGTATCCCAAATAACCTTTCCCCATCCAGCGTGCGATTCAGGTTGTGGTTATGACAAATTTTCATGCGATGAATTGTAAAGGAATACTGTAAGTTAGTCGTCTTTAAGCGGGAGCCGTGGAGATCGCACAAAACCTGGTCAGATGCAAATTTTGATCAGTAATTCCACTTCATTCGCCCCGCTCAGTTTTAATGTGTACGTCTTGTTGCGGAAATGGTATTTCTATTTTCTCGCGTGTGAATGCTTTATAAATACCACAATTCAGTTCGTGCTCCAATCGTCCTTTATGTACTGGTTGCTCGACCCAGGCCAAAAGCTCAAAATCAATGCTGGAGCTACCGAAAGACCTGAATCTCACCCGGGGCTCCGGTTTTTTGCAGACTTCCGGGTGTTGTTCGGCTGATTCAATTAAGACTGCCTCCACTTGGTCCACGTCACTTCCGTAGGCGACACTGACCTTGATTCGTACACGGAATTTTTCGTATGGCCCACCGCTTTCATTGATAATCTTAGCGTTACCCATAACACTGTTGGGGACACTGATTTCCACGTCGTCCCTGGTTAGCATGCGTGTACTACGTAGTCCTATGTGAGTGACCTGCCCACGTTCACCGGAATCCAAGTTAATGTAATCACCCACCAGATATGGACGGTCTGCCAGAATAGACATGCCACCGAAGATATTGGAAAGTGCATCTCTTGCTGCGAAACTAAGTGCAAGGCCGACAATTCCCGCGGAAGCCACCAAGGCACTGACATCAATACCCCAAGCCAGAAAAATGAAGTAGATTGCCCCTAGGAATAGAATGATTTTGGCCGTGTTATCAAACAAAGGTAGCGTTGAGGGCTGAACAAATTCGTAGCTACCTCTGAGCTTGCTAATGATGCCAAGTGTCAGGCTTGCGAGACGAACCAGGAATCCCAGCCACACGATTGTTGCTATGGTTCCAAGGCTTGCCAAAGTGATGCGTGTGAGGGTATCTGGCAATGCCAGCAATTGTGTAGCCGCAACCAGACCGACAAAGAAGACGCTTAAGAAAAGGGGTCGCCTCAGGCTTTCAATCAACTGATCATCAATGTCGGTTTTTGTGCTACGTACCATTCGGGCTGTTGCAGCGACTACGAATTTCTCGATGACCCAGGCCAGGACCAGGAACAGCCCTGCAATACATAGCGCTTGTAACCAGATTGGAATGAGGTCAAGCCAGGGGAGCTTGATAAGGCCGGTGAGACGCTGCAGTTGATTATCCATGGCTAGTCCTTTTGCCAAGTGGTTTTCGTTGGCACGGGCGACAAAAACATCTGCGATTCTTTCTGAACTGCGAAACAAGAATTTTGCCGGAAAACGACAAACCAATAATCCTGCTTTTATCCACTGATAACCCCATCATAGTATTTGTTTAATATTACCCCATGACATTAGTAACGGCTTAGCTAAAGGGCTGAAATTTGATCGACTGGGAGGTGGCGAAATTTTCCAGCATGCTGACTACTGGTAATTTCTAAATACATTCAGCAAAAAATATAAAACATTTGCCCGATAAACCAATAAAGGCCCACATTCCCCGGGACCTTTTTGTTGTTTTGACAGGGGGAATCAAATATAATTTGGTCCTACCATTAAGGTAAGGCCAATTTGGTCCTACAGCATTGGGTTGAAGGTTGGTATTGAACATGTCCAGAACAGAGGAAGTAGCCTTGGTACTCCAGGACGAAATACTCCGGGGACAGTACCGGCCCGGTGAGCGCCTGCCGTCAGAGCGTGATGTGGCTGCGCGTTTTGAAACTAGCCGCGGAACAGTCCGCGAAGCGTTTAAAAAGTTGGATCAACTCGGTATCGCATCGATACAGCCGGGCGGTGCCCGTGTAATTGCCGTGGAGGAGTGCACACTAGATGTTTTAGGGCCGTTGTTGGATTTGAACCGGTTACCAGACCCAGTATTAGTTGAAGAGGTCATGGAGTTGCTTAGTCTGCTTGCTGGTTTTGCTGCTCAATCCTTCCTTCAAAGAGCCAGTGAAACCGAAATTATTGAAGTAAAGACGGTTTTGGGGGAACTTCAGACGGCAAGCCAGGAGAAGCAAGGCCAGATTTTTCGGAAGCTTTTGAGGCTGTTCTTCATAGGCTCAGACCGGTTAGTTTTGCGATTGATCACCAATGGACTGAGGATGCAAATGTTACCGCGGATTGAGGCTACGGGGCTTATACCTGCCCTTGATCTCCAGCTGGTTTCAAATATCGCCAGTAGCATGCAGGGTGCCTTAGATCGAAAAGACTTGGAAGACCTCAGTGAAGGCGTACAAAAATTGGTGGGTGTTTTTGGGGGCAGTCTTAATCAGTTCCTCAGCAAAGCTGACAACCAAAGCAACGAAGGACCAGCATGAAGGCCAAAGTCATTATCCCTGTTGTCATTTTGGCAGTCGCTTTTTTGGGCACAGTTACATTGCTGGCTACCAGTCAGCGGTTACGACCGGCGCAGCCAGATCCTGTGCCGACAGCAGTTCGCGTGGTTCAGGCTCTCCCGGAGATGGTTCGTATGGCTGTACATGCCCAAGGTTCAGTTGCGCCAAGAACCGAAACGGATTTAGTTCCTGAGGTTTCCGGCACGGTTGTCTGGGTTTCCCCGAATCTGGTTTCAGGCGGATATTTTGAGCAGGGAGAGCTGCTTCTTAGGGTGGATGATCGCGACTACCAGAATTCAGTGGACCGAGCCGAGGCAAGTATCAGTCGTGCGGAGGCAGAAGACCAACTAGCCCAATTCAATCTGACCCGCGCGATCGAATTGGAGTCAGAGAAACTTATCAGTCAGTCGGACTTGGAGAATGCCACTAGAACAGCAAATGTGACGAAAGCGACACTGAGAGATGCGCGCGTGGTTTTAGAGCAGGCAGAACGGGATCTAACGCGCACACAGATCCGAGCTCCCTTTGCGGGGCTTGTAAGAAATGAACGTGTAGATGTGGGGCAGTTTGTGAGTCGTGGCACATCAGTTGCGAGTGTCTACGGGTCGGATTATGTGGAAGTGCGCCTTCCTGTTGCAGATAGACAGTTAGCATATCTCAGCGTGCCATTGACACAACGAGGCGAATTAGATGGAGATGCTCCTGTGGTAACTCTTTCTGCCAGCTTTGCAGGGGCAGAGCAGCGATGGCTTGGTAGGATTGTTCGTACTGAGGCCGAAATAGATGCCGCCAGCCGTATGGTGCATGCGGTTGCACGTATTCGAGCAGGTGAGGACGGGAACACAATGCCTCCACCAGTGGGTTTATTCGTGCAGGCAGAGATTGAGGGCCGCCTGGTAGACAATATCACCGTCTTGCCGCGTTCTGCGTTACGAAATGACAATCAAGTTCTTGTGATGGACGAAGATCGGCAGCTCCAGTATCGCACAGTCGAAATCCTGCGGATTTACCGTGATGAGGTTTATATCGTTGAAGGGCTGAGCAAGGGGGAGGTGGTGTGTATCTCGCCCCTGCAAACAGTAGTGAGCGGCATGTTGGTTAGCCCAGTCTATCCTGACACCACAGAGTACTGAGACCCATGAAATCGATTATCGCTTGGTTTGTTGATAACCCGGTTGCATCTAATTTGCTTATGTTGATTTTAGTTGGCGGCGGCCTGATGTCGCTGGCACAACTCAACCAGGAGCAGTTTCCTGATGTGGAGTTGGGGATCGTGCAGGTCAGTGTTCCTTATCTGGGGGCCGCGCCCGAGGAAGTAGAGGAGGGTGTTTGTTTTCGAATTGAGGAAGCACTAGAAAGCGCGGAAAGTATTTTCAGGATGACATCCAGAGCAAGGGAGGGGAACTGTACCGTTACTCTGGAAATTGACCTTGGGTCCGATATTCCTCAAGCGCTCAACGAAATAAAAAGCAAGGTGGATAGCATTAATACGTTTCCGGAAGAGACGGAGCGGCCGATTATTTCCGAATTAACAGTTTTGAATCAGGTGCTGCATATCGTTATTTCGGGAGAGGCTGATGAGCGCACTCTCAAACAGCTGGCAATGGATATGAGGGAAGACCTTGTTGCTATAGACGGTATTTCCCAGGTAGCGGTGGAGTATGTACGCCCGGACGAGATTTCAATCGAGGTCTCGGAGCAAGCACTACGGCGCTACGGACTTACGTTGCAGGCAGTGGCGAATGCGGTGAGGCGTTCTTCGCTCGATCTACCAGGTGGTTCTATCAAGACCGGGGGCGGCGAGATCTTGTTGCGAACAAAGGGGCAGGCGTATGAGGGCAGTGAATTTGAGCGCATCGTTATTGTGACCCGGGCAGATGGCACAGCGGTTACTCTTGGCGAGATTGCCCGGGTGATTGACGGGTTTGAAGAGGGTGATCTTCGGGTGCGGTTGGATGGCCGGCCAGCTGCGGTGGTTAAGGTATATCGGATTACAAGTGAAGACGGTAGGGCTGTTTCAGAGAAGGGGAAGACTTATCTTGAAGAGGCTCGACACCAGGTACCTGAGGGCATCGAGTTGGCTATTTGGCTGGATGAATCTGAGGATGTGAGCGAGGCAATCAACACAATGCTTGGTGTGGCCCTGGGGGGACTGGTACTCGTATTGTTAGCGCTTACCCTGCCCCTCCAATTTCGTTTAGCAATGTGGGTTGCTGCAGGTATTCCGATTGCGTTGCTTGGCGGGATCATGACGTTTGATTTCTTTGGGATTACGATGAGCATGCTCGCCACCACCGCATTTATGTTGGTGCTCGGCATCGTCGTAGACGATGCCATTGTGGTGGGGGAGCGTGTATATGCGCACGAGCGTGGCGGGGAAGATCAACGCACCGCCGCGATTAATGGTGCACACGAAATGTTAGTTCCTGTGGTTTTCGGGGTCCTAACCACTATGGCAGCCTTTATACCTCTCATCTTTACGCCGGGACGCATGGGAGCTTTCTTTTCTATTATCGGTCAGATCGTTGTTATTTGTCTGATATTCAGCGTTATCGAGTGCCTATTGATTTTGCCGTCGCATCTTGCCCATCGAAAACGTGAGAATTCTCACGGCAAGCAAAAACCTTTCGTTGAGAAATGGACCCGGTTTCAGGGCAGGTTGGGGGAAGGGTTAGAACGTTTTGCTGAACAGCGATATGGAGAGTTTTTGAAAAAGGTATTGGGATGGCGATATGCAGCATTGGCTATGGGGTTAGGTGTGACAATGCTGATGCTAGCGGTGCTTTTTAGCGGGCGCATTAGCTTCCAGTTTATGCCCCCGATTGAGGGTAACCGCATATATGCGAGCCTTACCATGCCGGAGGGGATTCCTATAGAGGAAACTGTGCGGGCCGCGGAACAAATTGAGCGGGCGGCATTGCAGCTTAAAGCACAGCTAGACAGTGAAGACCCGGGTGAGCCAAGTGTTGTTACCCATATTCTAACCTCGATTGGCAGGGCTGCCGGGCGAAGTGGCGGAGGTCCAAGAGGATCCTTTTTGGTGCCCGGGGTCAGTCATCTTGCCGAAGTGTCCATGGCTTTGGTTCCGGTCGCTGAGCGCGACATCGGTTCCTTAGAAGTCGCATCACGTTGGCGTGATCTTGCCGGCCAGGTAGCGGACGTGGTGGAACTCAGATATTCCGCGGTTGCATTCAATACTGGTGAGGCGATCTCCATTAATCTCCGGGGGCGCGATGTGGGCGAGCTGGGCGAGGCCGCTGCGAGAATTCGGGCTGAGCTGAGCAGATTCGGTGGTGTTGCGGATATCTCGGATTCGTTTCGCTCTGGCAAGCAGGAAGTGAAATTGTCATTACGCCCTGAAGCACGCCATCTAGGGCTAACCTTAAACGACTTGGCGCGTCAGGTCCGTCAGGCCTTTTATGGTGAGGAGGCCCAGAGGATCCAGCGCGGTACTGAGGATGTCAGGGTTATGGTCCGTTATCCTGAATCCGAGAGAAGGTCTCTCGGGGACCTTGAGGATATGCGAATTCGAACCGCAACTGGCTCCGAGGTACCTTTTGCGGCAGTAGCTGAGGTGGATTTCGGTACGGGTTTTTCGACCATAAGGCGTATTGACCGGCAACGCGTGGTCACTGTAACCGCAGATGTTGACCGTAGTGTAACGACCCCCGGGCTGATCCTCGATTCTTTAGAGGCTGAGGCGTTGCCGTCTATTCTGTCAGACTACCGAGGAATGAGCTATTACCTGGGAGGGGAACAGGAAGAGGGCACGGAGGCGTTTTCAGGGCTTGCGTCGCTTGTACCCCTGGCCCTTATGATTATGTTTGCTTTATTGGCAATTCCACTGAAATCTTATGTTCAACCTTTCGTGATCATGAGCGTGATACCGTTTGGGGCCGTCGGCGCTCTGATAGGGCACGCAATCATGGGATGGCCGGTAGTTATGGCCTCGGTATTAGGAATGATTGCTCTTTCCGGCGTGGTGGTGAATGCAAGTCTTGTACTGGTGCATTACATGAACGGTTTGCGCAGACAGGGTGCAACCATCCATGAAGCGGCGGTGCAGGCCGGAATAGTGAGGTTTCGGCCTATTTTTCTGACCTCAGTGACTACCTTCGTCGGCTTAGTTCCTTTGATGTTATCGAACAATCCAAATACAGCTTTCGTTGTGCCCATGTCCATTTCCCTCGGGTGGGGCGTGCTGTTCGCTACCTTGATGACGTTATTCTTGGTGCCATGCCTTTACTTGATTCTGGAGGATATATTGCCAGAAGGTTGGTCTATGGATAGAGCGCGAATTAAGCCAGCTTTTGATGTCTGAGAATACTTCCTGTTTGGTCTAGAGGTGGTGTTATTGCTCTAAACTTAGATTTACCCTTACGTTGACTTCATTAGCAACCCATGATGTGTCTGCCCAGAAACCCTGACCTACACCAAAATCTAGACGATTTATTTTTACCGTTCCAGACAGGTTTCCCTGATTGATACCGCTGACCTCAGAGCTGTCAAAGGTGAAGTCCATGACTACAGGGTTAGTAACGCCACGGAGTGTCAGCTGAGCATGAGCACGGTAGCTTCCGTCCTTCATTACTTCAATTCGTTCAGATTCAAACTTGGATTCTGGGTAGTTACTTGGATCGAACCAATCCCGATCTAAGAGTGTTGCGTCTCGCTCAGCATCCCCTGTATTCACGGACGCAGGCTCTACAACACCAATGATTTGACCACTGTTCGGGTCAGCGGTATCGAAATCAACCTCTGCAGAAAATGTTTCAAACAAACCTTGAAATTGGGATCCTTCCTGGGTTGCAACAAAGGTCACGGAACTGGAGCTTCTGATAGTACTCCACTCGGCGGCTTGGGCGATGTAGCTGACACCTAGTGCCCCTATCGTTATAAAAATCACAAGCTTAAAACGAAAAGCCATGAACTCCTCCTTGACATTCGGCCATTGAATCATATTGTAACGGAGGCATCCGGTACCCCCCAACTACCCGCATTGCATTGCAAGTGCCGTCGCATGGTACCCAAGCTTATCTGTCATTATGAACTAGCTTGGGTTTTGGTGACAGGAATTTTTCCTACTTGAGCCTCTGGATTGTTCAAAAGACAAGGCTCTTTCGACTTCTTTTAGGGTAGCTTAGTAAGAGTTTTTCCGTTCAAAACGTTCCCGATTTTGTGTGTGGTGTTGCAAGTGCTCATTCAAAATTCTTTTTGATTTTTGAGCGAGGAAAATTACTAATGCAATGGTGGAAACAAGCCCCATTAAGAGTAAAGCATAGTCAGCCGTACTTTTCTGAGGTGCATCAGCCGTAATTGCAAAAATGTCTTTGGTTACTGACCCGGCATATGTATATGAAAGGGTGGCAGGCAACATTCCAATCCATGTTGCTAGACAGTAATCCTTGAGGCCTACTTTTGTCAGGCCAAGGATATAGTTCAGCACATTAAAAGGAATCAACGGAGAGAGCCTTGTCAGTAGAACAATCAAGAACCCGCGGTCATGTGTTGCATTATCCAATGCGTTAAACGTAGGGGTTCTTGCTAAATACCGGGACACCCAATCCCGAGCAAAAAACCGCCCGATTAAAAAAGCATTTACAGCACCGAGCAAGCTGCCAATAGAAACAAGGAGCACACCCATGGGGAGACCGAATGCGAATCCGGCCGCAAGGGTCAGGATGGTTCCTGGAATCAGGAAAATGGGGGCAAGGGCATAGGTTAGGATAAAAATTACCCACGCCGCCGAGTGGTTGGCGTTAATCCAGATAATCCCTGTGGTGAGCCAGTCTCGCACCGGTAAAAATACACTGACGAGTATTAGCCCGAGGATAAAAGTTGCCAGGAACAATGGATTTCGGTATCGACTCATGGTTGCAATTTTAATTTGCCCACACAATGCGGGATATTGATATGTTTCTGCTATAGTGCGCGCCTCAGGTCTATTGCTCAAATCCAAACACACTCGCATGATTAAACTCGTTGTCACAAATCGGGAAGGGCAGATTTTATCGGTGGACGCCCATGCCGGGATCTCTGTGATGGAAAACATTCGTGAGCTAGACAACAGTGTTGAGGCTATATGCGGAGGGCTTTGTGCTTGCGCCACATGTCATGTTTATATAGACCCAGATTGGTTCTCCCGTCTCCAGCCTCCTGCAGGAGAAGAGCGGGACTTACTGCAGAGTCTAACCGGCTTCAATGAGGCCCGGTCTCGCCTGAGTTGTCAGGTAGAAGTGAGTGCTGAACTTGATGGAATGGCTCTTACGATCGGACCCGAAGAATAACAACCTCCAAAGCGTCCCAAAGGCGGTCAGGGGCCGATTTCAAAATTAAGAAAAGAGCTCAAAAACTGCTGATTTTGAACTATTAAAGAGACATTTTTGCCAACACTTGCTTTTGGTAGTTGCCTCATTAGCTGTTCATTTATGTTTCCTGAGGTGCCATCAGCGGGTTGCTCCATATCAGTGCAGGGGTGCTTGCTAACGGTGCGTTTTTTACCAAATAATATTTTTTCAGGCCTGAAATTAAGCCAAAAATAGTTGGCACGAATTCTGCATGTAGAAGTTGTGTACTACTCAATCACAAGAACTGGCATGAGGAGATTTTAGCGATGAACTTGAAAGGTTTAATAATACTTCCGGCTCTGGTCCTGCTACCGGCTGTTTCTATGGCTCAATGGAGTGCAAACGTAGGTTACGTTAGCGACTATATCTATCGGGGCATCTATCAAGAAGACAGCTCTGCATCGGCCGGGATCGACTATGAAAATGAAAATGGCTTCTATGCTGGTACTTGGGGGGCTGATGTGGGAGACGGGATCGAGACTGACCTGTATTTCGGTTACGGCGGAGGGAGCGGCGATTTTAGCTATAGTGTCGGCTGGACCGGTTATTACTATAGTGATGATTTTGATGATACCTATGAAGAGTTCAATCTCAGCCTCGCTTATGGATTCGCCGAATTGGGATTCAACGTGGGTGAATGGGGTGGCAACGGAGCGCCTGAAGATTACACGTTTACTTCCTTGACTTTAAATGCCCCGAACGGTGCCTACTTCACTTATGGAAGCCACGGCGATGATTTCTCAGGAAGCTATGTAGAAATTGGTTACGGTTTTGAGTGGCAGGGCCTGGAGCTGGCAATCGGGCTGATTTCTGCTGATGGGTTAACGGTTAGTCAAGATAACTCGAAAGCGGACAAAAATATGTTTTTTAGCATCGGCAAGGGCATTGACATCGGGGGACAGTAACGCAAGAACATGAGGAGGAAAATAAAATGAAACTTATTACAGCAGTGATCAAGCCGTTTAAGCTCGAGGATGTTCGTCAGGCTCTCGGAGAGGCCGGCGTTCAGGGCATGACGGTGACAGAGGTAAAAGGATTCGGGCGTCAGAAGGGTCACACAGAGCTCTACCGCGGTGCAGAGTACTCTGTAGATTTTGTGCCCAAGACGAAAATTGAAGCGGCCGTATCGGATGAGCTCGTGGAGCAGGCCGTAGAAGCTATTGTGGGGGCCGCCGGAACCGGTTCTATCGGTGACGGGAAGGTATTTGTTTCTGACTTGGGTCAAGCAGTCCGGATCCGGACGAGCGAGACCGGTGATCAGGCACTATAGATCAATGAAGAGGAGAAAAAAGATGCAGAACAAAATTTCGAAACACGTTCTGGCCGGTATGTATGCGGTCGTGGCTTTGGTTACACCTGGTCTTGCCGTTGCTCAGGATGCACTGGACTCGGGGGACACTGCATGGATGCTCACATCGACAGCCCTGGTGTTATTTATGACTATACCCGGGCTATCGCTTTTTTATGCGGGCATGGTGAGAGCCAAGAATGCGCTTTCGGTCATGATGCAGTGTTTCACGATCTGTTGTCTCATGACCGTACTTTGGGTGCTATATGTCTATAGCCTGGCTTTCGGAGATGGCTCGGCCTATGTAGGTGGTCTCGGGAAGGCTTTTATGGCTGGCGTAGGTGTCGACACGTTGAGTGGCACCATCCCAGAATCCGTATTTTCCATGTTTCAATTAACGTTTGCCGTGATTACGCCGGCCCTCATCGTTGGTGCATTCGCAGAGCGCATGAAATTCTCAGCCATGTTGTGGTTTATGGGGCTGTGGGTGACGCTGGTATATGGGCCAGTGTGCCACTGGGTCTGGGGCGGTGGATGGCTAGGTGAAATGGGCGTACTCGATTTCGCCGGAGGAACTGTGGTCCACATCAACGCAGGCATAGCAGGCTTGGTAGCAGCTATCGTGCTAGGAAAGAGGGCTGGTTATCCACAGTCACCCATGAAGCCGAGCAACTTGGTATTGACCATGGTCGGGGCTGCCATGTTGTGGGTAGGCTGGTTTGGTTTCAATGCAGGCAGTGAACTGGCTGCGGATGGGGTGGCCGGAATGGCCATGGTCGTTACACAGGTTGCGACAGCGGCTGCGGCTTTGACCTGGATGTTTCTTGAATGGAAGAGCCATGGCAAGCCAAGTGCACTGGGTTTGGTTTCTGGTGCAGTGGCAGGGTTGGTCGCAATCACTCCAGCGTCGGGTTTTGTTGGACCCATGGGCGCTCTCGCAATTGGCGTCGCATCTGGCCTAGGGTGCTATCTTGCTGTGGTTAAGGCGAAGCGCGCCTTTGGCTATGATGACTCTCTGGATGCCTTTGGTGTGCATGGTGTTGGCGGGGTGATTGGCGCACTCTTAACGGGCGTATTCGTAGATGCTGGGCTCGGAGGTGCGGGTCTTGGTGAGGGCCTAACCATTGCCTCCCAGGTTGGCAAGCAAGTCGTTGGTGTTGTAGCGACAGTTGTCTACTGTGGTGTGGTTAGTTTCATCATTCTCAAGGTGCTTGATTCAGTGATTGGCCTTCGTGTAGGCGAGCAGGAAGAGCAGGAAGGGCTTGATCTCGTACTCCATGACGAGCAGGGCTATAACCTATAGGTAGCCGTGGCTAAGGGCTACAGGCACTCGTGATCTAGCGCCGCTTTTGCTGATTTCAGCAGGGGCGGCGCGGACCACGCATCTCAGCTAAAGGCGCAGTCCCCCGTCAATTTCAATGACTCGTCCGTCTACATAATTGTTTTCAAGAATGTAGATTGCGGTGTGGGCAATCTCGTCTGGCCTACCTAAGCGCCGAAGCGGCACCCCCGCCACCATTTTTTCCAGCATTTCTGGACGCATGCTAGCCGTCATCTCAGTCTTGATAGTGCCCGGTGCAATGGCATTTACGCGAATGTCGTGACGGGCCAGCTCCTTAGCCCAAACCACCGTGAGCGCACAAACCCCAGCCTTGGTGGCCGCGTAGTTGCTTTGCCCAAAATTGCCTGCTCGGGATATGCTGGCCATGTTGATAATGCAACCGCCCCGACCACCGAGAATCATTTGAGTTGCTGCTTCTCGCCCGCAGAGAAAAACACCAGTGAGGTTGACATCAATAACTGCTTGCCAGTGTTCAAGGCTAAGTTTATCAGTGATTTCAGATTCTTTTGTTTTGACGAGCAGGCCGTCACGAAGTATGCCTGCATTATTGATACTCGCATCCAATCGCCCGAACTCATTTGCAACGCTCTCATAGAGCGTAGTTACTTGATGCTCGTCTGTTACATCAGCCTTATAGGTGCGGGCGGTCACGCCCAGTTTTTCACATTTGGACTGAGTGGCCTTGAGGTCTTTCTCATCAAGGTCCACGAGCGCCAGTTTTCCGCCCTTGGCTGCGATTTGTTGAGCAATAGCAGCACCTAGTCCTCGGGCAGCACCAGTGATTACAATTACTTTGTCTAGTAAATCCATGGCATTCAAACTTAGGTTGTAGGCAGCAGATCAATGTTAACATCCCCTTTGAATGATGAGCATTTCCCACTATTTTGACCGGATAGCTATTACGTTGTCTGGTATATGTATCGTCCACTGTCTGGCAATTCCGTTGCTTGTAGCAGTACTGCCGGTCGCTGCCCTAAGCCTGGGTGACGATGCCCATTTTCACGGTTGGATGTTGGGTCTGGCAGTACCTACCAGTTTGGCCGGGTTCTATTTTGGGTATCGCATTCATCGTAAGGGTAATCTCGTTAGCCTTGGTCTGGGCGGGATTGTGGTTTTAGTAGTTGCGTTTGTGGGTCATGGCCATTGGGCCGAGGAGATTGAAATTTTTGTTAGCGTTTTGGGGGGGCTGCTTTTAGCAGTAGCGCATTGGATGAATCTTCGGGGTGTTCGTAGAATCCATTCTCACCAGCGAAATAGTTTCTGAGTAGTAGTTCATGATTATTGTTCGGACTGCCCGCCCTCTTGCAGGGGAGTCACTAAAAGCGCACGTCCGTTCTCGAGTGTGAGTCGATGAGTGAACCAGCCTTGCGCAATGTCTAGGTGTGAGGCGCAGATCAGCTGTGTGCCGTGTTCTGCGATGTCCTGAAGTTTCCCCCCCAGTAACTCTATAGCATCTGGGTCGAGCCCCTCCCAGGGCTCGTCTAGCAAAAGGATTTTAGGTCGGTTGACCAAGGCTCTGGCGATCAATGTGCGTCTAAACTGCCCGTAAGACAGCGTTCTTATGGAGCGCTCGGCTAGTTGCTGGAGTTCCAGATCCTCCACTACACTGGTAACCAGTACTTGCTCTTCTTGTTTAATGGGTCTTACCAGCCCAAGACTCGAGTCGATTCCTGACGCGACACAGTCTCGAACAGTTGCGGCGTATAGGTAATCTGCCTGAAGTTCCGGTGATACCCAACCCACTAGGCGTCGCAATGCCCAGATATTGCTTGGATTACCCAATCCAACCCAGCGGATGGAACCGGTTAAGGCAGGGCGCAGCTGGCCGTGCAGAAGACGCAGAAAAGTAGTTTTTCCTGAGCCATTGGCGCCTGCAATATGCCAGTGCTGTCCTTCCAGAAGTCGCCAATTAAGGCTTGAAATAATTTTTCTTTTTTCAATCCAGATATTGGCGTTATCAATCTCGATGAGAACTTCAGGTTCCGCAATATTGCGGGTATCGGTGACTAGAGTTTTCTCGGGGGTCTCTTGTGTGCCATCAAGATCAGGTAAGCTTGAGGCGCCCCTAGTTTGTTTTCCAAGTTTTTTTTCGGATATTTGTCCCCTTTCGATATATAACATTTTGTTGACGCACAAGGGCATATCATAAGAATGGTGACTCGAAAAAATGATCGTAGTGTGTCGAGAAATGTCATCAATAGTGTCATTTAGCGTTTTTCGTGCGCTATGATCTAGGCCGGCAGAAGGCTCGTCTAGGAGCAGTATTTGAGGTTTGAAGGCCAGGGCCCGAGCAATAAGCACTCTTCGTTGCTCTCCCCGGGATAGTTCGAGAAAGCGCCGGTCAGCGAGATGATCCAGGTGGAATTTTTTCAGGAGATTTCTGGCTTGGGAGCCTTCCTTTTTGTTTGCACGCCGCCGGGGAATATTGGTACGAAAGATTCCGCTCAGTACCACCTCGACCGCACTGAAGTTCCAGTCCAATCGAATATAGTGATCCTGTAATTCGTGGCCGACCAGAGTGATTTTATGCAGGGCCTCAATCGCATCTGTTTGAAGCCCTGAGCCGAAGTTGTATCGCCTTTTTCCATTTTCAGGGGTGGGCCAAAGTGTGCCCGAAATAAGTTTTAAGAAGCTGGTTTTTCCGCTCCCATTTGCACCCACAATGGCCCAGTGTTGGCCACGCTGAAGATTCCAATTTAGATTTCGGAGTATCGTATTTCCTGCGATTGCGACATCCACTCTATTTAAGGTGACTAAAGCCGGTGACGTATCCCGGTTCGGTATGGATTGTTCTGGGGTGGTATGTTTCATAAGACTTATTTTTCAGAGGGCCGCAAAGTTTCCGCAGCCCTCTCTAGTGATAAGCTAGATATGGTCAATTATAAACTTTTGATTCAACTCCGGCCTGTTCCCAGCTACCGTATACACGTACATTTGTGAACTAAAGGGCCAGGGAAACTAGTTAACTTTATGCACACAGATAACCTTGATCAGTGGAGAAAGTCTCACTCTTTTGGCCAGGAGCAAAAACGCCCCGGTGAGGTCCGTACTTTTATTGTGATCATCATTACCGGGCTAATGATGATAGTTGAGGTTATTTCCGGTGTCATTTTTGGATCTATGGCACTTCTGGCTGACGGGTTACATATGGGCTCACATACTGCCGCACTTAGTATCAACGCGTTTGCATATGTTTACGCTCGGCGTCATGCGCGTGATGAGCACTTCACTTTCGGCACTGGCAAGGTGAATACATTGGGTGGTTTTGTCGGTGCCATTCTGTTGTCTGGTTTTGCCTTTGTGATGGTCTGGGAGAGCTTTTCCCGTTTGCGTTTGCCTGTGGCAATAGCCTTTGATCAGGCGATTTTTGTAGCTGTATTGGGATTAATTGTAAATGGGGCGTCAGTTTTTATTCTCGGCCACCATAGCCATGCAGATCACGAGGGAAATCCAGAAATTGGCAGCGGGGCAAATGTTTACGACCAGGGCTCAGCTTCTACTTTCAATCATCAAATTCACCATGATCACAATTTGCTGTCTGCTTATTTGCACGTTCTGGCGGATGCTCTGACCTCTTTTCTGGCAATTTTTGCACTTCTTGCTGCGAAATATTTTGGTCTAATATGGGCAGATCCTGCTATGGGAATTATCGGCGCAGTGTTGGTTGCGCGTTGGTCTTTTGGGCTTCTTCGTAGCACAGCCTCGATTTTACTTGACCGGGAAGGCCCCGAGGATCTAAGGGATATGATCAAACAAAGCATCGAATCCCATGATGATAATCGGGTCACTGATCTGCACGTATGGGCTGTTGGGCCCAATATATATTCAGCTATTGTTTCGCTAGTTACCCATTACCCAAAGTCACCCGATAGTTACAAGGATCTCATGCCGGCTGATCAGAGAATTGTGCACTTAGTTGTTGAGGTAAATGTATGCGACAACGAGAACTAGAGTAGTTTTGGTTTTACACTCGGCTCCATGGAATAATATAGGCCCTGTCTCCCTCCTTCCCATTCAGCGCCGAGATACCATATACGTGCTCTAGATTTTCCGCAGTCAGGATTTCCTTGGGGGCACCGCTATCAACTATTTGTCCTTGTTTCATTAGTAGAAGTTTATCCATGAATCGGGCTGCGAGCGTTAGATCGTGGAGGACAACTAAAATGCTGACACCACTTTTTGCTACATTTTTGAGAATCTCCATAACATGAATCTGGTGATAAGGGTCCATATCAGCCGTAGGTTCATCCACCAATAAAAAAGGAGCCTCTACAGCGAGCGCCCGAGCGAGAAAGACTCGTGCGCTTTCTCCCTGAGATAGCATTGTCACGCTGCGCTTTGAGAATTCCGTGGCGTTTACTGCTGAAAGAGCGCGATCTACTGCAGCTTCACATGCAGCAGACGGGGCTTTAAATGCTTGCCGGTGCGGGAAGCGACCAAGCATTACTAAAGTTCGGGCAGGCAGTTGCCATTCTATTCGCCGGTTTTGTGGCAGGTAGGCAACAGTGCGCGCCCGCGCTTCAGCGGAAAATTGTTCGGCTAGCCTTCCATTAATCAAGATTTCGCCTGTGGTGTGGTTTTGCACCCCTGCAAGGGTTTTCAGGAGGGATGATTTTCCAGCCCCATTGGGACCTATCAATCCGATCAAACTACCACGTTCGAGTTCTATAGAGACTCCATCTATGATTTTTCGTTTGTGTATAAAAACACAGATGTTTTTTGCTTTAAGGCTCATGTATTAAAGGTAGCTTTGGTTTTAAGTATGAGGTGCAGGAAAAAAGGTGCCCCAAAAAAAGCAGTGACCACGCCAAGCTTTAATTCTGTGCCAGGAGTAATTAATCGAACTAGCACATCCGCAGACAAAAGAAGCGTGGCACCCCCAAGGGCACTGGCGGGCAATAGGCGGCTGGGGGAATAGTTGACCCAGGGGCGCAGTATGTGAGGAACGACGAGACCAACAAACCCGATAACACCAGAAACTGCTGTAGCTGCACCTACACTGATCGCGGTACCAAAGATAATAAATAACTGTGTTCGCTCCAGATTGATGCCTAGGCTGATTGCTGTTTCCTCTCCGAGGCTTAGAATGTCCAGGGCTCGGGCGCTCAATACGAGTAATACCCAACCTGAGAGTATGAAAGGAGCTGCTAGCCAGACATGATTCATGCTCCGGTCGGTGATTGATCCTAGCAGCCAGAAAACAATTTCAAGTGATGCAAAGGGATTGGGAGAAAGGTTCAAAGCTAAAGACGTTAAAGCTCCGCAAAGACTGGAAATTGCAACTCCTGCCAGAATTAGAGTGAGAATACTCCCGCTTCCTGCTAATGCCCGTAATACTAGAACCGCGATCAAAGATCCCCCAATAGCCATAATAGGGAGCGCTAACGGAACACTTGATGACAACCCAGTGTAGATGGCAAGCACGGCACCTAATGCCGCTGCTGTTGAGATCCCGATTACTCCGGGCTCTGCTAGTGGATTCCGGAGATAGCCCTGTAAGGATGCGCCGGTCAGGCCGAGGGTGGATCCGATCAGTAAACCCAATATAGCTCGGGGCAAACGAATTTCTCCTATGATCGTTGTAGTCATTCTTGGGTCTTCGCCAAAAATGGCTATTACTAGATCTCTAAAACCCAGCTCAGTTGGTCCTATTAATATTGACGTTACAAACGCAAGTAAGGTTGTTGTGAATAGAACCGCTATTAATACTGGATAGGATGGAAGGTTTCTCACAATGTATTCCGTAGTCCCAAAAGATCCAGTTGATCCCTAGCACGCCTCAGTTTGGCTAGGGCTCCTAGGGTATAGGGAGACCCGCAGGCCCACGCTGGATTTGGTATTTTTACTAGCGCAGTGTTTTTTAGCAGCTCAGATAGTGCAGGGTGCTTAAATTTCTCTGAGGCCAGAGCCGGTAATTCTTTCCAGTTATAACCTAGATCGAGGAGATCTGGCCGAAGTAGTAAAAGTTGCTCTAGCGAGAGATACCGTCTTCCAGTAAATCCCAGCTGCTCACCTATAGTTTCGAATCCGGCAGCTGAAGCCACATCAGCAATCAGCGTATTTTGACCAACCGTCCAGCCATTAGCCTCGTACCTTGCAAAAAGTAGTGGTTTTTTTTCGTCTCGGTAGGTCAAGTGTTTTAGTCTCCGATTGAATACGGTGATTAATGCTTCTGCTCTTTCAATTTCATCGACGGCTCGGCCTAAGCTAGTGAGGTTTGTCTTGATATCTTGCAAACTCGAGGCGAGTTGAATCTCTTTCACCCTATATCCCAATTTCCTAAGGGTAGTTACCGTGGGACGAAAATTAAAAGCACCCGCTACTACCAGGTCGGGAGCAAGAGCGATAACTTCTTCAGCAGTAGCACGATTCAAATGTATGCCCTGGACTTCTTCAACTATCATGGAGTTATATGGGTCCCCAGCAAGATGGGTTAGTGATGCAATACGCGTACGATCCACCAGCATGAACAAAAGATGATCGGTACACACGTTTATAGAAACTATCCGGTTAGGTTTTTCGGAGGCAAAGGTGAGGCATGCTGTGATCCATAATCCGCAGATCAATGCAATCGTTCTGATCTTGTGTACTATGGGGATCACTTAGCGGATGAGTCCTAAAATCAGTTTATCGATAATCTAATTCCGGCGTAAAATCCACGACCAGGGGTGTTATAGGTCAGCACTTCCTCGTATTGCTGGTCGAACAAATTTTCTATCCATCCGTAGAATTCTAATCGTTTTGTTAGCAGTATCGAGCCACCAAGATTAATCAGCGTGTAACTATCTAGCTGGTTTTTAGCGGGTACATAGCCTTTTCTGTAGTCATAATCCAGCATACTCCCGTTGTGTATTGCGCTTGCATGAATTCTAGTGCGCTCTCCGGGAAATCGATAATTGAAACTCACGTTTGCTGTTTGTTTTGGTCTACGAATTTCGGTAGTTCCGTCCAGGTCCTTGGAGTGTAAATAGGTATAAGACCCACTTAGGTTGATTTGCTCGTTAAGTCTACCTAAAAAACTTACCTCAACACCGCGCCTATGATTTTTCCCCGCAGCATTGCTGACAGAGGGGAAAATAGTTTTGATCTCGTCTTGTAAATTTGATCTGAAGTATGTGATATCAATGGATGCACGATCTTCAGAAAAGCTATGTTCAATACCTACATCCCAGCCCGTAGATTTTTCCGGCTTCAGATCGGGATTTCCGGTAAAGATCTTCGGTATAAATCCAAATTGCTCGACAAAGGTAGGATTAGTTACTCCCGTACCGTAGCTGGTGTGAAAGCGTGTTTGTTTTTGATGAGCTAGGTAGGTAGCTGTTAATCGGTGGGTTGTCGCATCGTCAAATTCTTTATTTATGTCACGGCGCAGTACCGCTGATAGGTAGAGTTTCTGGCTGAACTCAGTACGGTATTCGACTCCTATTCCATTAAGCATTCTGGTAAGTGTGGGGTATTGAGAAGGGTCCGAAGGAAATCTATCGCGAAAAATTTCTTCCTCGTGCTCGGCAAACCCAGTGAGAAAATGAGTTATTTGCGCTGATGGTTGATCCATAGTCATCGTCGTTTGTAGAGCAAATTTAGTTCTTGATGTTTTAGAGCCAAAAGGGCCAAAATTTCCATCTGCATCTAATTCTGCTTCAGTGTAGGCTGCACTAAATTGAGTAGACCAATTACCTTTTCTGTTTAACCAAGTTGCCCTCGCTGCAAGATTAACGTCGCGGGTATTTGATTGCCCTGGACCATCGATGGACCAACCTTGGGTAGGCCCTCCTGTGAAGTCAAAATCATCCGTTTGAGTATGCTTTTCGACGTAACGGTAGGAACCGTCCAACCAGAGATTTTTGTGGAGCAAGAGGTCGCCGTGACCAGAAATCGTAAGATTTTTGTCACCGTCTTTTTCGTCGCCCAATTGGGAAATATTTGCACCTTCAGTGCCCCGATAGATGACACTGATATTGCCGCTTTTCCTGTCACTGGCGACTCTTCCATTGAATGACAACTGCGAACTTTTGAACGATCCATGCTCAAGGGAGACCGACAGGTCAGGATATTCAAGATTTTGACGGGTCGTCACACTGATTACACCTGCTAGTGCATTTGACCCATACAGCCCACTCTGCGGTCCACGGAGGATTTCGATGCGTTCAATGTTGTCGGTTAGCAAGGTGGAAAAATCAAATTCTCCCGAGTTGGCAGGTGCTACTTCGATTCCATCAATTAGAACCAGTACGTGGTTACTCTCTGTTCCGCGTAGCCTGATCTGAGTGAAGCTACCGAATGATCCGGCGCGATTTACAGCTACTCCGGGTACGTTGCGTAGAGCATCAGCCGCGTATCGAATACCTTGTTCTTGGAGATCTTTCGCTGTGATAACAGTAATAGAGCTGCCCACTTTCCGTGCCTCTAAGGGTATGGAGCTAGCGCTGGTAACGATTTCTTCAATTTCTGGTCGAGCGGACTGTGATCGGGCACTAGAGGGATATGCCGTTAATACACCAAGCAAGGCAATAACACCAAGTTGGGCTAGACTTTTGACAGACATGACTCTGTATTCCCGTAGTGACGACACCAGACACTAGAGAACCGAGTTATCGACTAGCCCTTTTGAGCTGCAGCATGGTCTCTGGAATCACACGCCGGTAACCCGCTCTCTCAGCATCGCCGCTGCGGTAAAAGACCGCTCCGTTGAGTCAACCCGCCTCCCGGATGGACGACATGACGGCAGGTTTCCTGGCTTGCGGCTCCATGCTCAACCCTTCGCCTTCCCAGGCTATGTAGCCCAGTGGCAGATGTTGAAAGATGAGCTCGCCACTTACAGTTGCGGGTGCAGCCACGGCATCGACTTGAGGCCTTACCGTGTTCCCTTTAAAACCCTCAGCGGGGCACCGTCAATAGGCAATATAATCCTGACTTAGGTCCATAGCAAGTTGCGCCGAGTTTCCTATGCCCAAGATGTTACCCAAAATGTCAAATGTGGAAGAGGCGGTCACCCGTCTAAGAAATCGGGTTATTGAGACACCTATTTTAGAGTCAGGTATTTTGAATGAGCGGGCCGGTACTCGTGTGCTTATCAAGGCTGAGTCTTTGCAGCGCGGAGGTAGTTTCAAGATCCGCGGCGCACTAAATCATCTTTTGCAACTTAGTCCTGATGAATGCCGAGCGGGTGTTGTAGCATTTTCTTCTGGAAACCATGCTCAAGGCGTTGCGTTAGCTGCCAAGTGGTTGGGTATAAAGGCTACAGTTGTTATGCCGAAGGATGTGCCAAAGATCAAGATGGCCAATGCCCAAGCTTTGGGTGCTGAGATTGTATTTTATGATCGATATTCCGAGGACCGTGAGTACATAGCCTCGCAAATTGCTGAAAAACGTGGTTTAGCATTAGTTCCTGCGTTTGATCATCCAGACATCATTGCAGGTCAAGGTACAGTGGGACTGGAACTCGCACATTGGACTAGGGCTAGGGGACTGCAGCTCGGCGAGGTTTTCGTGCCCTGCGGAGGGGGTGGGCTAAGCGCGGGCTGTGGTCTTGCGCTGAAAGCGGAGTTTCCCGAGTGTTCTGTATTTGCCGTTGAGCCTGACGGTTATGATGATACGACTCGTTCGCTGGAGACTGGGAACAGGGAGATGGTTCAGGGCCATCCCCCTACAATTTGTGATGCCCTTATGGTGCCTGTGCCTGGTTTGATTACCTTCGCTTTGAATCAGGAACTATTGAGTGGTGGGGTAACGGTCAACGACACTCAAGTCAGTTACGCTGTAGCATTTGCTGCCACGCATCTTAAGCTTGTACTTGAGCCTTCTGGTGCTGTGGCTCTTGCTGCCGTGCTCAACCGGTCGACATTCGAACATGAGTGCGTAGGTGTTGTGTTATCTGGGTCGAACGTGGATTCAGAGGTTTTTCTCGCTAGTCTTAAACAGCACCCTCTGCCTTGAACGGAATGTGGCGGTTATCCATTTTTCTGCTCTGCTGCTGTGGCACAACGAATACAAAGGGCCGCAAATGGATGTGCTTTAAGCCGAGCAATGGGAATCTCTTCATCGCAATTGACACATATACCAAAACTACCATTTTTTATTTGCTCTAAAGCCCACGCAATTTGGCTAAGTTCGAGCCTGGCTTCGTTGCCAAGTGCATCAACTACCTCTGCATTTTCTAGTTCTTGGGCTTGTTCTTGTGAGTCAGCACTTCGGCCCCCAGTAATATTTTCTTTAATATTTTCTAGGCGCACTGTCAGTTCATCGCGTTTTTCAATTAGCGTTTTTCTTATCTCTATATAATTTTCATTCATCAAGGGAAAACTATCTCTTTTTTTAATCTCAGACTCAAGTTAAATTTTCAGGTTTATAAACTTAGCTCGCGAAGTATGTTGCGTTATTCGCTACCCTGTGCAGCGCGTGGGAGGTATATTTTCCCTCTTAACTAAGGCAGGAGAGCGATATGCAGGGTCAGATGATGAGAAGCCCGCTGCTAATTACAGAAATAATGAAGTTTGCAGGCAGGCAATACGGAGATACAGAGGTAGTCTCTGTTACTGATGAAAACTCTCTCCACCGATGCTCCTACAAGGATATCATTCGCAGGGCACATCGGGTGGCTAATGTACTGCATAAGCTTGGACTGGCAGAAGGGGACCGTGTTGCAACCTTGGCTTGGAATGATTTTCGCCATCTTGAACTTTATTACGGGGTTTCTTGTGCCGGTTATGTTTTACATACTGTCAACCCACGACTCTTTTTCGAGCAACTCTTGTACATTTTCAATCATGCAGGGGATCGAGCGCTTTTTTTTGATCCCGTTTTTTTGCCACTTGTAGAAAAATTATCTGATCAGCTCCCTAAAATTGAAACCTACGTTGTCTTGTCATCTGAAGACAAAATGCCTCAGACGTCATTACCATCAATTAAATGTTACGAAACACTTCTTCATGAGGTTTCTGAGGATTATGAGTGGCCTGTCTTAGATGAGGGTACTGCGAGCGTATTGTGTTACACCTCTGGGACCACTGGGAACCCAAAGGGTGTTCTTTACGATCATCGTTCAACGGTGCTCCATGCGTATGCAACCTGTCAACGTAATGCCCTAGCTTTGGGTCGGCGTGACACGGTGCTTCCAGTGGTACCCATGTTTCATGTTAACGCCTGGGGTACGCCTTATTCTGCCTTTATATCTGGCGCAAAGATGGTTTTACCTGGCCCAAAGATGGGGGATGGCAAGACTCTTCAGGCCCTAATTGAAGGCGAGAGCGTTACTGTGGCACTTGGTGTGCCCACGGTTTGGCTCGCACTTTTGTCTTACCTCGAAGAAACAGGTACCACGGTTGATTCTTTGGAGCGTACCGTTGTTGGGGGTGCAGCATGCCCTCTATCTATAATGAAAGAATTCCAAGATAAACACGGCGTCTATACTCATCATGCTTGGGGAATGACAGAAATGAGTCCACTGGGATCAGTCAATACTCTTAGCAAGCCCATGGAAAGATTTGAAGACTCTGAGCTCGATGTGATTCGCGCCAAGCAGGGTAAGGCGCCTTTCGGGGTGGAAATGAAAATCGTCGATGATGATGGCCAGGAGCTTCCATGGGATGGAAAAGCTTTCGGAGATCTCAAAGTTCGAGGTTGGTGGGTTTGTGACAATTACTTCCGCTCCGAGGGATCTGATGATGCATTTGATGCTGATGGTTGGTTTTCCACCGGTGATGTGGCCACGATTGATCCGGAGGGCAATCTAGGTATCACAGATCGCACAAAAGACGTCATTAAGTCTGGAGGCGAATGGATCAGTTCCATCAAACTTGAAAATCTTGCGGTGTCTCACCCGGGTGTTTTAGAGGCAGCGGTGATCGGTGTCGGCCACCAGAAATGGGGAGAACGACCCTTGCTTGTTGTGGTGCCGAACGAAGGAGCCATCCCAGATAAAATCACCATTCTGGGGTTATTTAAAGGGAAAGTGGCAGATTTTTGGATTCCGGATGATCTAGTTTTTGTGGATGAAATTCCACACACCGCAACTGGCAAGGTATCAAAGGTAGAACTCCGAGAGCAGTTCGCTGATTTTCGTTTGGATCTTCCTCAAAAATAATGGCTCTACTGGGTAGCTGGCTGTTTGTCCAGCCTGATTTTCAGTGTCTGTCATTTCTCTGTTGTCGAAATAGAAAAACGTTCGCAATAGGCTCGGAATCTTTTCCGTTCCCTCATTGGACTCAAACCATATTGTCCGAGTGAGTAACGATGTACGCCATACTTGTTTTTTGGATTGGAATCTAAAAATATTTTCATAGCTTGATTGGCCCTATCCCCTATCTTCCATCCTAAAAAATCGTAAATGCGATAAATTGTTTCCAGTGGTTCGCGTTCAATATCGTCGTAGTACACATCTAAGAATTGATCTGAGGGTGATCGATCCCTAACTCCCAAGAATTTTCCGAGAGCTAAATTCCAACGCATAGCCCAGTCATGGGCTACTTCTTTTGGGTTAACTTGGTTACTGAGTGCACGTCTCAGTACGGTAGCATGGCTAGCCATAGAGGGCATTACTTGTAGGGGGTTTCTGTGAGTTTGAATAATTTTAGCGTCTGGGTAGCGTTTTAGGAGGGCATCTAATGCGAATAGATGGCCAGGCGCTTTAAGTACCCAATGTTGAGGGGTGCGCCCGATTTGCAGATGTTGTAGTAATCGATGGTGGAATTCATATGCTAATTTTTGAGGTTCTTGTTCAAACCAGTCTTGATAGGAGGGAACATTGCACGCAGTGTGGAACTGGGTACTAAGAAAGACGTGCGCAGTTATAACTATACATTCTTGCGGGAGTTCAGGCGCAATGTTGTGGATGCGCTTGAATCCAGGTGCTAACCGGTTAGCCCAATTAAGACGATTGCGGGTACGGTCTCGTGCGTTGCTAGATTCTTCAGTATTGCCTGAACAGTTTGCTGGAAACATAACCTCCCAAGTTTGGGGTACCCTAACTTTAGTATCCTGCTCCATTAGTCCATGAAGAAGTGTGGTTCCGGTCCGGGGTAGGCCAATAATAAAAACGGGATCAGTAATCGGCTCGGCTTCTATGCTGGGTTGGCATCGTCTTTTTTCTTCTAATAAAAGAAGGTTCATAAGGACATTAGCAATGAGTTCGTGCACAGTGATACGGCCTAACATAGTTAGATTCGCTTCTTGTTCATATGCCCCTATGAGTTTTTCAAGTGGCCTCTGGAATGCCCAGTCACCAAAATTAGAAAGCCCTGTTCGTTTTTTGGCCAGATATTCAAGTTTTTTGAAACTAAGGTCTGGGGTCGCAAGCCCCCACTTTTTTAGCATGGCACCCCCAGCATTAAGGGTCCGGACGGTTGCGGAGATACCAAGATCGATCAAAAACATAGTCGAAAAAGATTTTTATTAAAATTGCTGTTGTTCTATTAGAATTATAAAGTAAAAGAGAGGCGCTCTATTTTTTTCGACTGATAATAAGCTCGGATAATTTAATTAAGCTTTCCGAGCTATCGCCAAATGTCTGCAGTGCGTCCAGCGCCAGACCATAGACTTCATTTAACTTTTGATGTGCTTGCTCAATACCTAGCATAGATGGATAAGTAGCTTTTAATTGTTTCTTGTCCGATTGGGCGCTTTTACCGAGAGTTATGGTGTCTTCTTCTACTTCTAGGAGATCATCTCGAATCTGAAACGCAAGACCAATGTTTTGTGCAAATTTATCGAGACTACGTTTTTCTTGGGTGCTAATTTTTGTGAGTTCGGTCGGCATCATAATAGCAGCCCGAATGAGTTCACCAGTTTTGCGTTTATAGATATCTTTTAGCAAAGTCTCATTAGCCTGCTTACCCTCAACTAAAATGTCCAGTGTTTGCCCTCCAACCATCCCGCGTGGGCCGGCTGCTCTAGCTAGCCAGTGTATAATTTTTGTCTGAGCTTTGGTTTGTTTGCAAAGCTCGGGATCAGAGGTTAGGCAATAGAAGGCAAGTGTTTGTAAGGCGTCTCCAGCTAGAATCGCTACGGCTTCATCAAATTCTCTATGAGTCGCCGCACGACCGCGGCGAAGATCATCATTATCCATAGCCGGCAAGTCATCATGAACTAAAGAGTAGGTATGCACCAATTCTATCGAAGCTGCAATTGCATCAATAACACTGTCTTTTAGGTCCAGAAGTTCTCCACTAGCATAGCTCAGCAATGGCCGAATCCGTTTTCCGGCTCCAAAAACTGCATAATTCATGGCTTCTTGAAGTGGTGTTGGGGCACTACTTTCATCAGCTAAAATTTCGACTAGTTTTTTTTCGACCCGCTGAATATAGTTATCCATCCGCTGTCCGAAGGGCATTTTTTGATGTCGTGCTATCATGGTTGTCCATCGTACCATCGAAAGAGCGCTCTAAATATTCCTGTATAAAGCGCTACGATTATCCTTAACTATGAATTCACAGTCTAAAGCGACCGCAAGAGCCAATATCGCTTTGATCAAGTATTGGGGTAAGGCAGATTCAAATATGAACATTCCTGCAGTAGGCTCGATATCTATTACCCTCGATGCGCTTTGTTCGGAGACTGTTGTTTCCTTTGAGGAAAGTCTTTCAGTAGATGAACTTATTTTGGATGGGGAAAGTCGGCCTGAATATGTTCCTAGAATCTCGAAGTTTTTAAACATCTTACGCGAACGTGCGGATATAAAAACTTGCGCCAGTGTTACTAGCAAGAATAATTTTCCTCTTGGAGCCGGATTGGCATCATCTGCCTCGGGGTTTGCTGCCTTGGCGGCAGCTGCATCAGTGGCTTTGAAGTTAGAGGTATCGCCTCGGGAATTAAGCATTATCGCACGGCAAGGTTCCGGATCTGCCGCCCGTTCCGTTTTCGGTGGATTCGTCGAGATGCATGCGGATGAAAGCAGAGATGGGGAGGGTAGCTTTGCGGAACCATTGCTTGAATTGTCTGCTTGGCCTCTTGGAGTTGTTATTGCGCTTACAGATAGATCTGAAAAGGCAGTAGGATCTCGACAAGGTATGAATAGATCTGTGGCCACCTCCCCTTATTATGTGGCTTGGTTGGATGCTAGCGCTAAAGACTTAGAGCGGGGGCGGGGTGCTATTTTGAATCGAGATTTTAAAATGCTTGCTGACGTAGCGCAGTCTAATTGTCTGAAGATGCACTCCGTTGCCATGACAACTCAACCAGCGCTAATGTATTGGAATGGAGCTACGGTCGAGTGCATTCATGCAATTCAGAAACTGCAGCAGGATGGTGTTCCTGTATTTTTCACCATTGATGCTGGCCCGCAGGTCAAAGCTGTTTGTGAGCCTTCTGCCGTGCAGTACGTAGCCGGTGTTCTTCAGTCTGTACCTGGAGTGAAGGAAGTGATTCGCAGTGGACTCGGAGCCGGGGTAGAGTGGGATTGAATCGTGAATGTCAGTGCAAGGGCCCCAGGTAAAGTTGTCGTTCTAGGTGAATATGCGGTACTCAAAGGTGCGCCCGCGCTAGTTCTAGCAGTTGATCGTTACTGTCGAGCCGAAATTTCCAAAAATTTCGAGACCCTGTGTCATCTTCGGAGCTGGGCTCCCAGACTGCGGGAGTTTAGATTTGACTCATTGGCTGAATCTGGGCTATCCCTAGTAGACATGGTAATTAATGATGGTCGCTTGGAATATCCTTGGAGAGGGAATTTGGATTCTAGGGCGTTATACAGCGAGCTAGGTAAGCTTGGGATCGGTTCCAGCGCAGCGGCACTCACGGCGTGGGCAGGAGTTTGGTGTACTTTCGCGGGTTTAGGTGGTATCAAAAAAAACGACGAGGACCTGAGAAAACTTATTAGTTGGCATCGGAACTTACAGGGCGGATTTGGCAGTGGCCTCGATGTGGCGGCTAGCCTTTTTGGTTCGATGATTTCTTTTGAGTTACGAGAAGATTCTGCGCCTGTAGTTGATTCAATCCAGCTGCCAAGCGGTGTAGCATTCGTGGGTATTTGCGTGGGTAGCTCTGCATCGACGAAAGACTTTTTAAAGCGATTCAATGCTTGGCAAGATGCATTTCCAGCCCAGGCGTCAAAGCAATTAACGGAGCTGACTTGTTTGGCTAAAATTGGCCATGCTGCCACAGCAGAAAATGATGGTGTAGCATTTCTTAGTGCATTGACTAAATACGGGGAGTGCCTGGGAGAGTTAGGTGAGGCTATGGGTGTTGATATAGTAACTCGTGCACACAGGGCGATAGGCAGCGAGGCAAAGAAATATAATGTGGCGTATAAGATAAGTGGAGCGGGCGGAGGAGATCTAGGATTAGCTTTTTCGGCAGATGCTGGAGCGCTCAAAGCATTTTTGAGAACGGTGGAGAATAGTCGGTACAAAATTATCAACTTTGGCCTTGATAAGCAGGGCCTCTGTATTAACGGTCATATTTAAGGAGAAGCCGTGGACGAGAGTGGCTTAAGAATTCCAGAGTTCTACAAGCTAAGCGTAGAAGAACGAGTCAAGATTGTGCGCGACCGAGGTTTATTAACAGCAACCGATTTTCGTGCGTTATCTTCTGGGCGTCATACGCTGGATTTGGCGGCGGCTGACAGAATGATAGAGAACGTAGTTGGTGTTATGGGGTTACCTCTTGGGCTAGGCATGAATCTTCTTGTAAATAACAAGCAATACATAGTGCCTATGGTGGTTGAAGAGCCTTCTATCGTGGCTGCATTGGGCGCTGCTTCCAAGCTTATTAGGAAATGCGATGGGTTTCAGGCTGAAGCTACCGACCCTATTCTGATTGGGCAGATTCAAATGGTCGATGTACCAAATATCGAGAGTGCCAAGCAGAAGATTAAAGAGCGGACACAAGAAATTTTGAATTTAGCTAATAGCTTCCACCCTAATATGGTAGCTCGAGGCGGAGGCGCTAGAGATATCGAAATGTTTGTTCATCCGCTTCCTTCCACCGGTCGCAGGACACTAGTTATTCATCTGTTGGTAGATACCCGAGATGCCATGGGCGCCAACTTGGTTAATGGGATGTGTGAGGGTGTAGCACCTTTAATAGAATCGATTACAGGTGGAGAGGTATTTTTGCGCATCCTTTCCAATCTAACTGATCGCTCATTAGTGCGCGCAAGTTGCAAGATTGAGTTGAAGGAATTAGCTGGTCGCGGTTATACCGGAGAACAAGCACGTGACGGCATTATTGTTGCAGCTGATTTTGCTTCAGTAGATCCATACAGGGCTGCTACTCACAATAAGGGTATTATGAATGGGATCGATCCCCTTGCTATTGCCACTGGTAATGACTGGCGGGCTATTGAGGCCGGTGCTCATGCGTATGCGGCAAGGGGGGGTAGGTACACTTCTCTTACCCGATGGTGGTCAGATGAGGATGGAAATCTTTGCGGCGCCATTGAGCTACCTATTAAAGTGGGGATAGTGGGCGCTCCAATCGATTCCAATCCGACGGTATCTCTTAATCTAAATTTGCTTGATGTGGGTTCAGCCACTGAATTAGCAAAGGTAATGGCGTCTGTAGGTCTCGCACAAAATTTTGCGGCAATTCGGGCTTTGGCAACCGAAGGTATCCAGAAGGGTCATATGACATTACACGCACGCAGCGTGGTTACAGCTGCTGGTGTGTCAGAAGAAATTTTTGATGAAGTTTTAGATCGTGTTATTCAGAGTGGTGACGTTAAAATCTGGAAAGCCCAGGAAATTGCTGATGAGCTAAAAAGGAATGAACTTAGAATTGATGGATTAGATAAACAAGCAGATCCAAATGAATCTGCAATGGGCACTGGCTACGGCAAGGTGGTTCTGCTTGGAGAGCATTCAGTTGTTTATGGGCGTCATGCAATTGCCACGCCTATACCCATCACCGTAAAGGCCCTTGTAGAAGATCGAGAAGAGGGGATTTTGCTTATGATTCCCAGGTGGGGCGTTGAGTATGAGTTGGCAGGAAATTTTGCGGAGCGACGTTCTTTTGAGCGGCCTGCTGGTGTGATACTTGATAGGCTTGGTTTGAGTAATCGTGGCATGTGCATTGAGGTATTTCCAGATGTACCTCGTAGTATGGGATTAGGTGGTTCTGCTGCGATTGCCGTTGCGATAGTGCGAGCACTTGATCGACATTATCGGATAGGGCTCTCTAACGAAGATGTGAATCAGTTGGCGTATGAATCGGAAAAAATTGCCCATGGAAATCCAAGTGGCCTAGACAACACGTTAGCCTGTTATGCAAAGCCCCTCGTATTTCGGCCTGGAGATCCTCCGTTAGTTGAGCCTCTAAATATCCGCAAACCGATCCCGGCTGTTATCGGAATCACTGGCCGCGAGGGTTTAACGGCTAAAACTGTGGGTCGGGTTCGTGAAGCATGGCGACAGGACAAAAAACTTTATGAGCGTATTTTTGATGAGATTGACACACTAGTATTAAGTGCCGTGAAGGCGATTCAAGATGAAGATATCGAGGCATTGGGTGAGCTGATGAATATTAACCACGGGATGCTGAATGCTCTCCAGGTATCAACACCAGAACTTGAACAACTAGTAGAAATAGCACGAAAAAATGGTGCTCTTGGTGCAAAACTGACTGGAGGAGGGGGAGGAGGGTCGATTATCGCTATTTGTAATGGCGCAACTGAGCCCGTAATTAATGCTATCCAGGATGCTGGGTTTCAAGCAATTTCAGTAAATCTGGGAGTGACACTTGATGGCTCATAGGGAGATTGTGTGTAGCTCTAATGAGGAGCTTATTATAGTAGACGAGAGGGACAGGGAAATCGGCTATAAAAGCAAGGGTGATTGCCATATTGGTAACGGCATACTTCACCGAGCTTTTTCTATATTCATATTTAACGCTAATAATGAAGTATTGATTCAAAAACGTAGCGCAGAAAAATTACTATGGCCTAACTATTGGTCAAATGCGTGCTGTTCCCATCCCAGGTACGGTGAATCCATGGAGGCCGCAGTTACTCGACGTTTAGCCCAGGAGTTAGGTTTTAATTGTCCATTGGTTTTTTTATATAAATTTCAGTACCACGCCCAGTATGGTGGTGTGGGGGCAGAGCATGAACTTTGTTGGGTCTATTACGGGCTTTTTGAAGGCAGAGTGGATGCTAATAGTAAAGAGGTGGCGGATTGGCGATTTCTTGGGATCAGAGAACTGGAAGCCGAACTTGCTGAGCAGCCCCAGAAATTCACACCTTGGTTCAAAATGGAATGGGCCAATATAAGGAGTAATCACTTAAGCGTGATTCTTGGGCTTCATGCTGGGTAGAGGGAATCGGCATTTACAGCGCGTGTTATTGGTGCGCTAATGTGTTGATTATTCCTCACGCACTAAGAGGTCGCAAGATTAAACGAAAAGAATTTTTTTAGCGAACAAACTTGTAATACTCAATACCTTCATCGCTGAAGCCTGGATGTTCGCTGGATCCAATTGAGTCTACAATAAATCCTTCATTTGGGCTCTCTAGCCCTTGCGCGTCACCGGTATCGTGAAGGCTTTCGTACTGCATTTGGGTGAGATTCTGCTGGGGCTGGAGGGAGAGATTAAAACCTATTTGAGCAGCAGCTTTTTTCCAGCCCTTCATGACTACCATAGGGATTGCTTCTGCTGCATCTCCACTTCCGTAGCCAACAGCAAGTATTTGTTCTCCAGTAATGTCTCGTTTTTGTACAAGAGCATCTTCTAATCCCGCAGCTATCCAAGCTGGCAAAGCTGCACAGTAAACATTACCGATGTCCTTCATAGCTTCAGACCCCAAGGCCATTTTTGGGGCCACAGCACCTTCAAAAAAATCACTATCGCAGAAATTCTTAAGTAGTTGAATACTTAACGGGTATACATCATCATCAATGTTTCGATTCTTGACTAATTGCAGAATATCTGGTGTCGAGCGCATTTCTCTAATTATTTCATCCACATTTATGGAAGCGCGGCCGCAGTGTTTGGCAAGCTCTTTTTCCCCTGTTTCTCCATTTCTGGCTAGTCCAAAAAGATAGCTCATAGCAAAGGAAGTTATTGGCATTCGGTGATAGGGCCGATGCATAAAGACTGCGCTTAGGCTGCGGTAATAATCAGAGGGATTTTTCCTCATGCGACGCAACATGTCTTGTAGTGCATGCAGCGTTTCGTCCAGATAGCAGGTAATGGAGTATTTTCCGTTAAACACGGGCAAGTCTTGGAAATGGCAATTGAGTGTACCCCGAATGATATTTCGCAATACGGGTTTACGGAAATCAACGGCTCGGTATGCAGAGGCAGAGCCAATATGTTTTAACTCAACCGCCAACATTTTTGGTTTTTGCTCGAGCAGCATAGCTACTGCGCCAGCTCCTTGTGTAGGCTCTCCTGAGCTCCCACGAGCGTACTCGGCAATGTCTGCGCTTACTACTATTGCACAGGAATCTTCCTCTTCGAGCGCCAGATAGCGCAAGCCGTGTTTTAAGGCGTAGATGCCACCGAGACAAGCATGTTTTATCTCGGGAACCTCACAATTTCGATTAAGTGGCTGAAGGCCTTTTGCCTGAAGAGCCTCGTCCAGCATTCCTTTAATGATAACGGCTCCCGCCGAGTTGTCGGTACTAGATTCAGTACCAAATCCTAAAAATCTTACCCGGTTGGGGTCAATTTGATAATTTTCTATCAGGCGCATGACAGCAGTGGCCGCCATTGTGTAGACACTCTGGTGGGGGCCACGCATTCGGAAGCTACGTCCTACTACAGCGCAGGTTTTATCCCACGGCTTCTTGGTCCAATCACACCACCGCTCAAGATCAACCCGATAAGGTGGCACATAGACCGCAAGGCCACTGATGCCGACGCACTTACCCGTCATGTGACAAGCCCCTCAAGCTAAGCATTCCTGTTACTGGTAATCGATTTATTGACCGATGCAGTTGCGATTATATGGCAAAGGCTTAAGAATCACCTCTTTGGCATTTAACTCGATGAGACTGGGTAACTTGTTTGCAGTAGATTACCAGGGGAAGCCTAAGAGATGAAGCTAAGAATTCGCGGTAACTCGCTGCGTGTTCGGGTTTCTCAGGCCGAACTCACTCAAATTACCAAGTACGGATATCTTGAAGATACTTTAGAGTTTTCACCTGAGGATCATTTAAGTTATCGGCTCGATGTTGTCCCTAGTGAACCGGCCCAAGCTAGTTACAAGAACCACTGTATCCAGATAGCGCTTCCTAGTCATAAGGTAGATCAATGGAATCAAGTAGACCAGGTTTCTATCAGTTTTCAGTTACCATTGAGTAAGGATAAGCAACTGGTAGTTCTTGTGGAGAAAGATTTCCAATGTCTGAATCCCCGGGAGGGGGATGAGGATACCGATTCGTTCCCTAATCCTGGAGCAAAGCAATGACTAAAATAACATCAGGGGTAATGGCGCTTAGCGCAATATCCTTTTTCATTTGGGGCGTCGCAAGAGGAGCCTCGGACGAGATCCATCTTGATTCTGCCCGAGTGCTGGAGTCTGCTGAGGAAAACTATGAAAGCATTGCCCTTGAGATATATCGATTGGCAGAGTTGGGTTACTTAGAGTTTGAGAGCTCACGTCTTCTTCAAGAAACGCTTAGTTTAGAAGGTTTTGAGATCGAGGCGGGTGTTGCAGGAATTCCCACGGCCTTTGTTGCTAGCTATGGTAGCGGTCATCCGGTAGTAGCATTATTGGGAGAATTTGACGCGTTGCCAGGCATTTCCCAGGCGGTTAGTCCCTTGCGCGATCCATTGGCTGAACAGGCTGCTGGTCATGCCTGTGGCCATCATCTTTTTGGTGTTGGTTCAGCTGCTGCAGCTATAGCAGCTAAGGAATGGCTCTCTTCCACAGCTACACCAGGAACCATTCGGTATTACGGTACTCCAGCTGAGGAGGGTGGTTCAGGGAAGGTCTATATGGTGCGAGAAGGACTATTTGATGACGTAGATGTGGTATTGCACTGGCATCCCTCTGATGAGAACGATGCCAGCCCACAAACATCACTCGCTAATCGTTCTGCAAAATTTAGATTTTATGGGCTGTCTAGTCACGCTTCTTCTGCACCGCAAGTGGGCCGTTCGGCGTTAGACGGTGTGGAGGCTATGAACTATATGGTCAATCTCATGCGTGAACATATCCCGAGCACGGCGCGTATCCATTATGTAATTACTGCTGGTGGCAATGCACCAAACGTTGTTCCGGATTATTCAGAAGTTTTCTACTACGTTCGAGGTAGTAACGCAGCTCAGGTAGAAAGTTTATGGATTCGCGTGCTGGCAGCTGCACAAGGAGCGGCAGAAGGAACAGAAACGCGTCTTGATTACGAAATCATACATGGTAATCACAGTGTTTTACCTAATGCGGTACTTTCAAGGGTGATGGACAGTAATTTACGTAAGGTTGGAGGTATTACCTATAATCCAACTGAGCAGCGTTTTGCTGAGCAGTTATATCTTTCTTTTGTAGAGCCGGATGCAATGGTGGGTGAACAGAACCGAGTGCAGGATTTCGAGCTTCAACACGGACTTGGTTCAACTGATGTAGGTGATATCAGTTGGGTTGTTCCTACGGTAGGTTTGCGAGTGGCAACATGGGTTCCCGGCACGGTTGGGCACAGCTGGCAGGCTATTGCCGCGGGTGGTACGAGTATTGGAACTAAGGGCATGATGGTGGCGGCTCGGACACTTGCTACTACTACCATTGATCTACTGTCTAACTCTGCCTTGATCGAAGATGCGCGCGAGGAGCTGATCCAGCGACGAGGCGTGGATTTTCAGTATAGATCATTATTGGGGGAACGCCTGCCACCATTGGACTTTCGCCTATAAGCGCAGCGGTTGCGGATCGCCTGTTTTCTGGTGGAAAGGTACAATCACGGCCTGTTTTTCTTGGAACCGTAATTGTGAATGATAACCAGGAAAGCGCGGAGGAAAATCAGCGTATATTCGCAATCCTAGAACGTGAGGCCAGTCGCCCTGGCCCGCTTCTACCTGTTCTGCACGCGATCCAAGACCAACTGGGATTTATACCAGAATATGCGATCCCTATTGTTGCGCAGGCCTTAAACCTGTCGCGCGCCGAAGTGCATGGGGTAATTAGTTTCTATCATTTTTTTCGTACATCCCCGCCAGGCAAACACACACTTTATATTTGCAGAGCTGAAGCTTGCCAATCCATGGGTGCCCGGACTCTTGAGTCACATGTTAAGCAATCATTGGGTGTGAGCTTTCATGGCACAACCCAAGATGGGCGTTATAGCTTAGAGCCAATATATTGTCTTGGTAATTGCGCATGCTCTCCCTCGATAATGATAGACAAGACGGTACATGGAAGGGTTACGCCAGAGCGCTTGGATAAACTCCTTACTGGGGAGTCAGAGCCAGAGCATGACAAAGCATAGTATTTTCAAGGTGTTTGTGCCGGCCGACACTACTGCTCGGTCCATGGGTGCCGATGCTGTGGCAGAGGGGATTTCTCGTTTGGCAGCTACGTCCAAGGCCTCTATAGAGATCGTTCGCAATGGTTCCCGTGGCCTGTATTGGCTGGAGCCGTTGGTTGAGGTAGAGAGAGAAGGAGAACGTTTTGCCTATGGTCCTGTAGAGCCTGACGACGTTCCTGGGTTGTTTGCCGCAGATTTTTTAAACAGTAACGACCACCCGAAATCCCTAGGTTCTACGGAATCCATCCCTTACCTGGCAGCACAGTCTCGCCTCACATTTCGTCGAGTCGGGATTACGGAACCACTTTCATTAGAAGACTACGAGACATACGGTGGATATAAGGGTCTTGAGAAAGCAGTCGGGATGACTGGCAATAAGATTATTAGTACCGTGACTGAATCGGGTTTGCGTGGCCGCGGTGGTGCGGCTTTTCCAACTGGGGTTAAATGGAAAACTGTGCTAGAGACACCCGCAGAACAGAAATATATTACGTGTAATGCTGATGAGGGTGACTCGGGTACTTTTGCTGATCGAATGATAATGGAGAGCGATCCATTCGTTCTCATTGAAGGTATGAGCATAGCTGGTCTGGCTGTTGGCGCAACCCAAGGCTACATTTATTTGAGATCTGAGTACCCACTTGCTATTGAGGTTATGACCAAGGCGATCAAAATTGCCTATTCCGCTGGCTACCTTGGAAAGGATGTGGCGGGTAGCTCTAAGACCTTTCATTTGGAGGTTCGTGAGGCTGCTGGTGCTTACATATGCGGCGAAGAGACCTCTATGCTGGAGAGCTTAGAGGGTAAGCGCGGCCAGATTAGGTTTCGGCCGCCGTTACCTGCTATCAAAGGGCTCTTTGGGGCGCCTACAGTTGTGAATAATGTAATTACCCTGGCGTCTGTGCCAATTATTCTAGCCAAGGGTGCAGATTATTATAAGAATTATGGCAGTGGGAGGTCTCGGGGTACATTAACAGTTCAGCTTTCAGGTAACATAGAGCGGGCTGGCTTGGTTGAGATAGCTTTTGGTCAGCCATTAGGGCAATTTCTTGAAGAGTTTGGCGGTGGCACAGCTACAGGCCGACCCATACGAGCTGTGCAAGCTGGTGGTCCGCTTGGTGCCTATTTGCACCCGTCGCAGTTTAAAACTCCGCTTGACTACGAAGCATTCGCTGAAATCGGTGCAATGATTGGTCACGGAGGTCTAGTGGTGTTTGATGATAGTACGGATATGGGAGAGCAGGCCCGGTTTGCTATGGAATTCTGCGCGATCGAGTCCTGTGGCAAGTGTACGCCCTGCAGAATTGGTTCCGTTCGCGGTGTAGAAGTTATTGATAAAATTAGAAATGGAGAGAATGAACACACGAATATTGAACTACTAAGGGATCTTTGTGACACGATGGTAGAAGGATCTTTATGTGCTTTGGGAGGGATGGCACCCTTTCCAGTGATCAGTGTACTGGACCATTTCTCAGAGGATATGAAAGCCCACAATCCCAAGAGGATATGAGTACAGTTTATAAATATTATAGGCGAGCAACCGATTTTGGTACGCCAGAAATTACATCAGACAAGAATGTAACCCTCACGATTGACGGCAAGCAAGTTACCGTACCTGACGGTACCACCGTGCTTAGAGCTGCTGCACTTGACGGCATTAATATACCGAAACTATGTGCATCTGACATGCTGGAGCCTTTTGGGTCTTGTCGGCTTTGTTTGGTCGAGATACAGAATAAAAAGGGTTTACCTGCTTCCTGCACCACGGCGGTAGCAGAGGGTATGACAGTGACTACCCAAAGTCCGCGTCTTGCTGACGTTCGTAGAAATGTTATGGAGCTTTATATATCGGATCACCCTCTAGATTGCCTGACTTGTCCTACGAATGGTGACTGCGAACTTCAAGATATGGCCGGTGCCGTAGGCCTCAGGAATGTACGTTATGGCTATGAGGGAAGCAATCACTTAGATACGGAAAAAGATAACAGCAACCCCTATTTCACTTTTGATCCCTCCAAGTGCATAGTGTGTTCACGGTGTGTGCGGGCCTGCGAAGAGGTTCAGGGTACGTTCGCACTTACTATCGATGGCCGAGGCTTTGAATCTAAAGTTGCGGCAAGTCAGAACCAGTCTTTTCTCGATTCTGAATGCGTATCCTGTGGAGCTTGTGTGCAGGCCTGCCCAACAGCAACACTAACGGAAAATACTCTCATAGAAAAAGGGCAACCAGAGCACCATGTAATTACTACCTGTGCATATTGTGGTGTGGGCTGTTCTTTTAGAGCGGAAATGAAAGGCGAAGAACTTACACGCATGGTTCCCAATAAGGATGGGCATGCCAATCATGGCCATTCTTGCGTAAAAGGCCGTTTTGCTTTTGGTTATGCTACTCATAAGGATCGAATCACAACGCCCATGGTTCGTGAAAGTATTCGTGGGCCTTGGCGGGAAGTTTCTTGGGATGAAGCCATCGGGTTCGCGGCAGAAAAACTTAAAAAGATTCAAAAAAAATATGGCCAAGGAGCAATTGGTGGCATCACTTCATCTCGGTGCACCAATGAAGAGACTTACTTAGTACAGAAACTAGTGCGTACTGCATTCGGTAATAACAATGTTGATACCTGTGCGCGCGTTTGTCATTCTCCGACTGGCTACGGATTAAAGTCTACAATGGGTGAATCTGCCGGCACTCAGGCTTTCGACTCTGTAATGAAGGCTGATGTCATCATGTTGATTGGAGCAAATCCCACAGAAGCCCATCCAGTTTTTGCTTCCCAGATGAAACGAAGGCTCAGGGAAGGCGCAAGGCTAATTGTTATAGACCCACGCGCCATTGATATGGTGAGATCACCTCATATTGAGGCAGAATATTTTCTTGGATTATTACCCGGTACCAACGTTGCCTTGATCAATGCTATGGCTCATACAGTTTTGAGTGAGGGCCTGGAAGATGAGGCATTTATACGTGCTCGTTGCGAGGAAGTCGCTTACAAGAATTGGCGTAAATTTATTCTTGATGACGAAAATTCACCAGAATCAATGGAATCGCACACTGGTGTTACTGCTGAAAAAGTGCGTCAGGCAGTCCGGTTATTTGCAGCTGCGCCTAACGCCGCTATTTATTACGGTCTCGGTGTTTCTGAGCACAGCCAAGGGTCTACTATGGTTATGGGTATTGCTAATCTCGCAATGGCGACGGGCAATCTAGGCCGTGAAGGTGTCGGCGTGAATCCTTTGCGAGGTCAGAATAACGTGCAGGGTTCCTGCGATATGGGTTCCTTTCCCCACGAACTTCCCGGTTACCGACATATCTCTGATCCATCTGTACGCAAGTTATTTGAAGACGAATGGAATGTGGAATTGTTGTCAGAACCAGGCTACCGCATCCCAAATATGTTTGATGCTGCTGTCAGTGGACAATTTAAAGGCCTCTATGTGCAAGGCGAGGACGTAGCCCAGTCAGATCCTGATACCCAGCACGTGGAAAAGGCATTGTCATCACTGGAATGCATGATTGTTCAGGATCTATTCTTGAATGAGACCGCTAAGTTTGCGCATGTTTTTCTACCTGGTTCATCTTTTCTTGAGAAGAATGGTACTTTCACGAATGCAGAGCGTCGCATTTCTCCAGTACGCAAGGTTATGGAGCCAATGGCAGGGCTGGAGGATTGGGAGGCAACACAGGCCCTATCCAATGCGATGGGCTATCCGATGAATTACAGTCACCCTAGTGAAATTATGGATGAGATTGCGAGACTCACGCCTACATTTTCTGGTGTGAGCTTTAAAAAATTAGATAGGCTCGGAAGTATTCAATGGCCTTGCAATGAGCAGGCGGTTGAGGGTACTCCTACAATGCATGTAGATGAATTTGTGAGGGGCAAAGGGCTGTTTCGAGTTACACCATTTGTGGCAACAGATGAGCGCACCACCAGCAAGTATCCATTGTTACTGACCACGGGCCGGATACTCAGTCAGTACAATGTAGGTGCCCAGACGCGCCGCACTGAAAACCTCAAGTGGCATGATGAAGATGTGCTGGAAATCCATCCCCATGATGCAGAACAGCGTGGAATTGAGGCCGGTGATTGGGTGGGACTGAAGAGCCGCGCTGGAGAGACTGTGCTACGCGCTGTGATTACTGAGCGGGTGCAGCCAGGTGTCGTCTATACTACATTTCACCATCCTTTCTCGGGTGCTAATGTAGTGACTACAGATAACTCGGACTGGGCAACTAATTGCCCCGAATATAAGGTCACTGCAGTGCAGGCTCAGAAAGTGACGCGATTTTCTGACTGGCAGGAGCATTTTGAAAAATTTGAGAAAGAGCAAATCGACCTCCTGCAGCAGGCACAGAATAGCTCTGAGAAAGTAGTGAGTTAGCACTATTATGGATGTAAGCAAACTTGTTCGCATGGCGAACCAGATAGCGGTTAATTTTCAGTATGACCCTAGTAAAAAGCAGGCCGCAGATGCAACTCTTGACCATATGAGTCGTTTCTGGAGTCCACCCATGCGAGAGCAAATTATCGTGCATTTCCGGGAAGGCGAGACGGAGCTTAACGAAATCGCCAGCCTGGCAGTGAGAGGGCTTGCTGAGGGAAAGCGTCACGTGATCTGACTGAGATCTCTCTTTACCATGAGCCGAAAACTAAATCGTTGCTACAACATTGCACGCCTGCGCGAGAGGGCCTCGAAACGACTACCGGCTCCAATGTTTCATTACATTGATGGTGCGGCAGGCGACGAGTGGACCATGAATCGGAATACGCAGGCATTTGATGCCTACGAACTTGTGCCACGCTATCTGGTCGACGTGAGCAAGATCGATTTATCAACATCGGTATTTGGTCAGTCTATCGATTGGCCAGTTTTTTGTTCACCAACTGCCATGAATCGCTTGTTTCATCATGAGGGTGAATGTGCGGTTGCACGAGCCGCGGCAGATGAAGGTACGCTGTACTCTCTATCAAGCATTTCGACAGCTAGCATTGAAGAGGTTGCCGAGGTGTTCAAGGGACCTAAGCTATTTCAGATCTACGTATTTAAGGACCGGGGTATAGATCGTGAATTCATCCGGAGGTGCAAAGATGCAGGCTATGCCGCGCTCGCACTTACTGTAGATGTGCCCACAGCGGGGAACCGTGAGCGTGATCTTGATACTGGGATGACTGTTCCTCCGCGTCTGACATTGATGAGTTTGCTTGATATCGCAATGCATCCCCGTTGGGTTTGGAATCACCTCACCAAGCGCCCGATCGAATTAGCAAACGTCAGGGATAGGGTAAGCAATGATTTGACAACCCTAAGTCAGTTTTTTAGCGATCAACTTGATCGCAGCGTCACTTGGGATGATGCCTCCTCAATGATAGATGAATGGGGCGGTCCCTTTGCGATCAAAGGAATACTGTCAGCCGCAGATGCTAGGAGGGCTGCAGAAATCGGTGCCAGCGCCGTCATAATTTCAAATCACGGTGGTCGCCAGCTGGATACCGCGCCGGCACCTATTGAGGTTCTTAAGGAAGTAGTCGATGCTGTTGGCGATCGTTGCGAAGTGATTTTAGAGGGGGGTGTTAGGCGGGGAGTTCACGTGATGAAGGCATTAGCGTTGGGTGCAAAAGCCTGCTCTGTGGGGCGCCCCTATTTGTTTGGTTTGGCCGCAGGCGGAGAAGCAGGAGCAAAAAAGGCGCTAAATATTCTCAGAACTGATCTAGAAAGGGATATGACATTGGTTGGTTGCAGGAATGTGAACGAGATTGATAGCAGAGTGATTCGGGATGTCCCGGTATGGCAGGCGAGCCGGAGATGAATGAAAACAAGGGTAGTCGGAGCCTCGAAATCGAGCGTTTCAATAGCTTACGGCCTGGAAAAGTTACGGATATTGTAGCGGTGGAGGAACCTTTAGAGATTCGCCTTGCCCACACAAGGCCAGACGGAAGGCGTGCACAGCAGAGTATCTCCATTACTATGCGTACTCCTGGAAATGACGAAGAGTTGGCCCCTGGTTTTTTGTTCAACGAAGGAATTGTTCGGGCGAGCGAGGACATTACGTCCGTGGCGCCGTGTGGTCCACCGGCTGCTAACGGTCTGGTGAACGTAGTTCGGGTTGAGCTATCTGAAAATATAAGGGTAGACCTGGATCGCCTGGAGCGTCATTTCTATACATCATCCAGCTGCGGCGTATGCGGCAAGGCTTCGTTAGATGCTGTTGCGGTGCAGGGCAACTATGGGCTGGAAAATTTATCATTTTCGATCTCTGCCCGGGCATTAGGTGAATTGCCAAATTCCCTAAAAGTTGAGCAATCAGTTTTTGAGAAAACCGGAGGTCTGCACGCTTCGGGTCTTTTTGATAGTACCGGAAAAATTCTTGCTACCCGTGAAGACATAGGACGCCATAATGCATTGGACAAACTCATAGGCCAGGCATTCCTCAGGGACCAACTGCCGCTAAGCAAATGCGGTATTTTGGTAAGTGGCCGGGCCAGTTTTGAGTTGATGCAAAAAACCATGATGGCTGGTTGCCCGATGTTTGCTGCTGTGGGTGCGCCATCTTCATTAGCCGTTGAGTTGGCTGAGGAGTTTGGTATAACTCTGGTGGGTTTTTTGAAGCGCGACCAGTTTAATATCTACAGTCGTCCTGATCGTATTCAATAAACGTTATCGGACAATTCGGGATGAGTAATTTTTTTACGGCGATCAGACTGTTATGAAGTCGCTGCGTAGAGGCTGATGATGACTATCAAGTTATCGCGATTTGGAAAGCATTTTACGCGCCCTACCGGTGCTTCAGGGCTTATGGACGATCTAGGTTTGGCCATAGGCAGCAAACATTCGAGCCTACTACTAGGTGGCGGCAACCCCGGAAAAATCCCAGAGGTTCAGGAATATTTCAGGCAACGCTTCCATGACGTTGCCACGAGCGATGAAGGTTTCGAGCGAATGGTGGCTAATTATGCCCATCCGAAGGGCGAGCCAGTTTTTTGCGAGACTTTGGCTGATTTGCTGGTTCGTGAATATGGTTGGCCTATCACCGCCGATAATATTCTGCTCACGGCGGGAAGTCAGGCGGGGTTTTTTATGTTATTCAATCTGTTGGCAGGCGAATATCCTGACGGCAGCAGAAAAAAAATTTTGTTACCCATGATGCCTGAATATATTGGCTATATGGACGTAGGTTTGAACGAAACATTTTTTGTATCTCAGATTCCCGATATTGAAGAGTTAGATGATGTTTTTTTTAAATACCGGGTTGATTTTAGTACTTTAAAGGTTGGCGATGACGTTGCTGCAATTTGCGTATCAAGGCCTACAAATCCAACGGGCAACGTTATCACAGACCAGGAGTTGATTAAGCTTGACGAAATGGCATGTGAGGCAGATGTCCCGTTGATTATTGATAATGCTTACGGTTTTCCTTTCCCCGGCATTGTATTCACGGAGGCAAAGCAGATTTGGAATGAGAACGTGGTTATATGTATGAGTCTTTCTAAGCTAGGTTTGCCGGGTGTGCGTACCGGGATCATTGTTGCAAGGGAAGAGATTGTAGAAGCTCTTACGCGAATGACAGCAGTTTTGAGTTTATCGGTAGGAAGTGTTGGACCGGTATTAGTCCAACCACTGGTAGAGACTGGCGAGATAATAAAAATGAGCCGGGATCACATCATGCCTTTTTACCAAAAGAAAGCGCTGACAGCCTGTGCTCACCTCAAACGGGAACTGGACGGCGTGCCCTTCAAGATCCATTTACCAGAGGGGGCGTTTTTTCTATGGCTTTGGATTCCCGGACTGCCCGTTACCAGCGCTGAATTGTATGAAAAACTTAAGGCAGAGGGTGTATTTGTAATCTCGGGCCATCACTTTTTCTCTGGTATGGATGAAGATTGGCAGCATCGGAACGAATGCCTGCGGTTGTCTTATTCGCAGGACGATGATGTGGTGGCGGATGGTATTCATGTTTTAGGGAGGATAGTAAAAGCCATCTTTACTTAAATGCCTTAGAGTGCTTTTTTGGTTCACGGCCGTTGTTGGGGGAGTAGCAAGTCCGTAAGCTAGACACATGGACGAACATGTATACAACGAGACAGAAATATCGGAGCGGCTGGAACAGCGCTTACCATTGTGGTTTTATCGTGATGAGCATATACAGCGCGAGTATTACACCAATGGCTGGAAGAGTTCGATGCTTATAGCAAATACTGTAGGGCACTTGGCCGAAGCAGCATGGCATCATCCGGATCTGGTTATTTCCTATTCTTCAGTTACTGTGAAACTAATGACTCATTCGGCCAAAGGTATTACTGAAAAGGATTTCCAGTTAGCACAAAAAATCGAGGAAGTAGTGCATTGGCAGCCCAAAGGTGAGGGGGTAGCATTGAGCGGGACGCCAGATGATCCACGTTATGCGTATATTAAATACGATTCATAGGTGATATGAGGCTATCGATAAGACCCATCAATGATTGGCTGGCAGATTATGATTCTAGCCATCGCCACGCGACCAATAAGGTACTTCACTGGGTCTGCGTACCGCTGATTGTTGTTAGCCTGATAGGGTTGCTTTGGGCTCTCCCGACACCAGCCTTGTTTGGTGGCATCTCTGAATTTCTAAATTGGGGCACATTCTTTTTAGCTGCATCCATGGCGTACTATTGTATTTTATCAATTAGGCTGGCTCTAGGAATGCTTCTGTTTTCTCTTATGACTGCTATGTTAGTTTCTTGGTTGGATGCTATCAGTGTGCCACTTTGGCTAATGTCGGCGGGAATCTTCATATTTGCTTGGGCCGGGCAATTTATTGGTCATTGGATAGAAGGGCAGCGTCCTTCTTTTCTCAAAGATCTACAATTTCTTATGATTGGCCCATTGTGGCTGGTGGCCGCCGTTTATAGGCGGATAAAAATTTCTTATTGACCAAAAAAATATTCTTTCCCCCAATTTGGTATGGTAGTTTTTTTAAGAAAAATTGAAAATGAAATATATGAAAAAAATTACTAATATTTTTTTAGTAATCCTGAGCATTAGCGGATGTTCAAGTACAGACATTGCGATGATATTTCATGTGGCTACCGGTTGGGGTGGGCGCGGCATTACTAAAACCATACTTGATGAAAGAATAGAAGTTGCCCAGGGTTACAAAATAGAGCTATTAACGGAAAACCTTGATGGGCCAAGATTTATGAGGTTCAGTCCAGATGGATTTTTGTTGGTTGCTTCCCCAAAACAAAAATCCATTTTTCTAATAGAAACCAAGGGGAGAAATCGGGGGGCGAAAAAAGTTGTAATACAGGACCTCAATAGACCGCATAGTTTGGATTTTTTTGAGAATAAAATATATATAGCAGAACAAGATGGAATTTTGGTTGCGGATTGGAAGAATGGTGAAATTACAGGAAGCCCGAAGAGGATAATCTCTGGCCTTACGGAAAACGGAAACCATCGATCTAAGACTGTCCGGATAGGGCCAGACAAGCACATATACATATCCATGGGCTCTACATGTAACGTCTGTTTAGAGGAAGATCATAGGCGGGGTGCCATGATGCGTTTTAATCTTGATGGATCGGAGCCTGAAGTCTATGCCTTTGGACTAAGAAATTCAGTCGGGTTTGATTGGGCACCTTTTGATGGGGCGATCTATGCAACTGACAATGGGAGAGATCTTTTGGGCGATAATTTTCCCCCCTGCGAGCTAAATAAGCTGGAAAAAGGGGGTTTTTACGGTTGGCCCTTTTACAATGGAGACAACATCCCAGATCCTGATTTTGGAGAGTTTGACAGTAAGGCAGAGAATGCACCGATAATGCCAGTCCACAAATTCAGGGCTCACAATGCGCCTTTGGGATTAACTTTTTTAAAGAATCAATCTAATGCATACCAGGGCTCTGCCTTAGTAGCCCTGCACGGTTCATGGAACAAGTCAGAACGAGATGGATACAAGGTCGTTTCTTTGTCTTGGCGCAACGGAAAAATAATAGAGAGCGATTTTGTATCCGGTTTTTTATCGGAAGGAAATGTTGTCGGAAGGCCAGTAGATGTCTTGGAATCAAAAAACGGCTCCATTTATATTTCTGATGATTATGCGGATGCCATATATCAAGTTTCTCCTTTGAGCTAATCCTTTCTTTTCATAATTCTTAATTGGCTGGGCGTGGTATCCAGATTTTTCTGGGCGGCGGATTTTAAGGTCATGTCTTTTAAGTGCTGTTCCTTCGTTATATTTTGTCATATTTCGTTTCTAGATCATCCGGTTTTTTCGTTAACGTGTCGCAATGTTTTGAAAAGATGCAGAACAGGTTGTTACGCTGCATGGTGAAGGAAAAAAGTGATGATGAAATGTGTTTTGTCAGCTGTTTCTTGCAAGACGGGGCGCACAATCATTGGTCGATTGAGAGTAGTGCGAGGTTCATGTTGTCTTGGCACTCTGGGGTTAAACTCCATACCTCTAGTAGTTTTTTCGAGTAAGCATACCTGCTCCCATACACAATTATGTGCTGCTTTTTCCAGCGCGAATTGCTCCATTGGGGATATTAGCGAGCCCTGGAAAACACCTACTGTTATCGTCGATGATCGAGGTGATACCTCAGTTTGGGCGTTTAGAGTCATTACTGCGATTGATGTTGATGTAGCTAATTTTATGCATCTGCTGGCGCTTGGAGATTTTCGGCTGAATCCGCACGGCCTACCCAAAGAAACTTGGCTTACATTTATCAATGAAGCTAACGCAGATCTCCCGGTTGGCTCACTCAGTTACTTTGAATCCGACGACGGGCGGCACTCGCTCCTCGGTCTTCAATACCGTTTTTTATTGAAAAATGAGCAATGTGAGCCCAATCGACTAAGAAAGAATTTTCTTAAATTTGATGAGTCTGTCCACTATCTAGGAGAGAGAATGAAATCATTGGTTAAATCTTCGCAGATTAAATTTCCTGAGTTTTCTGGCGGTCTTGGTGTTTAGATTTGTCGTTAGTTCGGCCGTTAAAGACTTAGCTAAGTCTTAGCAACGTCCAAGGATGCACATCATCCGTATTTTGTGTGTTCTTTTTTTGAGTCTTTAGCGGCCATTTTTTTAAAGAGATTGCAATGAATTATTGTACAAAAATTAACTTGTTAAGAACTTTAGATGAAGCTAAAGAATCTTGCTGGAAAGGGGAAATTATGGGTGTCGTCGGTATTATTACCTACCAAGATGGCGCGTACTTGGAATTAATTATGGGAGAGGTTGATCCCGAAATGATGTATGTAAAAGTACATCAAATAGCGCATCAATTGCTGGAGAAATCCTTAGTCAGGAAGGAGGAAATTTAAGATGCTTAGGTCATTTATAGTTAGTTTATTGGTTTCTCTTTTGGTATTTGCTGGTATTGGAACCATTCTATTGAGAGGGGTTTCAAGTGACATTGCAGTTGTAGATCATCGTTATGCAGAAGCGATTAATCGTTTAAGGAGAGAAATAGAGGACTCGGTAGAAAGTGTGTCAAATAGTATTAATAGCTATGGAAATCTTTTTAGGACGCATGACAAAAATATTATTTCAGTGAAAGATGATGTGAACAATCAGGTTTCTGCATTATCCCGTCGAATTACCAACACTGAGGAAATTCAGAGACGGGATTCGGATGAGGTTATAAGTCAAATTCAAGCACTTAATGCAAAATTGAGCTTTGTTTCAGGAGACCTAGGTAGCTTGAAAGAAGGTATATCACAGTTGCAGGCGGATTTTAGGAGCTTAGCCGAGGCAAAAACATTAGAGATGGTTCAATCTCCGCCTGACAGCCGGCTAACAACCCCGAATCTTGTACCTACATCAGATCCAGTTGTTTCGGATGAAGCGAGCATCCCTAGCGCTTGTCCATTAGCTGCTCTGAACGCAGATTCTCGGAGGGTCATTTTGCGTGATGCAATCCGAGCCGCCGAAAAGAAAGGAACTCATGTTTTTAATGCAACTTTTGATATCTCAGGCGACGGGTCGACCGTGGCGAGTCAGGTAGAATCTCAAACGGCTTCTTCCAGGCTCAAATCGGCGGTCAATCGTTACATAAAGTCACTGCAATGGAATAACTCTGAGTATGGTTTCTCTTCTTGTGAAATGCAGGTAAGGCTGAATATCAATTGAAGTTTTTGGTGTTGTATTTTGATTACACTGAATACCTTTCCGGGTAACCCTATCGGTATTCTACCGGGCTAGGGGTATCTCAGATAGGATTAGGATTATCGATCACGAGTCTTGATATCTCGATTCTTTAATTTTTTCATTTGCATGTTTCGGTAGTGATACCATACGAGCCTAGCAGCGACTGCTCTGTGTGGTTGCCAGCGGTCTCCTGTATCTGCCAGTAGATCAGTTTTGCGTCTTGGTAAAATATCAGCAACTCCATGACGCAACGCCAAATCACCTTGGGGCCAGATATCGATACGACCTAATGCCGACATCAAATAAATTGCAGCGCTCCAGGGACCAATACCAGGTAGCGCGATTAGCGTTGTGATTGCTTCTTGATTATTCATTTTGGCGATCCCACCCAAAGATAGTCGCCGTTCTACGATCGCGCGTGCTATTTCAAAGCAATACCGAGATTTTTGACGTGTAAGGCCGTGCTCCCGGAGGCATTCGCGCCCGGCCATATGAATACGGCGCGCTGATAGACCACCTAGGGCAGTCTTTAGTCGTCGGTGTATGGTTTGGGCTGCTACAAATGATATCTGTTGCTCAAGAATAATTAGTATGAGTGAGTCAATGCCGGGTTTACGACACCAAAAGGAGGGTAGCCCCCACCTTTGCACAATAGTGTGCATTTCAGGATAGTGCTTCGCTAAAATTTTCGCATAGTGTGGAAATGTTTCAGCGGTCAGTTCTAATTTGTCAGTCATTTTTCAGGGTATCAACGGTGTGTGCAGGGCTACCCGGTGAGAAGGCTAGGCTGTAGAATGAAACAAATCAACTGGGGAAGTATTATTTGATGCTGTGGCGTAGCAAAATTGTTTATGGCAGTCATCAATAGATGAAATTTTTTTTTGCGATTCTTGTTTTTTGTTTTTGTTCGGGAGGATTGGCTGAACCTATTGAGGATTTTCAGGTCGTTCGAATTGTTGATGGGGATACGGTGCACGCTTCTTTGGAGGGCATACTTTACAAGATACGGTTGGTAGAAATAGATGCACCGGAGAGCGATCAACCGTTTGGTGAGGCAGCTAAAACTTATCTGGGAGAACTTTTATCCGGCAGGGTATTTTCTGCAGAACTGTCTGGCAGGGATAGATATGGGAGGTACCTTGGGAGGCTGTATCAGAATGGACTCGACATTAACCAGGAAATGGTAGATGAGGGATTGGCATGGGTCTACGATCGCTATGTTACCGATAAAGGTCTTTATGGGCATCAGGAAATCGCAAGGAAGGCCGGCAAGGGAATTTGGTCAGTGGATGACGCGGTACCGCCCTGGGAATGGCGCCGAATGGGACTTCAGAATGAAAATCTCTGACATTAATTTAAATCTTTCAAGATCATACGCCTTTCTGGCTGTCTTCGGGGGGGGGCTCTAATGCCGAGGCACAGAGGCATTTTTAAGCCGGAAAGAGAAGAGCCGTATGAACTTTCTCGCAGCAAGGTAGAAAAATTTGTCCGATGTCCAGCTTGCTTCTGGCTTGAAAGGGCGAGGGGCGTGAAATTTCCATCGATGCCTGGCTTTAACCTCAACACTAACACCGACATTCTTCTCAAACGGGATTTTGGTATTTATCGAGAGAAACAGAAACCACATCCATTCATGACTCAAAATGGTCTGGAACACCTCGTGCCTTTTCAGCATGAAGATATAGAAAGATGGGCAAGTGCCATGCATTTTGGTGCGGAAAATCATTTCAATACGCTTCACAAAGAAACTAACATTCTTTTTGGGGGTGGTTTGGATGATGTTTGGCACAACCGGGAGACAGGAGAGCTTCACATCGTCGATTACAAAAGTACGGCACAGGGAGTCAATGGCCCAAAAAACCAGCCGAAACCGATAGATCTAGAGGGTCCATGGAAAGCAGGCTATAAGCGCCAGATGGATATGTATCAATGGGTGATGAGAGGCATGGGCTACCAAGTCAACGACACAGGTTATTTTGTGTATGTTGATGGCCAGCACTGGGGTATTAATGGAATGTTTGATGAGAATCCATCCACTGCAACAATGCAATTTTCAGCAACTCTTTTGACCTATCAAGGTAATGATGCATGGGTAGAAGGTGCTTTGCGGAGTATTAAGAAATTGCTCCAACAGGATACTTGCCCGCCGCATTCAGAAGGTTGTGAGGAAGAAATTTTCTTAAAGGGAGTTCTAGACACAATAACGTGATAAAAAAAGATTGGCGATTACTATTTTTTTCTGACTGAATGTGCCCACCCTAGATAAGCTGCCGTGTGTGACGGTACATCGTGTACTCGAATGATATCCACTCCTTGTTCGCAGAGACTGAGCGAGGTGCCTACTGTGAGCAGATCCCGATCATTATTGGCTGAGAAACTTTTCATAAACGATTTTCGGGAGTGGCCGATTAATGTTCTCAGGCCGTAGCTTCTAAACTCTCCCGCGTGACGCAAAATTTCCAGTGATTGCAGGTGATTTTTGCCGAAGCCAAGACCCGGGTCAAAGATAATCCGGTTGAGATCGAGCCCCGCTGATTGCCAGCTCTCGAGTCGATTCTCTAGCCAATTTTGTAACAGTTTTTCCGGCTGCACATCATTACTGAGAGTTATCGCGGGATCGACGGGAAGGGTGAGTTGGTGCATTGCTACCCATTCCGCACTACTTTCTTTGGCAAGCTTGATCATTTCTGGGGAGGTTAGACCACTCTCGTCGTTGATCATGTCCACGCCTAACTCTAGTGCCTTGCGTGCCACCATAGGATGATGAGTATCAACACTAATCAGGGGGCGCAGGGGATTATTCTGTATTTTTATCATTATTTTTTTGAGGATGTCACTGATCCGTAGCCAGACTTCTTTCTGGGCTAACGGTTTAGCGCCAGGGCGCGTTGATTCTCCTCCTATGTCAATTATATGGACACCTGCTGCAATCATTGCTTCTATATGCGGCTCGATATCCTGCCAGTTGAGATATTCTCCACCATCCGAGAACGAATCTGGGGTGACATTCAAAATACCCATCCATAGAGGTATGTGGTGAGATAGTTCTTTTGACCAGTCAATCAGCGTTTTTTTACCCAATCCGGGTATAGTGAGCAGTGGCTTTATAGAGATCAGCGGTGTCAGCACAAAATTGCGTTTATGGAGTCGGGGGTGAGGAACAATCAAGCCACAATTTTCTAAGCGCTCTTCGCCCCAGAGAAGAATGTCTATGTCTATCAGCCGCGGACAACTAGGCTCTCTATCCTTTCGACCCATCGTTAAGTGGATTTCCTCAATAAGCGTCAGCATTTCCATGGGAGAGCAGTTGACCTCGCATCGTACGGCCAGATTGAGAAATGGACGGTTCCACTCAGTGGGGGCGTCAACAGGCAGAGCAGCAGGTGATTCTACTACCGGAGATCTCCGATCAATTTTTATTCCGCGCTCTTCGAGCATTTCAAGCGCAACAACCAACTGATGGCGTCTTTCGCCTAGATTTGAGCCTAATCCTAGATAAACATGCATAACACCAATATTAAGGGTCAGCCGGAGAAACGCCAAGGAAAGGTTTTTGCCATGATGAACATGTTTCTAGGCCGCATTTCTTCGTTTAATATGCGTAACTGGTGTTATGGAAGGCGACTAGGGTGCAATATTGAAAACTAAAGCTGCGGTGGCTTGGGAGGCTGGACAGCCGCTTGCTATCGATGTGATTGATATCGAGGGCCCAAAAGAAGGGGAGGTTTTGATTCGTGTTGTGGCTACCGGTGTCTGCCACACTGATGCTTACACACTTTCTGGTAATGACCCAGAGGGAGTGTTCCCATCTGTGCTAGGACATGAAGGTGGAGCTGTTGTAGAGGAATTAGGCGAGGGAGTTACCAGCGTTGGTGTTGGTGATCATGTTATTCCCCTCTATACACCGGAGTGTAAAAAATGCCGTTTTTGTACCTCTGGGAAAACTAATCTTTGCCAGGCGATTCGGGTTACCCAAGGCCAAGGACTCATGCCTGATGGGACGAGCCGATTTTCAAAAAATGGTGAGCGGATCATGCATTTCATGGGGACATCAACATTTTCCGAATACACAGTGGTACCAGAAATTGCCGTGGCCAAAGTTAACCCGGAGGCTCCCCTCGACAAAATATGCCTACTCGGTTGCGGTGTAACAACCGGTATTGGTGCTGTATTGAATACAGCAAAGGTTGAGCCTGGAGCAACAATGGCGGTTTTTGGTTTAGGGGGTGTAGGCCTCAGTGTTATTCAGGGCGGCGTCATGGCAAAGGCTAGTCGAATCATTGCCATTGATGTCAATCCGAAAAAAGAGGTGATCGCGAGGCAATTGGGGGCCACAGATTTCGTCAATCCCAAGGAATTTGATTTACCTATCCAAGATGTCATAGTGGATCTCACCGACGGAGGTGTCGATTACTCTTTTGAGGCAGTGGGTAATGTAGATTTGATGCGTTCCGCGCTGGAGTGTTGCCACAAAGGCTGGGGAGAATCAATCATCATCGGTGTAGCAGGCTCTGGACAAGAAATAGGGACTCGGCCTTTCCAGCTCGTCACTGGTCGGGTCTGGCGCGGCAGTGCGTTTGGCGGCGTGAAAGGCCGCAGCCAGCTACCTGCAATTGTGGATCAATATATGTCAGGAGATGTCAAAGTCGATGAGATGGTTACACACACCATGAGCCTAGAGGAAATCAATCAGGCATTCGATTTAATGCACAAGGGAAACAGCATTCGCTCAGTGATTTGCTTTTAAAGGCTCCATTTTCCTTGGGATTCGACCTGATTGCACCAAAATGAAGATAGTATTATTTTTTTAGCTACAACTGGAGGTTGAGATGAGATTCTGCATAGTCGGGCATGGCGCGTTCGCACAGAAGCACTTGGATGGATTGGCCCGTATCGAGGGTACTGAAGTGGTGAGCCTTGTAGGGCGCACCCCTGAAGGTACCAATAGGGTTGCAGATAAATACCAAATTCCCCACAGAGCCACTGATTTGGCTGAGGCTCTCACTCAAGATATCGACGCGGTTATAATTACGTCACCAACGCAGGTTCATGCACAGCAAGCTGAACAGGTAATGCGTGCCGGCAAGCATGTTCAGATTGAGATTCCCATCGCAGACTCACTTTCGGATGCACGGAGAATTCAAGAAGTCCAGAAAGAAACTGGTGTTGTAGCCATGGCTGGTCATACACGACGCTACAATCCCTCTCATCAGTGGATACAAAATAAAATTCAGGTAGGAGAATTGGCGATCCAGCAATTGGTAGCACAAACGTTTTTTTTCCGGCGCAGCAACATCAACTTAGAAGGTAACCCAAGGAGTTGGGTTGATCACCTTCTTTGGCATCATGCATGCCATACCGTAGATCTCTTTCAGTACCAGACCGGCGAAGTTGCATCCGAAGTGTTTGCTCTGCAGGGACCTATGCATCCCGAATTAGGAATTGCTATGGATATGAATCTTGGGTTGAAAGTGCCCTCAGGAGCTACTTGTTCTCTTGCGCTTTCGTTCAACAATGATGGTCCGCAGGGAACATTTTTTCGTTACATTTGTGATAATGGGACTTATCTAGCTCGCTACGATGATTTGGTAGATGGTAAAGAGAATCCGATAGATGTATCGAGTGTGGACGTGGCTATGGACGGGATCGAACTTCAGGACCGAGAGTTTGTTTCCTCTATTCAGGAGCAACGAGAGTCTAGGTCCAGTGTAGATCGGGTGCTGCCGGCCATGGAGACACTAGATCGATTACAGAAATGTTTCTAACGTTTAATTAGGTTCTTTTAATTTTCGCTTTGCATTTTCTGGGTCCCTTATAGTATTAAGGGTCTGAGGGTGATTGAAACTGGATGCATTGTAGATAAATCCTTATAAAATGGGAGTTTCAAGGGCCCCCATCGTTCCTACCTGCTCAACCGAGATGAACTTTAATAATTTGTGCATTCGTAAGGTTCTACGGTTTCTCCTGGTTTCCACACCCATTGTTTATTTAGTGTAACGGGCTCAGTAAAGTTTATTGGGTCAGTGACTGTAATTGTGTAGTTCAGCTCGTTACCGTCGCCACTCAGGGCAAATCTCTCAATATACGTTGCTTCTTTGCTCTGAGGGATGCCAGTAGCATCGAAGTATGGCCAGTCCACGGACTGAGTCGAAACCACAAGATCTTCACCTTCCCAGTGGCCTACTGAGTATCCTAGTAATGAGTACGAAACATTTTCGTTGGTAATTCTGTTCATGTGAATGGTACGCACGAGATCATATTCCTCAATATGGAAGAAAATTTTGTCTTGGTCCCTAGTGAACTCAACCGGATAAGGTTGCTGCATAATCCAAGGCATTCCCTTTGGGGAGCATTCTGCTAGCGGGCGATCTAATAGAGGATTGAATGTACTAACTGTTGCTTCGGCAGTCTCAGTGAAGGGGTATTTGTCGAGGAACATGTAACGACCGGGTCCATTAAAACGTGTGCTCCATACTCGAAAAAGACCAAGGTCTTTCGCATTGGAGTCAATACTTCCGTCAGCGCCCGCAAGCCAATACTCACCTGATCCTAGGTGCTCGTCGGACCAGTACGGAGCAATACCAGGCCGAGTCACTAATTCCCTCCCGTCGGACAAAAGTATGTTGTTGATCCACATTTCATTATCACCATTTCTCGCTAAATTTCCGGCTACTGATATCAGGTCACCCTCAGCTAAAAGATCAGGCGTAACATCCATGCGTCTCAAAATACTCAAAGAATTTGTCTCGATATCCAGCAGCATCCCTTCCGCGGTTTTTATAGTGAATCGCACATGAGGATTGCGCCACATCAATCGGGTAATCTCGCCTTGAAATTCCGTGATGGTACTCATATCAAAAATGCTCGCCCAAGCATGATGTGCAAAATTAGCGGACGGCACAGAAAGCAAGCTAAGTAACATCCCAATTTTCATACCACACAATCTGTTCATGTGTTTCTCCGTTGACTGGACAGGGGGTCAAAAAACCTTTATTTGAACACCCCAATCATTTTAGGAATTTTTCATATATCGAAAAATGGAACATGTTCTAACGAAAATCAAACCTCAGATTGATCCCTGCATAGAGATTACGATCAGGGCCCGGCTCAAAAAAGCGCTTTCCAAAGGCATTGATGCGAACATTGGCATTGTAGCTTTCATCAAAAAGATTATTAATCCCTATGAAGGGAGATACAAGCATTTTGCCTATTTTACGCTCTAAGCCTGCTCTAATATTGGAAAGTATGTATGCCTTGTTAGTGCCAGTATTAGCATTGTTGGTGAATTGATCATCTACATAAAGGATATTCCAGGCGCTATACCAACCTGATGGGTGGGTATAGCTAATTTCACTGTGAAAGAGATGATCTACGGTACCTGGAATTTTATTTCCAGAGAAATTAGTAATATCAACTATGCCCAATGATTCCTCTACCTCAAAAAATTCATCAAATTTGTAGTCAGCAAAGGTATAGGTGACTGAAATTGTTGTGCGATCACTAGGATTGGCAGTAAATCCGAATTCGATTCCCTTGCGGTCCGACTTACCGGCATTTCTAAAGAAGTTTCTTCCATCTACTTCATAGGGAACTAATTCACCCTTTACATCGATATCAAAAATGGCTACTTCATAATAGTATCGATCGTTAATGTTACCTCGGATGCCTAGTTCATGATTAGTAGCAGTTTGCGGGCCTAGCTGCAAATTGAATCCGCCGCCACCTGTTGGGTTTGCATACTCTGTTGTAGTAGGGGTTTCGAAGGAAGTTGAGATAGTTCCATAGATATTCAAGATCGGTGAAATACCGAACATGATACCGATCATAGGACTTGTGTCGCTAAGAGTGATCTGTCCTGAATCGTTTCCATCACTCAGAAAGCGGTCGCTTACGTCAAACTTAATTTCATCGTGCCGAAGTCCAAAGGAGAGCTCAAGATTGTCACTAAGACTAATTTCGTCTTGAATGAAGGCACCATAGCTAGATACATGTTCATTTTGTTCAAAACGCAAGTTGCCACGTATACCTTTATCGTTTTTGAATCTCCTTCGGTCATCGTCTTGATTGTCAACATCAAGCCCAACGATCATCCGGTTAGGCTTGCCTCCTAGGGCCCAAGCTTTTGTATAGCTTAGACCACCGCCAGCAAAAAATCTTTCTAGGTCAACTCCATCTGCTACTGGGAACTGGGGTAATTTATTTTGAAAGTCGCGCCAGACGAAGTAGCTGCGTATGTTTAGCTGACCAGCCGAACTAGTCGGCTTGGAATAGACAAAACCTAAGCGCGTTTGTTTTAATGCTTCTCCGGTATCGTAGAGTAAGTTGCGATCCCTGGCCGATCTTGGATTAGAGGTTGCCTGACTGGCATTGATTCCGCCGGGGTCATTGGACACCGGTTGATCGGAGTAGTTAAAGACGGTAAGGAAATCTGCATCGTCCTTCAGTTGAAATTTTAATCGTCCCGTAAGTTGTGTGTTTTTTGCTTCGCTATGCTCGCGGTAACCGTCAATTGTTGAGTCTGATAGGCTGATGAAATAATCTAGGTCTTCCGTTCTCCCGCCGCTTTTCACTTGGAGTTTCCGAAACCCGTATTCACCAGCAGAAAGCCGGATTTCACCAAAAGGTTCCTCTGGTCCGCTTTCAGAAGTTACACTGATTACTCCCCCTGATGCGTTACCATACAATGTAGAACTAGGACCGCGAATCACCTCAATTTGCTCTACTGTACCAAGGTCGATGCTATCCACCTGTCCTTGTCCGTCCGGAAGAGTCTCTGGGATACCGTCAACGAGGATTTTGATGCCTCGTATTCCAAAGTTAGAGCGGGCACCAAAACCTCGTATAGCTACCCTTAGATCTTGCGCAAAGTTATAGCGATTTTGCATGAATAGTCCAGGCACCTTAGCTAGAGATTCATCTAGCCCCAGCTGCTGACGCCCCATTTGAATTTCGTCTCTACCGACCACACTTACTGCTGCCGGGATTCGCTGAAGACTCCTATCCATCCGCATGGCCTGTACCACTATCTCCTCAAGCGCCCTAGGGTCGCTGGGTGTTTGCTGACCGTACAGCATGCTGCTGGCAAGCAATAGGGCTCCGATAGCTGGTATCTTTTTCACATGCTTTTCTCTATAAGATTTTGGGCCTTATTTGTTACAGTCCACTTGCGCTTTTTTAAGCGGGCTAATTTAGCAGGCGCGCGGTATGATGCCTGATATTAAAACTAAGACGCAACGTATGCTGGCCAGAAGGGGCTCCAATGCTATGATCATGCCATGAAAAATTACACAGCCTTTTTTATGTTAGTAGCTGCTTCTGTATTTTTGGCGATACCCTTGAATGCAGATGAAATTCAGCTCAAATTTCACCATATGTTGCCCCCGGTTGCGCCTGGACATTTCGCAATGTCGGCACCCTGGGTTGAAAAGGTGGAGCAGGACTCCGGTGGTCGGATTCAGATTGATATCTATCCGTCTTTACATCTAGGGGGGCAGTCACCGCTTTTGATTGATCAAGTTCGAGAGGGAGTTGTAGATTTTGTGTGGACTCTTCCCGGTTACACTCCGGGTCGTTTTCCACGCATTGAGGTTTTCGAGCTTCCTTTTGTCAATAGTAATCCTGTAGTAATGAACTTGGCTATCGCTGATTTCATTGATAATCATCCAGAAGAATTTGCCGAATATAAGGTCATATCCGTATTTGTTCACGCGGGAAATTTAATCCACTCCGAGGTTCCGATTCGTACCGCGGAGGAGTTTTCTGGGCTGAAGCTGCGGATTCCGACCCGAGTAGCTGGTTGGATGGTGGAAGCCTGGGGTGCAACGCCCATAGGTACCCCGGTGCAGAAAATTCCTGAGATGCTGAGTAAGGGAATTGTAAATGGGACTCTTATTCCCTTCGAAGCTTCCTTTGCTCTGAAGGTTCACGACATGGTGGATTACCACATTTTTTTAGATGACCCCATTCGGGATAGGTTTAATGCTCAGGTTTTGATGATCGCCATGAATTCAAAGACGTATAGCAATTTACCGGAGGACTTAAGGGCCGTAATTGATGCTAATTCGGGCAGAAATATTGCGCGCTGGATGGCGGATGTCTGGATTAACTCGGAAGTGCCAGGGGAAGGGGCTGCAAGAGATTCGGGCGAGTTTGTCTATTTGTCTCCTCCGGAAGTAAACAAGCTTCGGGCAATGACGGAAGAACAAGTTGCAAAACGTTGGATTTCTGTAGTGGCTAAGCAGGGTGTAGACGGGGAGTCTCTGGTAAATGAAGCTAGAGGGCTAATTAGCCATTACAGTCAGGTGATCGCTGCGCAAAAAAATTCTGGAGTGCGCTGATAATTGTGGTGGCAGTCTAGCGGTGCATGCAGAGATTTTTTAGTCTTGAAACTTGTGAATAAGAAAAAAAGGGGTTTTCATATGAACCAAAATGTTTTGTCCCGACTAGGTTTTATTTCTTTGATAGTTTTCTCTGCATTTCGGTTCGAGTCTGCTACTGGTCAACAACGAAGTTTTGATGATGTAGAGATTATTCCACATCGAGTAGCTGGAAATATTTATTATCTGGAGGGTTCCGGTGGGAATATTGGTCTGTCCATTGGAGAGGATGGGGTTATCATGATTGATGATCAGTTTGCTCAGCTGACTGAGAAAATCGTGTCCGCTATTCGTGAGTTGTCAGATCAAGAAATTCGTTTCCTTATCAATACTCATATTCACGGAGATCACACTGGTGGCAACGAGAATTTTGGGGCAATGGGTGTAATGATATTGGCACAGGATCGGGTGAGATTAAGGTTGGCGGAAGGACTGGGGGGTGGTCAAGCAGTACCGTATCCAGAAGTAGCTTTACCAGTACTTACCTATAGTGATGCCGTTACTTTGAATGTCAATGGCGAAGAGGTTCATGCTTTTTCCGTACCACCTGCTCATACAGACGGCGACTCTTTTGTGCACTTTAGGACCTCTGGTGTATTGCATCTTGGCGATGTGTTTAGGACCACTGGCTTTCCCTTTATCGATGTGAGTAATGGAGGGACTGTCCAAGGGACGCTGGAAGCTTTGGAGATTGCCATTCGTTTGGCCGAGCCAGATACAAAGATTATCCCAGGCCATGGTGGTCTTTCTACTCGTGACGATGTGATTGAGTTCAGGGATATGATTCTTACGGTAGCCGAGCGCGTCTCAAATCTTATCAGTCAAAATAGAACGCTAGATCAAGTTTTTAGTGCTGGGGTCACTGCGGATTTTGAAAGTAAATGGGGGAATCCAGAGCGCTTTCTGACAGGGCTCTACCAGGATCTTGCGAGTAGCAGCAACTAAACCCAAGGTTTGCATTTATGCACCGGTGGATGAATCCGGCGAATCCCACCGTTTTCTACGGGCTGAGGGCTGCAAAGTAATCATCGGCGAGTTAACCCGTGGCGTTGGCATGACCCGAGAAGCACTCATAGATATTGGCAGCGGGGCCGATGTGTTAATGGGAGCAACCATACGAGGAGGATTGCTCGACCGGGATTTTTTTAAAAAATTTCCTGATCTTCGGGTCGTTTCTAAATATACGATCGGCATCGAGGATGTAGATTTAGAAGTAGCTACAGATTTGGGGGTAATCATCACCCACTGTCCCACTGAGGCTAACTGGGGAGGCGTTGCAGAAGGTACGCTTGGGTTTATTCTTGCACTTTTTAAGCGCTTGAGGGAGCGAGATGCGTATGTAAAGAAAGGCGGGTGGCGTAGCTCTGACTTACGAGGTATTTATCTGGGTAGGCGCAGAGACGGTTACGCGGGTATCACAGTGGGTATTATTGGATTGGGACGAGTTGGCTCCCGGGTGGCTGATCTATTAGCTCCATGGCGAGTTCGAATTTTGGCCTGTGATCCGTACGTAGATCACGCTACGTTTGTACGTCACAACTCAGTTGGTGTCGATCTACCAACCCTTCTGAGAGAGTCTGATGTGGTTACCCTGCATTGCAGTCTTAATCCACAAACGCGCGACCTAATTGGAAAAGAAGAGCTTGCTTTAATGAAGCCTGGAGCTGTTCTTGTTAACACAGCTAGGGGTGCCATATTAGATCTGGATGCGCTTTGCGATGCACTTGAAGAGAATCGACTGGTTGGAGCGGCTCTTGATGTATTACCTGAAGAGCCTCCACCGAAAGGCGCGCGCGTGTGCTCCCTAGGGGACAAAGTTATACTTTCCCCGCATATGATTAGCGCAAATGGAGCGGGCACGCTGGTAGCTGCGATTCCTTGGGCGACAGAATCGACGTTGATGGCCCTCAAGGGCACTGTACCAAATCATGTCTGCAATGCTGATGCAGTTCCAAAATGGAAGAAACGTTTTGGCGGTAAGCCACTTATTTAGGGTAATAAAGGCTAAGATTAATGAATAGAAAGGCGTTGACTTTTAGTTTTGTCGGCCTTGCTCAACTTGCTGTGTTTGGTTCATTTGCTCAGGGACCGAATTATACGGAAGTAACAGGAAAAGGCGGACAGGACCCGTTTGGTCCCTATGAGCCAGTCCCGGATTGGCCAAAAGATATTTCTACCCTACGCGGGAATGAGGGTTGGACATGGGGTGCTGTCCAGGGAGTTTTCGCAGAAAGTGCGGATCGGATATTTGTTATTCAGAGAGGGGTACTGCCTAAGATTGATCGGCCCGAGATTCGTTTTGTTGAAGATCAAGGTACCCGCTTATTATTTCCAGTTGGTCGTAACTATGCGTGGCGAGATAATACGATGCCATGGCGGGACGCCACTCAGGCCAGTCCCGATCATAATAACGACCACGGATGGGATTTGTGGGAAAGTGCGGGCTATGTACGCGGTGTGGATGCGCGCTGGGAGCATTGTGTAGTTGTTATCGATCGCGAAGGGAATATCATCGAGATGTGGGATCAATGGGATTCGATGTGGATCAAGCCGCACGCCGTTCATATCAATCCCTACGATCCAGATAAGCACATCTGGATCGTCGACGATTTCGCTCACGCTATTTACAAATTTACTAACGATGGCACAGAGATCGTACAGACGCTTGGTGTGCCAAACGAGCCTGGACAAGATGAGAGCCACTTTGCAAGACCGACCTTTATGGCTTTTTCAGAGGATGCGATATTCGTCACCGATGGCTACGTGAACTCTCGAGTAATGAAGTTTGATCACGATGGCAACTACTTGTTGCAGTGGGGGCAGGAAGGTACATTGCCGGACGATACGCGTCCGGGATATTTCAATGCTTTGCACGGCATAGATATCGATCTGGAGTCGGGACGGACTTACGTTAGCGACCGGATGAACAATCGAATACAAGTCTTCGATCAGGATGGTAATTTTCTTGATCAGTGGCGAGTAGGCGACCCTCCTTCGGACGCCCAGTATTTAATTGTGGCAAACAGTGCGGTGTGGATTATGGATGCTGGGACAACGAAACTCCTTAAGTACGATCTCGATGGAAACTTCCTGGGCTCTTGGGGCACATGGGGCATATTTCCTGGCGGGATGTGGGGCGTGCATGGAATGAGCGTGGATGAAGAAGGTAATTTCTACATTGCAGAGGTAAATAGTGGTCGTGTGCAAAAATTTCGTCCCCGCGAAGGGATAGACTCGGATCTTTTAATCAGTTCGGCGCATTCATCCAAATAGCGAGACATGGGGTATCGAACAAAGCGTAACGAGGACTCTCAAATGCAAAGCGGTGTAGTGCATTCTCAAGTATAGCCTTTACTAAATAATTGAATAATTATTTTATAACTGGGAGTAGGGCCCATGCTCTTAGAGTGATTTGGTCTTGGGCCCTTTATGACTTTGCTAATTCAGCATTCACAACCTTGGTCGTGACATTCATCTATGCGACCTATTTCACGCAGGTAATAGCTAGTGATCCCATCTCAGGAACCGTCCTTTGGTCAAGGGGAATCACAGTCACTGCCTTGGTGGTAGCGGTTTGCGCGCCTTTTTTAGGCGCACTAGCTGATCATGGTAGGTTCCGAAAACTTTTTGTCCTAATTGCGACCTTGATATGTGTGATAGCGACAGCTTCGTTATACACCGTAGAGCCGGGCTCAGTCCTTCTTGCTCTGGGACTTATGGTTGTGGCCAATATCGCTTTCGAGTTTGGCGGAGTGTTCTACAACGCCTTTTTGCCGGAGATAGCTCCTCCGGGGCATATGGGGCGTATATCTGGATACGGTTGGGGATTGGGCTATATTGGTGGTGTTGCCGCACTAGTTTTGGCTTTTGTAGGATTTGTTGGGCCTGATACGCCTTGGTTTGGCTTCTCAAAAGAAGCAGGGGAGAATATACGTGCTACTAATCTACTTGTAGCTATCTGGTTTCTTCTTTTCAGCTTACCGCTCATGATCTGGGTAAAAGAAGATAGGACTCAGAAAGCTCCAGTCGGCCTTGCATTGGGCAAGGCTTTTTTACAAATACGAAAGACGATAGGACAAGTTCGTCGGTATCGGCAGACCGTTCGTTTTTTATTCGCACGTATGATTTATAACGATGGCTTAGTTACCATTTTTGCATTTGGGGGTATCTATGCCGCGGCAACTTTTGGTTTTTCCATTCAGGAAATAATTCTTTTCGGAATCGTCCTAAATATCACAGCAGGAGCTGGCGCATTTGCGATGGGTCATTTGGATGATCATATTGGTGCCAAGAGAACGATCGTTATTTCATTGATCGGATTAATCATTGCAAGCGTGTTAGGTGTGCTGGCAACTACTAAATTTTGGTTCTGGGTTGCAGGTATTATTATTGGGATCTTTGCTGGGCCCAATCAGTCTGCAAGCCGCTCACTCATGGGAAGATTCATTCCATCTGGGGCTGAAAATGAATTCTTTGGTTTTTATGCTTTCTCTGGGAAGCTCACTGCTTTTTTAGGCCCGTTTTTACTAGGGGTTCTCACACAGATGTCAGGCTCTCAGAGAATAGGAGTAGTGGTAGTGGTATTTATGTTTATAGTTGGACTTGGGCTGTTAGTTTTTGTCGACGAAAAGGAGGGAATAAAAAGTGCCAGTAATGTGCGATACCGATAACTTTCTTCAGTCTAAAATAATTTTCTTTGGGGTGAGTGATTTCTATACCTTCAATCGTTGAGCCTTATTCTAGAAATTTTCTGCTGTATATGCGCCATGAAGTGTTTTTTCTGTCAAATAAATTTTTTGGAGCATCGGATCTTGTTTTCATCAGGTAGGAGTATTATTCATGCGAATTATCCCAGAGATTGAAGCATTCCGGGAGGAATTGATTGCATTGCGGCGTGATATTCATGCTCATCCGGAGCTTGCCTTCGAAGAAGAGCGAACCTCGAGTTTAGTCTCCGATCTTCTAGATAGTTGGGGATTCACGGTGAATCAAGGACTTGCTAAAACGGGTGTTGTAGGCACTTTGATTCGGGGTGAGGGCCGCCGAGTGGGTTTGCGTGCAGATATGGATGCCCTACCTATGCAAGAAGAAAACAATTTTGAGCATAAATCGAAGGAAGATGGAAAAATGCATGCATGTGGTCATGACGGACATACTGTTATGTTGCTAGCCGCAGCGCGCTATTTGTCCGAGCATTTAGATTTTTCCGGCACGATTAATGTTATTTTTCAGCCTGCTGAGGAAGCAGCAGGCGGTGCGAAGGTGATGATTGAAGAGGGTCTTTTCGAGCAATTTCCGATGGATGCGGTTTTTGGCATGCATAATTGGCCAGGGGTAGATGTTGGAAAATTTGCCATGAGGCCTGGGCCGATGATGGCATCTCTAGATTGTTTTGATATATCCATTGAGGGCAGGGGAGCCCACGGTGCGCTGCCACACGAGGGTATTGACCCTATAGTCACTGCCTCTCAGGTGATTACTGCATTGCAGAGTATCGTGAGCCGTAATGTGGATCCCCTACGTTCTGCAGTAGTGAGTGTGACTAAGATTCATGCAGGTAGTGCTCACAATATTATTCCAAAATTTGTGGAGCTTGGAGGCGGTCTTCGCTGTTTTGAGCCAGAAATTCGCGAGGCACTAAAGTTACGCATAAAGAACATAGTGGAAAGAGTTTGCGAGGGAATGGGTGCAAGAGGGAGCGTAACATTTGGGAGTGGGTATCCTGCAGTAATTAATTCTCCTGAGGACATAATATTGGCTGGAAGGGTAGCGAGCGATATCGTTGGGACGGAAAATGTGGATATTGACTCGGAACCTAGTATGGGTTCGGAAGATTTTGCCTATATGTTAGAAAAAAAGCCTGGTTGTTATGTGTTTATTGGTAATGGTGCGGGTGAAGGGTCGTGCATGGTGCACAATCCCAATTATGATTTCAACGATGATATCTTAGTTCTAGGGGCAACCTACTGGGCGCGTCTTGCGAAGATGTATCTTGGGGGCTAGCTTTCCTGAGCAGATTTCATGCGTATTAGCAGCGGTAGAGGTGAAAATATTGGATAGTAAGATTTTTTTTATCTTTCCGGGACAAGGTTCGCAATATCGGGGTATGGGAATGGATCTAGTAGAGCAGTTTCCCTGTGCTAGAGAAGTTTTTGACCAAGCAAGCGAGGTTGTCGGTTATAACATGACCGAATTGTGCTTCAAGGATCCAAAAGGGCAGCTTGACTCTACACAGTTTACGCAACCGGCACTTCTGACACATCATATAGCGTGCTTGGAATCCTTTAAAAGTGAATCGAGGGGGGCTGTGCAGCCAACAGTTTTAGCGGGCCATAGTGTGGGCGAATATTCGGCTCTAGTTGCAGGTGGCGCTCTAAGTTTTGAAACAGCTTTGCGTTTGGTTAAGCATCGCGGAGAGCTTATGGGCAAGCTGGGAGGGGGCACTATGTTGGCTACCACATTAGATTTTGAGTCAGCTACTAAATTAGCAGACAAGCACTACTGCGGAATAGGCGGATGTAACCTTCCACAGCAGACGGTTATTGCAGGAGAGCACGATGATTTAGAAGCGCTTATGGAAGATCTCGCTCAGTTTTATCCTGGTAAGCGTGGCATTCGCCTGAAAACTGAAGGAGCTTTCCACACTTATTTAATGGTAGGTGCTGCCCAGGAGTTTAGAAAAGTTCTAGATGGGGTGGAGTTCAGGGACTTAGAGACAGATGTGTTGTCGAATTACACCGGGACACTCCACGAAGTTGATAGCGCGGCGATACGGTCACGGTTATTTTTTCAGCTATTTAATCCTGTTCGTTGGGTAGATTGCATGAAAGTTGCAATGGATAAGGATGTTGAAATTATTGTGGAATTTGGTGGTGGAATGGGCAAAGAAGAAGGCCCAGAAAATAAAAGGCCTAACTTGGAGAGTATTACTAGGAAGTCACTCAAGATCAACCAGCGTGAAGCCCTTTATGTTCCAGCTATTAATGCTTCCAGCATTAGTTCTGCGGCGGAAAAATTAACATAGGATAAGGCGGCACGATATATACCCTAATACAATTAAAGGGAAAGACACAGGACCCTAAGGGGACTTATGAATCAATCTTGGCAGATATTTATCTAGCTAGGACATGTTCCGGCGGAGAGAGGGAAGTGCTGATCGCGAAGTTTCGAAGCAAACTTTGAGAAACTCTTATGTGAGCCTGAAGACAACAATGGCAACCTCAGTTATTCTGGGCGGACTACATAATGCTGGTAAAAACTCAGTGAAAAGAGATTTTTTGAGAGGTAGAAGCCATTTTTAGGGCATACTAGCCGAGAAGCTTTGTTGCACGCGGGAAAATGCAAATACATTGGGATCTTGCACCAAGAGTGCTTAAATTGGGCGGATAGGGGGTGCTAATGAGTTTGTCAGTCAAATCTGGTTCTAGTACGGCTACCTTGTTATCTGCTGCAGCGATCGTTGTTGTGATCCTGGGAATGCAGGCAGCTAGCTCTATTCTGGTGCCTTTCATGGTTTCTGTGTTTCTTGCTGTGATATGTAGGCCGCCTATGAATTGGTTAACCCATCACAGGGTGCCGGCTGGTGTTGCAATTGCCATAGTGGTTTTTGCGATTATTAGTCTACTGACTGCAGGCGGTATGTTCTTGGGTGGTTCGATTGCCGAATTTACAGACCGACTGCCATTTTATGAGCAGCGTCTTAACGAAGAACTTATTGATTTAGCAGGTTTTTTTGGGCAGACGGTTACAATTCAAGAGCTCCTGGATAAAGTGCAGCCTGGCGCTGCTATGGGTTTGGTCGCAACCTTGCTCAATGGATTGCAGGGGCTGTTTGCAAATTTTTTTCTAATCATATTTACCGTGATTTTTATTTTATTAGAATCATCCAGCTTTCCAATAAAGATGCGTTCTGTTCTGGCTGCTGCACGCGCAGACCCGGATTATTTCGTTCGTTTTACTTCTAGTGTGCAACGGTACCTTGGCATCAAGACGCTAATCAGTTTGGTTACGGGCTTAACAGCAGGGTTGTTGACTGGAATTTTGGGATTAGATTTTCCTGTTTTATGGGGAGTATTTGCCTTTACCCTAAATTATGTTCCCAGTATCGGGTCTATTATTGCTGCTATTCCTCCGACTGTATTAGCCTTGGTGCAGTTCGGTCTTGGTCAGTCTTTATTAGTCGCATTGGGCTACTTAGCAATAAATATTTCCTTGGGAGGCATAATTGAGCCTCGGGTTATGGGTAAAAACTTGGATTTGTCAACACTAGTAGTTTTTCTTTCTCTTATTTTCTGGGGTTGGGTGTTCGGGCCAGTGGGTATGTTGCTTTCAGTTCCACTAACGATGACCGCTAAGATTGCTTTGGAAGCTAGCGATCGAACTACGCCATTGGCGGCGCTTCTCAGTGCACCCGAGTCTTGAGAATAAATGAAGGATGCTAGATTAATTTTGGCAGACTCAAGGGAACTTCTGAGATGGCGATTCGGCAATCGGCCGGTATGTAATAATTGGAAATGAATATCATAGTTATTTAGAGAAATTATTTAGATTTTTTTACTTATGAGCTTAGTATTGCGTAGGCAAGTTGAGAGTGCGCTTCCCGGTTGGGAACGCTGGTATCCTAGTTTATTTGATGCAGCAAATGATTTAGGGTTAATCAGGGCCAGGGTGTGCCCCCCTCAAACCCTGTTATTATCAAATCGCCATGCCCTTATTCGGCGGGCAGCCGAAGATACTCACCGCGAGCATTGGGGTGGAAAGGAATAGGGCATTCATTATCTTTTGGGGCGGAAGCTCCTAATCATTCGATATGGGTATAAGTCTGCGTCGAATTGAGACTTTTGTGACGGTTGCCGAACATAAAAACGTAAGTGCGGCGGCTCGGACACTGAATCTCAGTCAGCCAGCTGTTACAAAAAGTGTTCGTGAGTTGGAACGACACTATGGAGTCGAATTGGTGCACCGTACGGTGGATGGAATTGAACTTACCCGATATGGAGAAAGCTTTTATCGTCGTGCGAAACTAGTCTTATCTGAGTTGCAGCACGCAGAGGATGAGATTGATTCTTTGTTAGGCGGCAAAGGTAGTGTTTCAGTCGGATTACTGCCAAATGCCGATCATCCCCTATTAACGCTTGGGCTCACACGTTATCTTGAGAAGCATCCTGATTTGCGAGCTATTGTTCGAGAGGGTACGTTAGATGACCTTTTTCGCAGTGTTGAAACGGGGGCCGTAGATTTTTTCTTGGGTTCTACTCTCGTAACGCATTCATCAGAGACTTTAGTGTCTGAAGTGTTACTACAAGATCATTTAGTTCTTGTTTGCCGGTCCGAGCACCCTTTAGTATTGAAGTCCAGTTTGACTTTATCAGATCTGGAAGACTGTGGATGGATATTGCCACCTCGGGATACTAAGATTCATCAAGCATTTGATGAGGCATTTCAGAAGGCTGGACTTAAACCACCGCAAACTTGGATTGAAATTAATACGCTCACGGTGTTGCGTTCCATTCTTTGTGGAACAGATAGATTGGCTGTTGTTGCTGCTTCCAGAGTTGGCATGGAACTTGAGAGTCGATTGCTGTCTATCCTGCCACTTGAATTCTATTCAAATCCCTTTCCCATTGCTGTAGTTCGGCCTAAGGAAGAGCGCCTCTCGCCTTGGGCTCGTGGTCTACTAAACTCACTTCGGCAGGCTGCATTAGACGTATCAAAGTCAGTTGCCCAGTAATTTACCGCTAGCAACTTCTGTTAGCGCCGAAATAACTGATTCAACGTCTGACATAGTATTGAAAATATGTGGGCTTAACCGAACACCATCGTTGATTCCTGCTGGTGCTACTGCGATACCATATTCATGGTAAAGTGCTTCAAATGCTTGTCTGCCCCCAATTCCAGATAGGCTGAAGACTAATACTCCGGCGCTCATAGATGGATCAGGGGGCGTAAGAATCGAAGCGCCAGGAATCAAAGAAATTCCATTACGCAAACGTTGGATAATAAAACGCAGTCGTGCTTCAATAATTTCTTTACTAATGATGTTATGGAACTCGATAGTAGGGCCTATGGCGGCGATTGTAGGATCAGATCGTTGCCCAAAGACTTCAAATTTTTGAGCACCTTGGATTTCGGCCGCCTCATAGCCAACACTTACCAATGAGGGCCAAACTCTTTCTGTCAAACTACGACGCACATAAAGCAATCCAGTTTCCTTGGGTCCCATGGGCCACTTGTGAAGGCTGCCGGTATAGAAGTCACAGGCCATGTCATGCAAATTCAGGTTTAGTGCACCTAATGATTGTGCCCCATCTACTAAGGTTAGTATCCCCCGAGAGCGGCACTCTAGACACAGCGCCTTTATGGGCAAAGCCAAACCGGATACATTGGAGACATGACTCGCAGCAAAGATTCGGGTATTTGGCGTCAAAGCATCTATAAAATGGCGTCTTAGATTCTCTGGGGTAATTGATTCTTCCGGCGTCGCAACTTTTTTGACGCTAAAGCCTTGACGTCGAGCACGGACGTCCCAGGCAGCGTAATTGGAAGGGTGATTTTCGTCCCATATGACGACTTCATCGCCTTTACCAAGTTCCAATCCATTGACAATTATATTATTTCCCTCGCTGGTATTGCGGGTAATGGCAATTTCTTCTGAATCAGCTCCGACATATTGAGCTAACAATGACCTGGCGCTCGCTTTTTCCTCTCTAAATTTTGCCCGATTTTGAAACGAGACGTCACCCTCAAGATTTCGCGTGAGTCCGAACAAAGTTTCAAGTACGCCATAATGTGTTGGACACAAATTAGCCGAGTTCATCATGATAAGGTTTGGGCGAATTGGGAATTGTTTTTTAATCTGTTCCCAAAATGGCTCATTCTCCAGATTGGCTTCAGGATTTTCTTGAGCGGCTAGATTGATCCATTTTGTGCCGAGCGTACCTACAACAAAGCCCTCGGCCATATGTTTGAGTAGTTCACGTCGGGGCAGCATCCAGTGCCCCATATCCAGGATAGGGCTGGATTTTTTTATTTTAGTTTCAGTTTTTCCTCCTTTTTTCTTCACCCTATGAGAGACCTCTACTTATTTTTTTAGCCTGCTATTGTGTAGAGCATAAATTTTCCCCTAGATAGCACAGGCCATATCGCATTTCACAAAAAATGGGACCGGAAAAGAGGCTGTAAACACATAACATTAGCTAAACCTTTGTGCTGCGGACCACGAGGTAGCTTTTTAAGCGCTTCATAATTTTTTCTGTTTATTGCAGATGCTCTCGGAAGAAGCCAACTGTGCGATTCCACGCAAGATCCGCGGCCGGCTTGTTATAGCGAGGAGTAGAATTATTGTGGAATCCGTGAAGTGTACCCTCGTAGATATGCGCGCGGTAATCCACGCCATTCTCTCTGAGAGCTACCTCATAATCTGGCCACATCGCATTTATACGCTGATCCGTACCTGCCATATTGATCATCATAGCTGCCTTGATGCTACTTGTGGCCTCGGCCGGAACCGCAGCACCGTAAAACGGCACCCCAGCTTGCAGATCACTGCCTAGCACAACAGCCAATCGGTTGGTCATCCCGCCACCCCAGCAGAAGCCAGTAGCACCTAACTGACCATTGGATAATTCATGTCCCTTTAGGTAGCGGGCACTATTGATCATGTCTTGGGCTAGTTCATCGGAGTCAAGATTTCGTTGCAGCTCGCGGCCATCATCGTCATTCCCTGGGTAACCACCTACAGGCGCAAGACCATCTGGCGCTAACGCAAGGAATCCAGCAATTGCAGCACGTCTGGCCACATCCTCAATGTAGGGATTCAAACCACGGTTTTCGTGAATAATTAGTGTAGCCGGGAATGGCCCATCTCCTGTCGGCTGAACCAAGTAACCGCGCATCGTGCCGGATGTACCGCCTGGAGACGCGTACTCAACATAGGTTCCCTTTATGCGGGGATCCGTAAAGGAAATGGTTTGAGCCTCTGCATAGCGGGGTAGCAGCGCCTGAGCCATCCATAACGCTGAAACGCCACCAATCATGATGGTGGCTGATTTATCGAGAAACTCTCGACGGTCCATTCTTCCGTGGCAGTACTCATCGTACAAATCAAATATACGTTGATCAAAATCAGATGCTTTGTTCTTTGGCATGATTATTTTTCCCGGCGTTTCTTTGTTGTCATATTCATGGGTTTTGTATCGCCCCGACCCCAGTATATTACAAACAGAGGCCCAAATCCGTACCCGCAAATGCTTGAAAGTGACGCAGAGGTTGCGTTTTTCAATTTCTGTACAGATTGTTGAATCTACTTTTCTAGTAAGCTCGGCATCTTTAGATTGTGGGTTCGAATCCCGTTTGATCCGTTCCCCGCAAGGTGGAAAAAAGCCTCTTCGGCGTTCTTGTAACTAGACTACAAACCCACGAGCGCTAGAAGCTCTGCAGGGTAGGTTTGGCGAGCTTCAGCGTAGATCGGCTCAGCTATTG
>CAYXIJ010000003.1:111059-123208 GCA_964465375.1 uncultured Gammaproteobacteria bacterium | reverse complement strand
TTAACCATTCGGTGGGCCGGGTACTTGATCTGCTTGACTTAGAGATCGATATTGTTCGGCGTTGGTCTGGAATGAAGACAAAAACAAGGAATTTATGATGAGTGCAAAAAATATCAAACAAAAAAAGAATCAGACAACAGGCGCACTGGATTTTCGTGGGTTTATAGATGACCTGGATAATAAAGGCGAGTTACTCCGGGTACCGTTTGAAGTGGATACGCTCGATGACATGGGATCATTTATTGCCAGAGCCGACTATAAAGGTATCGATACACCCATCTTGTTTGAGAAACCCAAAGGCTTTGACATACCGGTACTCGCTAATTCGGTCGGTCTCACGAGTAAACGCATGGCGGCTGCACATGGTGTTGAAGCGGACGCCAATATGTTACCCAATGTGGCGGCCAAGATGATGGGGATTTTAAAGTCGGGTGGAGTGGCGCCTGTTTATGTCGATTCCAGTGAGGCGCCGTGCAAAGAAGTCATTATGAAGGGAAATGATGTTGATTTATCTATTCTGCCTGTTTTGCGACTCAATCCAGAGGATGGCAAGGGATCCCCTAACTTTCTCGAGGGCCGATTTATCTCAAGCTTGGCACTGAGTAAGCCAAAGGAGAACGCTTACAATCTTTCTTATCATAGATTCGAAATAACACGGAAAAATGGCGGTTCTATCTGGATCTTCCGCGGCACGGGAGATGCAAAGAGTATGGAGGGATTTTGGGGCAATAAAATAGATGATCCTGAACCGGCTGACGGACGCGAAAAAGGTAAGGCATTTCCGGTCGCATTCGTATTTGGTGTAACACCTGAGTTCATACTTGCGGGAGCAAATAAAGCCCTACCTCACGAAAGTAATGATTTCGCTTATATCGGAGGGTTGAGAAATGAGCCTGTTAAATTGGTGAAATGCGAAACGATCGACGTGGATGTTCCCGCAGACGCTGAGATTATCGTAGAAGGCGTGATGAAGCCTTTCAATTGGACAGTACAAGGTGCATTTGCGTCATTTAACGGATTCTATGACCGGCCTCGGAAGCGCCCCGTTTTCGACGTGACTGCGATTACCATGCGAAAGAACCCAATTTATCAACACGTACACATTGGGATGCCGCTCAATGAATGTAATGCTATTGCGAGTTACTTTCGCGGCGTACATGTCTATCAGGACCTCAAGGCAGTACTGCCAAACGTAGTCGATGTGCATTGTGATCCCGCGGCGGGCATAGGTTTCACGATCCACATTGCAATGAAAAAAGGCCGCGTTGGTGAGCCAAAGCTTGCTATGATGCGTGCTTATACGGCACTTCAGGGCTTTTGCAAGCATGTGTTTGTTTTCGATGATGATATAGATATCCGGGAACCCCTGGAGCGCGCCTGGGCACTAGCCCATCGGTTCATCCCGGATCGCGACCTGACAATTATTCCTAATGTGGTCGGTATGGCCCTAGAGCCGTTAGCGCAGGGTGTAATGGGATCCAACTCTAAGCTAGGCGTACATGATGGTCATCCAACGCTTCCCTTGAACGTGCGGGCATTTATGGGGGTGGACTGCACAAAACCACTCGGGGTCAAGATGATGGACCGTGTGGAACTGGCTGATCAGGTCGAGAAGCGTGTTGATAAGCTCTGGTCGAAGTTATAGACCAACTTGCACCATGGTAAGTGTTCCGGTCGAGATGCAGCGCTCTGTCTTTATCTAAAATTGATTCGATAGGCGAAGCATAGCGGCCGGCGGGTCCATAGGGCCGGAAGTATGATCCGCATGGATCGTAGTAGTATCGGGGTTTTACTATAAGCGCTTTTAATTTTCGGCAGTTCATAGATACTCACGACAATAAGGGTGACTTGTTCCGGATACCCTTTGAAGTGGAGACGCTCGATGACATGGGAGCGTTTATCGCCCGAGCTGATTCCAAAGGTATTGATAAGCCGATTTTATTCGAGAGGCCAGTGGGTTTTGATATACCCGTGCTTGCTAATACAGTCGGCCACACCAGCAAGCGCATAGCAATGGCGCATGGCGTTGATGCGGAGACCAATATACTGCCTAAGGTCGCGAAAAAGATGGCAGAGGTTCTTAAGTCAGGTAGAGTGGCGCCGAGTTTTGTGGATTCGGGTGAAGCTCCATGCAAGGAGGTCATCATAACGGGGGACGAGATTGATTTATCAGCTCTACCCATACTACGCCTTAATCCAAACGATGGCAGAGGATCCTCAAATTTTCTAGAGGGTCGCTTCATAACTAGCCTTGTTGTGAGTAAGCCCAAGGAAAACGCCCACAATCTTTCTTATCATCGGTTCGAAGTGACCCGAAAAAAGGGGGGCTCAATGAGAGTCTTTTGGGGCTCAGGTGATGCCAAGAGTATGAGGGAAAGCGCAGCGTCTGAGACTCAGGCTTCTGACGGGAAACAAGCTTCCGAGAAACATCCTGAATTTTCAATGGCATTTGTGTTCGGCGTGACGCCAGAGTTCATACTTGCGGGGGCAAACAGAGCCCTTCCTCATGAGAACGACGACTTCTCCTATATCGGGGGACTAAGGAATGAGTCTGTTAAATTGGTAAAATGCGAAACGATCGACGTGGATGTTCCTGCGGGCGCTGAGATCGTAGTAGAGGGAGTATTAAACCCGTCAAAATGGGCTACCCAAGGTGCATTCGCATCATTCAATGGATTTTACGACCTACCTCGTCGGCAACCCGTTTTTAATGTGACTGCGATTACCATGCGAAAGAACCCAATTTATCAGCACGTGCACATTGGAAGACCTTTTAACGAATGTAACTCCATCGCGAGCTTCTTTCGTGCCCTGCACGTCTACCAGGACCTCAAAACAGTACTGCCGAACGTGATCGATGTGTACGTTGAACCTGCGGCAGGCGTAGGTTTCACGGTCCACATTGCAATGAAGAAGCGGCGTGTCGGCGAACCCAAGCTTGCTATGATGCGAGCCTATTCTTCAATGCAGGGTCGTTGCAAGCACGTGTTTGTTTTCGATGATGATATAGATATCCGGGAACCCCTGGAACGCGCCTGGGCGTTAGCGCATCGATTCATTCCGGACCGCGATCTGACAATTATTTCTAACGTGCTCGGCGTGGACCTGGAGCCGTTAGCGCAAGGCGAATTGGGGTCCAACTCTAAGTTAGGTGTGCATGATGGTCACCCAGAGCTTCCCTTGAACGTGCGGGCATTTATGGGGGTGGACTGCACAAAACCACTCGGGATCAAAATGATGAAGCGAGTACAGTTAGTCAAGGAAGTGGAGTTACGCGTTGACGCATTTTTTGAAAGAATAAAGATACTGAAAACTCAAACTTAGATCGAGCGGTGAATTGAAGGCCAGAAGAGCCTAGCTTAGTCAACTGGAAGAAAATATGACTAAGGAATCATTTATATCGCTAACAGACCACCGTAAGCATTCATCTGATGAGATAAGGGGCCGATCACTTGCTGTTAGTCTATAAATTGGATAGCGCAAGTTACATTTACATCGTTTAACGGATTCTACTATCATCCTCATCCGTGAAGGTAAAGTCTCTGAACTGAGTGCGCCCTTCTTCTGTTTCATAGACGTCGTTATTTTGGTTCTCAAAGCAATGCCAATAATGGATGCGCAGTAACTTATCCTCGTTGGACAGTTTTGCGTAGAACTGCTTCACGTACCAGGCTTCGGTCAATGCCGGAGGATCGTAAACCCATACATCCACTTCGATATTCCGATCATCGACCTTCTGCCATATCTCAACGCTCTCAACTTGATTTGTATAATCTGGCTGATCGCGAGTGTACTGGCCCGAATTCAGTTGTGTGGTATGGATAATTAGCCGATCGCCATCCCAAAACCCTATCGAGTCACCATCAAACGTAGGATAGCGATCGTCAACTGGAATGTGCCCGCGACCATCAGTGTACACACGGCGAATCTCATTGAACACTTCAGTGATTAACCATGTCTGATCCGGCGTAACAATGAACTCTCGCAGGAACGGCGATGTCAGCCAGCGTGGATATCCAGGCGGAATGCATTTTCCCAGAAGGTCATACCCAATGCCTTGACGAGAGAGGGTGATTCTTTCCAGCATCCGTTCGCGAAACTCTGGAGTCAGACTCGCGGTGGGTAGTCCCTCCCGGGACTGATCCGGGTCAAATAACGCAATATGTTCAACTGGTCTCGTATACAGGCCAGCCCAATCTGGCAGATTGTCCCACGTCAGCCGAGTGCCGCCACCTGCTTCATCTCTAAGCGTCAGATATAGATCCCAGGCTGAGTCGTGTCGATGCCCAAACTCTATCATTCGTTGTTTTTCACTATATTCTTCGAGTTGTGTTGGTTCTTGTGCTGCAGCGCCTGTTGATAGTAGAACTACTAAAAAAAACGTGCTTATTAAAAGAAAAATGCTTTTCGTGCGGATCATTCCCACTACTACCTCACAAATTTCCCTGAATTCTGTTGGCCAGCCTTATCTGAAGCTTAACTTACGCTTCGTAAACTTAAGCGCGCATCACTCGGGCATGCAACTTTTCAATTTGCGTCCAAGCAGACTCAATGGCTCCAGCCTGCCAGGCTGTCAGGCCGCTCACGTAGTCACCACTAAAATAGACTCTGCCTTGGGGCTCCAACAACAACGGCACATATTTTTGACGATCCTGATTGGACCAAGCTGTCCAGCCGCCTTGATTGTAAGGGGTATGATGCCACGCTATTGAAAAAGCCTTGTCATCATAGTGTCGACGGAATTGGCCCGGGTGTATTTTTTCACTATGCTCAATTGCCCATTCGACCTGCTCGCCCAAGGGCAAGCCTTCCCTTTGTTCTGCCGAACGACCAATGGCATACATACTTTGTATGATCCCCTTACTACCGAAGTAACCGTAAGAAGGATAAATAACAGTATGCCCGGGTATCCCAAGCGTACTGGAACCCCCATAGATATCATCGTCTTCTTCCCAAAAACGACGATTCATTTGCAGTGCAAGCTTGCTAACCTTTGTTATATCTGGAGCAGCGACGGCTTCCTTGCAACTATCTGGTAGATCGACAGCTAGCTGCTTAAGAATGATCAAGGGAATAGTTGTAATACAATAGTCGGCTTCTGCAACCCGAACTTCACCGGTATTAGTATCCCTATATGGAACCCGCACTCCGTTGTCATCTTGTCTAAGCTCCTGGACCTCGGCGTTATAGGTAGTCATACGACCGACCTCTCGCTCAAACGCTCGTGCTATCTGATCCATGCCGCCGACAGGTTGATACATAGTATGGGGCCGCGCCACCTGCGTAACACCTTGGAAAGTGTTACCCAAGCCCGATTGCAGTATTTCCTTGAACGCTAAGGCTTCAGAGGCTGTACGTGCCCCCATTGGTTCGAAGACTGCATAACCCCGATTAATAGTGCCCTTGTAGCTTAAGTCCCGTGCATCCAGAAAACCCTCTCCTACTAGATAGTCGATAAGCTGGTCCTTATCTCGGCCGGTAAGTTCATTGTCCAGAGCACCCTGATCAACTAGCTTCGCCAATAGCTCTGAGGTGTAGCCCCTCATATCTGCCTTGATCTCTCGCCTCCGGAGTCGCCGCCCAGCCAGTGGCCCCTGGGCGTTGTCGCGCCTTAGATACCCCAAGTCATTTTCTTGGACCATGATTTCCATGGGAACGCCAAATTTTCGGACATAGTGAAATACTGAATGATGAAAGCTTGGGAGACGCCATGCACCGTTATTAAAGTGCAGCCCCTCATCAAAATCACAGGTTTGCGTTTCACCCTGATCATCCTTCATCTGAAAGCCAGCGCGGGAAGTCTGGCATCGCCCCCCCGCATAAGGGCGTGCTTCCAAGATGTGGCAACTATAGCCACGTTGAGTGAGCTCATAGGCAGCCGTCATTCCGGAAAGGCCAGCCCCTAATATCAACACACTGGTACCTTCAGCGCGCCCCATTAGTTCCGGAGGAGTCTCGGCCGCAGATGCGATTCCTACACCCCATCCATCGAGTGCTGATAGAACCGCTGAAACGCCTCCAATGGCAGCAAAGGCCTCTAAGAACTCGCGCTTGCTGATCTTAAGGTGCTGCTCATTTTTCTTTTTGCCAGACATTGAATTGCTCCGTTGGTGACTTAAAATAGTGTGCAAAAAAACGTTACCTCAAATCAAGCTCTACCTGAACCGAAACCTCATCATCTACCCAATTAGTTGCTGGCCAACCCACGCCAAAATCTAACCTTCTGATCTCAAAACTACCAGACAATTGGGCACCCGAGTCAGATGTCTCAAAACTAAAATCCATGGTTACGGGATTGGTTACCCCTCGCAATGTTAATTGCCCGTGGGCCTGAAAGGTGCCATCCTCCAATTTTTGGATTTGATCGGACTCAAACTGGGAAACTGGGTGCGTCCCTGGATCAAACCACTCTTGATCCAGAAGGGTAGAGTCGCGCTCCTGGTCACCAGAATTAACCGATGCAACCTGTACACTACCCACAATCCTGCCTTCGTCAAAGCTGGCTGGATCAAAGCTGACCATGGCGGAAAAATCTTCAAACCGCCCCCGAAAAGCTGATCCTTCCTGAACACCAATAAACCGCACAGAGCTGGAATCAGCTTGCATATCCCATTCCGATGCAGAAGCAGTCAAAAAACCTAGGCAGACAAAAAGAGCTCCAAGACATCCCGATCGGAAGGCAACCAAATACTTTAGCCTATTTTTTCCTTTTCTCCGGACAAGTAACATACCCTACACTCTCATATTTTTCGGACCAAGACAGCGCATTATAGATGATGAAGCTTTTTCAAGAACCTAAAAAACCAAATAAAAATGACTCCCCGGATCGGAAATAACAAGTATATACCTAGCACTGACCTCAGCCCTCCTTGCATACCCCGAGTCGCTTAAAATTTTGTCTAATCGTTGATGTTAACGAACCAATTCCCGGTTGCTAATCTATGCTACTGACCTCAAGTAAAACGGTTAATTTTTGAACATGATTATTCCATTTTCCTGACTAACCATAATGCTATATCAGGAAATAAAATCAGTAGGGCCAAAATCAAAAGCTCGCCTACCACAAAAGGAAAAACTCCCCGGAAAATATCTTCTAACGCAACGTCTGGAGCCACTCGCCGCATTATAAAAACATTAGCTCCAATTGGAGGTGTAATGAGTGCAAGCTCTGCCATGATTACCACGAAAACACCAAACCAGACCGGGTCAATACCGAGCTCAATCACTACGGGAAAAACAAAAGGAATGGTTAATACCAACATCCCCAAAACATCAAGCATCGCACCCATTATGAAATAAAGCAGAACTAACAAAACAAGAAAACCAATGCGGCCTAAATCAGCACCAACAATGAGATCTACGAGAACATCGGTTAGCCCTGTAACTGCCAAAAAACGGGCAAACAGGTAACCACCAACAATAATGGTGAAAATCATCGTGCTGATTAGAGCCGTAGTACGCAAAGCAGCGCCAATAGCGGCCAACCTGAGTTTTTTTTGAGCTAGGGCCACAACCAGTACGCCTGTGCAACCTACTCCAGCTGCTTCAGTGGGAGTAAAGACCCCCAAGTAAATACCGCCAATAATAAGGACAAATAAACCTATTACAGGCCCCAATCGGCTAAGAGAAAATATGCGGTCGCTCCAGTTCGCCCGGAAACCTTTTGGACTTAACCTTGGATTCAAAACACAGCGAACAAAAATGATCGCCGAAAACATAAATGCTGTCACAGCTCCAGGGATAATTCCCGCAACAAAGAGTTCACCAATAGACGTTTCGGTCATAACTCCGTAAAAAATAAAAATCAGGCTTGGTGGTATGAGGATGCCCAGGGTGCCTGAAGCAGCCAACGCCCCGGTAGCCAAACGCGGATCACAACCGTGACGACGCATTTCAGGCATAACCATCGTTCCCATTGTGGCAACAGTAGCAATACTGGATCCCGTGACTGCACCAAACCCTCCACATGCCAGTACCGATGAAATCACGATCCCACCAGGTATTCTCCCTACCCACTTCCGCAGACCCCCAAAGAGATCGCTTGCAAGTCCAGCGTGGTAAAAAAACTGGCCCATTAATACAAACAAGGGAACGGTAACAAAAATAAAATCCCGTCCATGCGCCCAGGGAACTAGGGCCGCATGAGCCATGGTTGGGCCTGCCCCCTCAACTAACCACAATCCAACACAGCCCGAGAACGCCATTGCAAAGGCAATCGGCACGCCAAAGACAATCAGCACAAGTAACAGAACTACACCGGCAACTCCTAAAAGAATTAGATCCATCGGCTGGGAACGTCTCCCTCTCCAGCTGCAGGAATTGCGGGATTCATTAACAGCCGGAAACACAATACCAATCCACAGATTGCCACAAATCCCATAAATGGCCAGAGAAGGATAGCAAGATCCTCGCCTGTCTCATGGGTCACGAACATATATTGAGAGAAAAATAACGCCTGAACAGTTAATAGGAAAAAAACCACAAACCCCGACATAGCAGAAAGTACATCAGCGAAAACACGCCACCTTCCGGAGAACCTCTCCCGAATAATATCCACGCGTACGTAGTAACTCTCATCCCAGGCATAAGGCAAGGCAGAAAAAAGAACAATAAGCAAAAGAAGCCCATTTGCGTCTCGCCCCCACTGTAACGGCGCATTAAATATGTACCGTAACACTACCTCCAAGGTTACAAAGATAAACAGCGCGGGTAGCGCCCCATAAACACCAAGTTTGTAGAGCCACACAGACATTCGGGCCGAACAGCGATCAAGAATTTGAGTCATCAAAGATCAATAATTCCCTGAATAGGTAAGTTTTTAACCTGCTCATTAAGCTGCTGGTTTGTTAAATCAGCATAATCTCTAGCAAGTCGCTCCATATCGGCAACCGCGGCTCGGGCGGGTAACCCCTCCGATTCATATCGCGCCACATATTTTTCCTTTAGTGGAGCAACCACATTACGCCAGCGATTTAATTCCTCCCCCTCCAGATCAATGATCTCTAGGTTCGCTTCATGCAGGGCCTCCATCGCTTGCTCATGACCTGAACCACTATAATAGTTTTGTGCTGCCATCTGACTTCGTATGCGTAACAATCGATAAAACATCGCGCGCAAATCACTAGGTAATGCATCAAAACTGCGTCGATTTAGGCAATAGTGCAGCAAGATTACATTGATGTTGATTCGCGTGAAATGTGTGGCAACCTCTTGGAGTCGGTAGCCCACCATATCAGAAGGAGAAAGAGCAACAGCATCAAATATTCCCCTTTGAAAGGCAGGATAAATTTCAGCGGCAGCGATTGCGATAGGGTTTGCCCCGAGTTCACGAAAAATCTCAGCCGTAACACCCGCAGTGACACGAATTTTAATGCCACGCAAATCCTCGAGGCGCCTGATAGGCCTCCTTGAGAGTAGGCTATAGGGGCTCGTGCAGTCGCAATGTGCCAAGTAAACACCCATCCGCTCAAACTCTTTTTTGAAATACTTTGGATAAAGTTCCTCAAAAACTAAAGTCGCCACTTGGGGGCGAGAGAAAATAAATGGCAACTGTGTCACATGCAAAAGCTTAAAACTGCCCGGCTGATATGTAATGTAAGAATGTGTGTAGTCGGTAATCCCTGTTACCGCGGCCTTGAAACCATCTAGCGGGCCATGAAGCAATTGATCTGTGTAGGATTCCAATCTCAGGCGGCCAAGAGTTTCCTGCTCTACTAGCTCAGCAAATGGCACAAAAGCTTCTGTATACAAACCATGGGTCCTTGGGACATGAGATGTATAGCGGAGAGTGATCGGATCTTTAGTCCAGTCCTTGTGCCCCGCAAGAAAAGGTGCTGCAAGCCCCGCACCAGTAAGCGAAACAAGAAGATTACGACGAGTGACCCCAGTGTCCGGCCTTGAGTTCTCTTTACCCATAAGGGTAATGACAGACCAGAAAACTATTACCTTGTGAGCTATTCACTAAAGATCTCAGTGATTTTCCCTAAAGGCACAAGACTCTTACCTTCAAAGCCTGGAAAATCAGGTGCATAGCGATGACACTTGAATATTGAATTAAATGCGTCGCCCATCTGGTCTGCAATGATTTCGTATATCCCGTGACTATTCCCTGTCCTGTCACCAACCGGATTAATATACTCCCATACAATTTCATCGTTCTCGGTTATTTCAAAAATATGGCCGTGTGCGCCTGGACAAATAAGGGTATTACCATTTGGAAGCCGCTGAACACCTGAAATATAACTACTGTAAAAAGAGTTTGGTAAAGTTCCGTGGAAGCTCCAAACAATCTGTTTAGAGACATTTTGAGACGCAGATCCCATGCCACCACCTACCCTGGAACGCTTATAACCGGCAGCAATCTCAGGAACATACCTACCAAGTTCCATAGGGCCATCATAAGGATCGATCTCAATTACTGAAGAAAAAGTTGTACCTGGCTGCCTGGCTCCATTATTAAAAATCAAAAAATTACCAATACCGGGCATTTGCGTTTCTGTTGCCTGCGCCTCTCTGCTCGCAATCCACTGAATATCGTGGGAAAAAAATACTTGCTGGTAACCATTGGAGGTAGACATACCTTCATTGGTCATTGATGGGCATTCACCAGAATCATATACACATGGATTACCCCACCGATAAATAAAATCGCCAGCACTCCCTGCCGCCAATGCAGCGCTTCCCTCAGGATCTCCAGCTAGAAATGTTGCACCATGATCAATGACATAAAATTCACTAAAAGCCGAATTGTTGATCACTATATGATCGAGCGTTTCATTAAAATCAAAAGAATTCATATGAATCCAGTCTCCGCTGACCCCTGTGCCGAAGTTTGGATCTAATTTTTCGGGGTGTTCCTTGATCACGCCGTAATTTGATGAAACAGGATTCACGTCTTGTACTAAATGATCGGTAATATTCCACTCCCAGATGATGTTTCCTTTTAAATCTATTTCTATTAACCCGTCCGGGCGTGATGCGTAATCTTCCCTGAGTCTAGGATCAACACCTAACCTGATAGCTTCCTCATGGCTAATTTCACGGGAAACAGTATACATAATGGTTCTTTCATTTAATTTAGGATTCCATATCATTCGGAAATCGTGATGCGCAGAATAGCCCCTCCTGGGGTTCTCATATTCCCAAACCACCTCACCATCCCAATCTACAATCTGAAAAAGTCCTGCCTTTAGTGCCGCAGGAGTTTCACCATTGGGAGACCCATATGCTCTGAGTAAGGTTCCATCTTCTAGGAGACGAGCATGTTCTCTTGCATCTGGACGCACCCAGGATTCAGGGTATGGCCACATATTTACCACTTGTCCGTACATATCTATGAGATAGGTATTTCTACCACGCATGGGGCTGAATAAAGTGTAACCCTCGTACGCCTTGAGGGGATCATGCTGAATAAGCTCTGTTGGCCCCTGGGATACCTCGTAGGCAGAAACAGCAATTCCAATACAAAGAAAAATTCCTAGCACGACAAAAAATTTTTTAATTGTTTTCATCTCTCTCGTTATACCTCTCGGAAAAATTTCGACGAAGTCTGACCGAACTATATCTATTTACTGTATACACACAGCGTATAACGCAATCCAAAAATCAGAATAACATTTATAAAAAAGAATAAACTGGTGTTCTCCTGATTTTGTATAATCTCCACGGTAATCAATGGTAAACCTGTGCGCAAGACCTGGAGAGATGAACGGCATTTGATCATGAAGTGCAGTTGTGTTCTGTTAAAGACTCTACTAACCCTGGGCTTCTTTTCAGCCGCCTTTGCGCATCATAGCGGCTCAGTATTTGATCGGGACCGAGTTATAGCAGTGGAAGGTTTTATCAGCCAATTTCACTGGGGCAACCCGCATGTTTATATCTACGTGGAAGCGCAAACTGATTCGGGTAGTTTTGTAGAGTGGGAAATTGAAACCGATGCAACACCGATTCTATCCCGCAGCGGATGGGCACACGATACCCTACAAACAGGTGATCCTGTCGTCGTTCGCATGAACCCGGTTTACGACACTCAGCGGGCGCCGCGCACACGACACCGGCACACAGGTCTATACCGCCACACACGCCGCTGGTGCACGTGTCATTGACCGTCGCGTCGTTGTTGTCGTCACACGTGACGCCATCGGCCTTGG
>CAYXIJ010000003.1:98811-111049 GCA_964465375.1 uncultured Gammaproteobacteria bacterium | reverse complement strand
CAGCGCACCCACGCCCGCTTGGTATCACTTTCCAAGCAAGATGGTTCGATATGGTCAGCACGATCCTCTTTTGCAGGAAGCACTAACGATTTAAGTGCAACTGAGAAAGCTGACAGCATATCCGGTATCTGGGCAACACCCTTGGCAACGAACGCACACCTGTGGTCTCTGAGAGACAATATGAGAAGGCTTACGGCACAAGGGGCGGAAATACAGGCGACCTACGATATTACCTCTGACAGCCCGGCAGGAAAATGTATTGCGTACCCTACACCTACCTTTCTCGGGGTCCCCTACCTCAATGAGATTAAAATCCTCGATGACCGAATTGTGATTAGGGGCGAGCTCTACAATACAGAACGTACTATATACATGGATGGTCGAGATCATCCTGAGGATGGCAAGCTAACAAATCAAGGTCACTCAATTGGGCGCTGGGAGAATGATGTACTCGTAGTTGAGACTACATTACTAGAAGAACACCGCTCTTCATTGATCGACGGATCGCCGATGGGGATACGACGCCGGATTACAGAGAAATTTCGCTTAGGTCCCGATCAGACACGACTATTGATCGATTTTCACGTAGAAGATCCAGATTATTTAGCAGAGCCTTTTCAGGGAACCCTAGAGTGGGTATACATGCCGCAACTAGAAATGATTGGCATCGACTGCGACCCAGAAGTATCAACGCGGGCTTGGGGTAGTAGGTAAAATTTGGTTACGACTATGTCGCTCTAGCTCGAGGCAGCTAGGACTCGATCGCATCGAGAATTCTGCCGGAGCGTGTTATTAGTTAATCTGCGAGCTCACCAACTTCTCGCTAAGGTTCGGCTGGATGCTCGCCAAGATGCTCGGTGCTCTTGAGCCAGCCGTTCGATTGCCACGTCTCAATGACACCAACAGCATTGCAGGTAGCATCATTCGGTCTCACAATCGAGTTGTCTTCCTTGACGACGAAACACATCGCGCCGGCACGCCGGCCATCTCGAATCGGACTCATCACGACACGAACGACTTCGCTCTTGCGAAACGTGTTGCCCGTAACGCCCTGACGCGTTGCATGTACTGGCGCCGCGCCTTCGAAACTCCACCTCTGCATCTGCCCATTCTCATCGACTGCATCGATGTAAAGCCAACTATGTGGACTGTTGTAATGCCAGTCCGTTATTCGACCCTCGACGAGCTGATGCTGACTCAGGTCGAACATTGCGAACGAGTGGTGTGCCGATGCCGGCCCCATAGTCGCTATCGTTACGAGCGACATAGCGATCAAAGTCGTTAGGATCATCTTTTTCATCATTGTCTTCCTGTTTCGTCGTCCCATCTGCACTGAGGTAAATTATTGCGCATCAAATATTGGATCAAGCGACTGCCCAGGCAGCTCGGGAAACTCCGTCGTGCCTCGCGCATCCACGTATCCGGGATCTCCAGGCAAATAAAATTGTGTATTGCCCTCTGCATCCTTGTAGGAGTTACTACTCGTTACACACTCCCAGTTTCGAATTCGCACACCAATCTCTTCTAGATCAGGCCGCGATTCGTGGGTGTACACAGCAGTCAATGGCCTAACGAGGGCGACAGGATCATAGAAGGTGGCCTGTGTGACAATCATTCTCACACCGTCGGACCTTACTGCTTCTTCCCAGGTCTCGACGAGTTCGAGCTGATTGCTCGTCAGCGGCATACCACGCAGATAATCCGCGGGGTTGATCCATTTGGTCCACATGACGAGTTTGTCATCGCTCCAGAAACCAATGCTGTCCCCAGTCGCCGAATGTCTGCCATCAATATTGATGTGCTCGGCACCGATATAGACACGCCGCGTCTCGTTCATGAGATCGTTTAGGAGCCAGGTCTGCTTCGGCGTGTTAACGAATTCTTTGATGTAAGGTTCCCAGAGCCAGCGTGCCACGCCTGGGTACTCACAGTTGGTCAGTCGATCGTAGCGCTGCTCGCCGTACTCGGCCATTTCAGCGCGACGCTCCTTGAACTGTTGCTCGTAAGGGGGTGTCAAAACACCTTCCCTGACCTCGCCACCCGGCGCCATCGCAATAGCAAGGGTTCCATCAACGAGAAAGAGTCCGGGCATCGAGTTATTGCCGGCTGACCAGAGTCCACTCCAGACCGGAATTGTTGCCATCGTGTGCTGTGTGCCGCCCCCGGATTGCTCCAAAAGGTAACTATAGTGAGCCTCAGCAGTTTTGAATTCTATCGGTGGACGCTCGACAGGAGGCATCGGCAATGCAGCTTGCGCTTCGTCCGAACGGATATCCTCATTACCCTGCTGTGCGCTCGCGATTACTGTAAGGCCTGCGCCGAGGAACAGCGCGAGGCTCGCGTTCGTCGCTCCACTGAGTGTTTTTATTTTCCGGCGATCTATCACGTCGTTCTCCATTGGTGGAGCCGAGGAGAATCGAACTCCCGACCTTCGCATTGCGAACGCGACGCTCTCCCATCTGAGCTACGGCCCCACACGCTTGAAATTGCCTAATTATCGCGCACTTACAGACTTTGAGCCAAGCGGTGCAGCTTTGCCCCGTTTTCACAATTTACCACTCTTAATACAGTGGCATGCGTTTGATCATGTTCTCGATTTCCATGTCATCGCCAATGATCAATAGGATGTTCGGGGTAGAATCAGCGACGCAAGGCAGTCTCGCGGCTGTGACTATTCCCGCAAGAACCTATACCGAATGCTGGAATTCGTGCCACTTATTCAAGGACACGGCAGTCCCAGCTCATAAATCAAGCTATCGGGCAAAATACAGTCATTCGAATCGACCAAGCGTGGACCCATCCTCCAACTTGGCACCAACAAATAAAGCGGCCTTTCCGCCATCACGCATCGGAAAGCCTCTCACGGTCACCGACTGTCCAGGCACAAAACTATTTGGCCGCCAGCCAGATCGGTAGAGGCGATTCGGGACTCCACCCTCTATACTCCACTCTTCCAGTTCGCCGTCCCTGCCTTCAACTGAGATTTGTATCCAGATATGCGGGTTAGTCCACTGAAATTCAACAATTTTCCCGACAAGATCAATGCTTTTAGTCCGGTCAAACATAGACGCCGCATGATGGGCGCCTGCTGGCAACACAAAGACAATCGACCCCAATACATATAGAAGTAACAACACAATATGTCGAATATTCACTTCTCTCCCCCCCATCTACCTACCTACTCATACACACAAGGTACTTCATAACTGATCAAGAACGTTTCCGTCTGCATCCAAAGTCAGTGTTTTCCCCGATATATCAACGGGGTTTCGGTTATTCTCTGCACATGCGAACTCGATCATCCATGTACCTGGCTCTAGCCGCCTATATTCTTTAACAACATGCCAGGGTCCGGTAAGAGCTACTGGATCTTCAATCGCAAAACGAGCTTCCATGAGATTTTCTGACTTTTGTCGGACCTGAGTTGTTATTTTTGCCTGTTCACTCAAAACCAGTCCCGTTCTGTCTAGGATCGTATCACCATCACCTTTGAGGCTAACGGTCTCAAAAACCAATGTATCGCCATCCCAATGCCCTACCGACCAACCTGCATATGTTGGCCAACGGTCATTAGCATCTGGGTGATCTCGGCCATCAGTGTATATACGCATGGTATTCGGGCCGTCCTCCGTCAGGATCCATACCTGCTCAGGCCGTACTACAAATTCGATTCCACCAGGTAAATTCATCATGCGCGGGAAGCCTGCAGGTATTCCGCACGTTGTTATCGTATCCGGAAACTGTCCTGAACGGACCAACTCCCGATTACGTGCGTACTTCTCCTCCCATTCATCATTGTACGGTGGATGTTCGCGTGTACCTGGGGTATTTGAACTGCCGCCGGGAGGATCGACGGTCGCCTGATCAAAAACAGTATTGCTGGTCATTTGCCACGGACCAGTCCAGTCCGGAAGATCTGTCCGGCCCGGTGGTTGACCGCCAGCCTTTTGTATGTGCGATGAAATCGCAGCAAGCATCACAAAGAAACCACACAATATAGATAGTTTCTTAAATTTTTTTGCTAGATTTAACAATTTACTTTTTCCTACCACGCTACAACAGAACCATCATAGTTCATAATTTGCTTATTATAACTCTTATCAATGCGCGCAATAATGGCGGCCATGCCAGCCACACTCTCGGCGGGAGAATTAGCTCGTGAAACTAAGTTTGGCCGATTCTGTCGCAACATATCTGTCACTACCAAGCCAGGCGCAATCAGAGCTACCACAACACCTCGTTCCTCTAGTGCAGCTCCAGCTTTGCGCATAGCCATATTGAGAGCTGCCTTGCTAATGCTATAGAAGGACCCACCCGTAGAAACCTGCTCTCCAGACACCGAGCCAGCACCACTTGTAATAGAAACAATCTTTTTATGCTCACTTGCAGCAACATGTTCTGCAAAAGCCTCAATCATTTGCATCGGTGCTAGAACATTTACAGCCATCACATCATGAAATGTCTGTGGATCCAGAGAGCCTAGATTCTGCTCTTTTTCGCCACCATAAATTCCTGCGTTGTTGATCAGAAGATCAATCGGTGTACCAGCGTAATTCTCAGCAAGAGCTCTTACGCGACTTCCATCTATAACATCAAGTTGCTCTATCACCAAATTGTCCCAGTTTTCTCCTAAGCGCTGAAGATCATCTGCACTCTTAGGTGATCGAGTCGTTGCTAAGACATTCCACCCCTCGGCGAGATAATGCTCAACAAAAGCTAGTCCTATGCCTCGATTAGATCCTGTTATCAAGACCGTTGGTTGTTGGGGGTCTATCCAAGCAGCCTGCCCAACATCTAAAACAAATAATGCGGCAATAATAGGCCCAAAAAGAATCAATCTATGAAGATATACATTTAAGAACTCTAAGTGCATAGTGGTTCTTCTTAATCAATATCCTTTACAACAGAAATAATTTTTTAATATACGCTGGATGACATTCCCACAAAACGGTTGGGCCCGCAATACTACTTAGCGGCAACAGCCAATTTAAAAATCTGAATCCCAGCTAACAACCAAAAACCCACCATCAATATTCACCTCACAAACTATCTCTTCCAATACAAATGGTATTAACCGCTCTCGATCACCTATTAGCACCATGACATCATGGGCGCCTGTTGAAAATAGATAATCAATATGCCCAAGAGATTGTCCAGCAATCGTACGAACTTCTAGCCCCTCAAGGTCCGCCCAGTAGTATTCACCTGGATCGCAGAGTGGCAATAAGTTCCGCTCAACTGCGATTTCAGCACCTACTAACCCAAGAGCACTATCCCTGTCATCAGTTCCCCGAACCTTGACTAGAACATTCCTCTCTCTGCATTCGTTGCCCTCTAAGACTACATGCCGGTCCATACCATTTAAGCGCAACACCCAAGCATCAAAATTAACAATATTATCTCGGGGCTTTGTATGAGAATAAACTCTAATCCAACCCTTCACGCCTACCGCACCAGATACCTGACCAAGGACGATCAATCTAGAAGGCGCCCCGCTCACCGCGGAATCACCAATCCAAACACTCCCCTCAGGCAACCTCAGCAGCGCTGAATTCCTTAATCAGCGTCGCCACACGATCAGAAGGCTTTGCTCCCTGGGAAAGCCAATATTGGACCCGATCAAGATCGATCTTAATTTTCGTCTCGCCCCCTGTTGCAATAGGGTTAAAGAAACCTAGTCGTTCAATATATCGTCCATCACGGCGATTCCGGCGATCAGTCGCCACAATGTGATAAAAAGGTCGTCTTTTTGCGCCACCACGAGTCAGACGAATCCTTACCATAACTAAAACCCCTAAAAATGCGCGAACAATGGAAACCGTAGACTCTCAAAACAGTCTCCTCTGGAGGCGCATTCTACTTTTCTGCGAACTGAAAATAAACGCTGTCCGCCGAAATCAAGCATAAGACCACAAATTAATCTATTTCATTGTTAGGTATATTGCTCTTTTAGCCTTTAGATCAAATAAAAAACTAACGCCTTAGGGATCCGCCTATTTTTTGGGTCATTTTCAAGCGCAATTTGATTTTTGGCGCTCAATATAAGGAAGGAGCAGATAGTGAACCTCAAAAAATCTGACAAAACCTTCCATTCAATACTTGACACTGACTTTAAAAATCATTCAATCTATGCTCCCTTTTTCATGAGGAGGTCTGTTTTTTTTGAACGATGACGTCCCTTTAGGCCTGTTATTTGGCCTACTCATTGTGCTACTTTTTTTCTCGGCTTTTTTTTCAGGCACCGAAACCGCGCTCATGAGACTCAACCGGTTCCGGTTGAGGTCCCGTGCCCGCTCGGGTGACCGAGCAGCCCGGCTCGCGGAAACAATGCTACAGCGCCCGGATCGCCTGATTGGGCTCATCCTTTTAGGACAAAATGTAGTTAATCTTGCGGCAGCAGCTCTAACAACCTTGATAGCACTTCGTTTGGGCGGTGAAAGCGCTATATGGGTGGGTACAGCAATCCTTACCCTAGTAATACTTATTTTTGCTGAAGCGGTACCAAAAACCTTTGCTGCATACAATCCTTCTCTTGTGGCACTACCAGCTTCTCTAGTTTATTACCCGATGCTAAAAGTAGCCTATCCACTAATTTGGCTTATCAACCTAGCTGCCAATAGCATACTTCGCTTGCTCGGGCAGAATCCCAGTAAAGCATCCTCTAGCTCCTTGAGCACTGAAGAACTTCGGACACTACTCAGGGAAGGGGGAGCAGTGCCTGAGCGCCATCAAAACATGCTTCTGAGTGTACTGGATCTTGGTGAAACAACTGTTGATGATGTGATGGTTCCACGTCAAGAAATTCTAGGAATTGATCTGGATGAACCATGGAAAGAAACACTTTTACTGATAAAAAATAGTCAGCATACTTGCCTTCCTGTGTTCCAAGATGACGTTGATAATATCAAGGGTCTTGTCCGAATAAGCAATATCCTGGAAGAGCTTAGTAGGGGTACTCTAGATGAGCCACGCTTACTGGAAAACCTTGAAGAGCCCTATTTTGTTCCCGAGGGAACTCCGCTTAACAAGCAACTTTTTAATTTTCAGAATCTTAAAAACAGGTTCGCGTTCGTAGTTGATGAGTATGGAGATGTACAGGGGTTAATTACGACTGAAGATATTGTACGTGAGATTGTTGGTGAATTTGGGGCTGATCCGGGACCAACTGATGTTGAAATCACGAAGGATAGCGAACGAAGTTATGTGGTAGACGCAAGCGCTAACGTACGTCAACTAAACCGACTGATGAGTTGGAATTTCCCCACTGACGGACCAAAAACGCTTAATGGATTAATTGTAGAGCAACTCGAGACGATCCCGAACCCAGGTACTGGTGTTACGGTGGCAGATTATCCAATCGAAATCCTATCTACAACTGAACATGGCATCAAAAAAGTAAGGGTTTTTCCTCCCTCACCCCAAACGGAGTCGGAATTGCAACTAGCCGAAGGTTAAGTTCGAATATCCCTCTAATGAAAAATCTCTAAAGCCCGACCAAGACTAGACACTGGTATAACATCTATATCTGAGATTTTTTTGCGCGGCAGATTTCCCTGAGGAATAACAGCTTTACAAAAACCATGCTTCTGAGCTTCTATAAGGCGCTCCTCACCGAAGGGAACCGGGCGAATTTCCCCGGTCAGTCCAATTTCCCCAAATACAACTAGTTTAGGTGGTGGCTGATGCTCACGAAAACTAGAAAAAATTGCCAGAATGATTGCTAGATCAACGGCGGTTTCATTAACCCTCAGACCGCCAACTACGTTTACAAAAACATCTCTCTCCCCGATCGAGATACCACAATGACGATGCAATACAGCCAATAAAAGGCTAAGCCGTTGGGCGTCGAGCCCCTGAGCGACCCGCTTTGGGTGACTCCCTTGGGTATCATCTACTAGGGCCTGAACCTCTACGAGCAGGGAGCGAGTGCTTTCCCGGGTTACGAGTGTGATGCTGCCCGGCACTGACTCACCTCGCCCAGCCAAAAAAATCGCTGAGGGACTTCTTACTTCCTTAAAGCCCCCTCCCGTCATGGAAAAGAAACCAAGCTCATTAACTGGCCCAAAGCGGTTTTTTACAGCGCGAATGATCCGAAAGCGACTACCAAGATCACTTTCAAAATAAAGTACCGTATCTACCATATGCTCTAGTACGCGTGGGCCAGCTAGGGTTCCCTCTTTGGTCACATGTCCTACCAGTAAAGTACAGACACCATTTTCCTTGGCAAAACGCACCAGCTGCGCTGCCGATTCCCTGAGCTGGCTAACCGATCCCGGAGCAGACTCAAGGGCCCCACTGAAAAGCGTCTGGATAGAATCAATCACGAGTACCATTGGGGGTTCGGTCTCAATGTTTGCGAGGATAGATTCCACGCACGTCTGCGCAGCAAGCTGAACTGGTGCTTTGCCAACTGCAAGGCGCTCTGCTCTTATTCCGATCTGATCTAGTGATTCCTCCCCAGTCACATAACAACAACGATTACCGCCAGTGGCAACATTTGCAATAGCACTCAACAACAGTGTTGATTTGCCGATCCCCGGATCTCCCCCTATTAGCACAACAGACCCCGGAACCAAACCGCCGCCTAATACCCTATCCAGTTCGCTCAGACCGCTACCAAAACGCTCTGCCTCACTCGCCTGCACTTTGTTAAGACTAGTAAACGAAGTGGTTCCCGCAAAATGAGCGGCTCGGCTCCGATCTGGCTCTTCTTGGTGTTCGGAAAGAGAATCAGGGGCATCACAATCAGGACACCTGCCCCACCACTTCAGGTGTTGGGCACCACAGGAATCGCAGGAATAAACTCGCTTACGTTTAGCCATTGAATGCCTCAAAAAAAATTTGGGTCATGCGAGCCTATAAGCAAGGAAAACTAATCAAAAACCCCTTCTCCGTATGCTTCAGCTACCAGATTCTCAAACCTGGTAAATTCCTTAAGAAAGGTAAGCTTGAAGTTACCCACTGGTCCATTACGCTGCTTACCGACAATGACATCAGCTATGCCCTTATGGGTCGTTTCAGGGTCGTAATGTTCCTCTCGATAAAGGAAAACGATTAGATCGGCATCTTGCTCAATAGCACCAGATTCCCTTAAATCTGACAACATCGGTTTTTTGTCGCCCCGCTCCTCTACCTTCCGATTAAGCTGAGAAAGAGCAACTACTGGTATTTCTAGCTCCTTTGCGAGTGCTTTTAATGAACGGGAAATCTCGGAAATCTCTGTTGCCCGATTCTCAACAGTACCAGCCACCTGCATAAGCTGAAGATAATCTATGACAAGTAGCCCAAGATTATGCTCACGTTTAAGACGGCGGGCACGGGCGCGTACCTCCACCGGAGACAGTGATCCGGTGTCGTCAATAAAAATGGGCGCATCTGACATAATAGAAACGGTGGAATTAATGCGGGACCAATCATCATCATTAAGTTGACCGGTACGCAATTGGGATTGATTAACCCTGCCCATAGAACCGATCATTCGAAAACTGAGCTGCTCAGCTGACATTTCCATACTAAAAATGGCGGTTGGAACCTTATGGGCAACCGCAGCATTCTCTGCAATATTCATAGCCAATGCGGTCTTCCCCATAGACGGTCGGCCCGCAACTATAATGAGGTCGCTCCGCTGAAAGCCCGCTGTCATTTCATCCAGTTTTTCAAAACCAGTAGGAATGCCCGTAATATCACCCTCAGTATTACTTAAAGCATCTAATCGATCCATGGTCTTGGGGAGAATCTGTTTCATGGCAGCAAACCCAGAAATTCGTTGATTGCCCCGCTCCGCAATCTCAAAAATTCTCTGCTCAGCCAGGTCTACCAAGTTTTCTGCCGTATGCCCCTCAATATCGTGAACGCTCGCCGCAATATCTCCACCAACCTCAATAAGTTGACGTAGCATTGCCATCTCTCGGACTATCTTTGCGTATGCACGAATATTTGCTGAGCTTGGAGTGGTCTGTACCAATTGGCCTAAATAATCATCACCACCCGCAGACTCAAGCTGCGCCTGACGTTCAAGGTACTGCCCCACAGTGATTGCATCAGGAGGACTATCGTCCGCAACCAAATTTTCGACAGCACCAAAAATAACGCGGTGGTCTGCACGATAAAAATCCTTGGCCGTGACTACGTCTGCGACTTGGTCCCAGGCACGCTGGTCCAGCATAAGCCCACCCAAAAGAGATTGTTCCGCTTCCACTGAATGTGGCGGTAAACGCAGGGCCTCGGCGGCGTCATATGCTCTCTTGGTTGTAGGAAAAACTTTAGCCATAGGAGGTTAGGGTTGAAACGCTCCGAGCTTAGCACAATAAGTCAGTCCGGCACCTCCAAACTACTAGGCTCTTCTTCCAAATCGGGCTCTTCCTCTGAATCTGATGTCTCCACGCGCATGATCAATTCAACATTCACATCGGTATGTAGATGTAATTCGACCTTGTATTCCCCAATTAGGCGTATTGGTCCATCAGGTAACCGCACCTCACTGCGCTCCACTGGCGCTCCCAGTGAATCACACGCCTTAACTACATCCAGGGTTCCAACCGAACCAAACAGCTTTCCTTCGGCCCCAGCTTTGGCATTGATAATAATTACCTTGTCCTCAAGCAGCTTTGCTCGTCCCTTGGCCCGAACCAGTTCATCCTCAGCCTTTGCCATCAATTCTGCTCGTTGTGACTCAAACTTTGCTATATTCTCGGAAGTTGCCAGCGTTGCTTTTCCCTTTGGAATCAAATAATTGCGCGCATATCCAGCTTTCACTGTGACCTGGTCACCTACACTGCCAATATTATCTATTTTCTCAAGTAATATGATTTCCACGCGAAGTCACTCCTTATCATCTAGGGCGCATCAGCACCCGCATGTTAATCCAATTGTCTAGTAAGCCGACTGAACTTAATAGGAGCATAATCACTCCAGTTAATGGTGTAATCATTGACAAGTAAAGTACACCTAACATCGCCGGATGCCACTGCCTTGATTTCGACCACGTATGTAAAACAGAAAGCCCCTGAAATAAGAAGCACACCAAGACCAGGGGCACAAGATTCTGAACTAACAAGACATTGAATACCATACCAAGCCCAACGATCAAGGTGGCTGGCCAACCGAGAACCCGACCTAACCTCAAGGAACGAAACTGCTCACCAAAACCCCAACCCTTATCCGTGAAAGACAACCAATATAACATCAGTAATAATGCCCCAGAGAGTTGCAAAAAAAGCGTAGCAAAAAGTACGCCCAGTAGCATCGGTTGCCAGCCCTGAATCACGCTAATTTGTTCTTCGGTTGCCCCACTAGAGCTCAATGTTTCTATAAAGTTCTCAACGAACGAATCAAAAAATGCTGATGGATCGGGCCATAAAACCCCAGAACCAAGAACGCCGAGCAAACACAGGAGCACAATAGCCTGAAACGCTAGTGCCATGGATCGCGACCAACGAACTAAGCAACCAATCCCGACCCCCGCAACAAGCGTTGCCACACCAAGAACACCAGCAAACTGAACTCCTGCACCCGACACATACGCTAATAATAATACGCCTAAAATACTTAACGCTGCGCTATAAACACCCTGTAAGTTGCCTCTCCTTGCGGTCTCTAAGGCAATTAACGCGGTTGAGGCCACTGGAATAATTGGCGCTAAGGCCATAGCCAAAACAATTAATCGGTAGCGTCGAGCTAATACCCAGCCAACGAAAGCTTTCATGATGTCTTTAGTTCCAGCCGCCCCAAGGCGTCTAAAACTCAGTGTTGGTCTGTATATGGGAGCAGAGCCAGATAACGCGCGCGCTTGACCGCCCTGCTTAGCTGGCGCTGGTATGGCGCCCGCGTTCCAGTAATGCGTGTCGGAACAATTTTGCCTGTCTCTGTAATGTACGCTTTCAAGGTTGCTAGGTCTTTATAATCAATCTCCTCAACCCCTTCAGCTGTAAAACGACAGAATTTCTTTCTTCTAAAATAACGTGCCATTTTTATAAAACCTTACTCATTTATCACAAACACAAGCGTGAGCCTTTGGGGTTTTCTTGCAGCCCCCTAGCTACGCCCAAGTTAATCTTCCTGAATGAGTATACATACAATATTTAACTACTTTCAGTCTCTACTCCTGATGCGCCAGGCTCTGTCTGCTCTGATTTTGCTATATCTTTTGCATCCTTGCTACCTTTGCTAGGAACAACTGCCTCAGGGGTCTCCTCCTCCGAACTACGCTTCTCGGCATTTGCCGCTGCTATGCGCAGTC
>CAYXIJ010000003.1:0-98711 GCA_964465375.1 uncultured Gammaproteobacteria bacterium | reverse complement strand
GGGGTCTCCTCCTCCGAACTACGCTTCTCGGCATTTGCCGCTGCTATGCGCAGTCTCTCTATCTCTGCTGCCTCAGCGGCAGCTTCTTTTGCCTCTTCTTCCTCTTTGGCCTTAAACATATGTGAGATCTCGGTGATTGCCTTGTCCCGCCTAATGACTAGGTAACGGATAATCGCATCATTGAACCGAAATACGCCCACCAGTTCATCAAGTGTGCCCTTGTCACACTCTATATTCAGCATCAGATAATGGGCTTTGTGCACCCTTTCAATTGGGTGCGCAAGCTGTCGCCGGCCCCAGTCTTCTTCTCTATGGATATGCCCATTTGCAGCCTCAATCAGACCACGATAGCGATCTAACATGGCTGGTACCTGCTCACTCTGGTCCGGATGAACCAGAAACACAACTTCGTAGTGTCTCAAACTGGACTCCTCTCGGTTTGTAGCTTCCCACACAAGAGTGGTGAAGCAAGGAGAAAAATTTTCTTAACGGCGGGGCATCCTACTTCACTGCTCCGCTAGGCTCAAGGATCACCAACATTTCTATCATCAATATTTTCGAGATGGCGCCCAAATTCGAACAACATTATTCCCGCAACTACCGAAACATTCAGGCTCTCCACAGTTCCGCGGGTAGGAATACATACCAACTCATCGCAAAGTTCTCGTGTTAAGCGTCGCAATCCTTGTCCTTCTCCACCAATCACAACCGCCAAGGGTGCATTTGGCCTTACCGAATAAAGTGATTTTGATGCGTTAGCTTCAGCTCCTAAGATCCATACCCCGGCCTCTTTAAGCCAACGAGCCGTAGAAGCCAAGTTCGCAACCCTAACGATTGGCAGTGTTTCCGCAGCGCCAGTAGCAGCCTTAACAGCTACTGGAGTTAATTTTGCTGAACGACGACGTGGAACTACCACAGCATGAACCCCTGCTGCATCTGCGGTGCGCAAACATGCGCCAAGATTTCGAGGATCTTGAATACCATCCAATAGTAATCCCCTGAAGGCTTTTCCAAGTCGTAAAACAAGATTTTCGAAATCTCTAATAGTGAATTCTTTTAATGCGGAAACCTCAACTACCACGCCCTGGTGGACTCCATTTAAACTCAAACGATCTAGTTCGCTTCTACCTACTCGATGAATTGGGATACCAAGAGCTCTAATTGCCGCTTCAAGTCCAACTAAGCGCCGGCCAAAGTTACGATCCAAGAAACTAGCTCGTAGAATAGCTTCCGGTCTGCGCATTATGAGAGTATCCACTGCGTGTACCCCATAAACTACGTTGCGTTTGGAGCTTTTACCCACGTTGACGAGATCTTTTATTGCGCCTTGACCTTACTGAATCAGGGCTATCTGATAAAACAAAATCAATCTTTCGCGCATCGATGTCAACGTGGGCCAACCTTACTTCCAAAGTATCCATGAGCTGATAGATATTTCCCGTATGACTTCCGGTTAGCTTAGTCCCGGTTAAGTCTATGCCATAACGGTCACGCGGCAAGGAAGTAATATGGACCAGTCCATCTACCTGTAACTCAGGCACCTGCACAAAAAGACCAAAATCTGTTACTCCAGTGACCAAAACCCTAAAAGATTCACCAATCTTATGGCTCAGGAAAACGCATTTCAGTCGCTGCTCAACTTCCCTAACAGCATCATCGGCACGCCGTTCCGCTAGAGAAGTCTGCTCACCAACTTTTTTCATCCTAGCAATGGTATATGGGTAATTTTTTGCAGAGTTATGCTTTATCAGCCACTTGAGAGCACGATGTACAATTAAATCCGGATAGCGGCGGATTGGCGAAGTGAAATGAGTATAAGCGCCTAAGGCCAAACCGAAATGACCAACGTTGCGTGGCTGATAAAGTGCTTGCTTCATTGAACGAAGAATAATGTTAGCAATCATTGGGGCCTGGGGGTGCCCAGTAATAGAACTCATCAGATGGCTGATATCCTTAGTTCTTAGTTTATCTGGAGATGCTAGCGCCAAGCCTAAGCTACCTAAGAACAAACGAAGCTCATTAATCTTCTGCTCATCCGGCGCATCGTGAACACGAAAGAGTCCCGGAATGCTGTGTTTTTTTAGGCTTTTGGCGGCCTCTACGTTGGCTGCTACCATGCATTCTTCAATAATGCGATGAGAAATTAGGCGCTCAGAAGTAAAAAAACCATTTAATTTACCGCTCCCATCCAAGCGTATAGCGACCTCCGGTAAATCAAAGTCCATTGCTCCACGCCGGCGTCGCTGTTCAGCAAACGCCTGATAGATATCCCTAAGGCAAATTAAATTCTTTTCAACCCCTACATTTTTATTTTCTAAATTTCCATTTTTTTCTAAGAATCGCCAACTCTCACGATAAGTTAATCGAGAGGCAGATCGCATAAGAGCATTGAAAAATCTTGCTTCTGTCACTTCTCCACTTACTAGGACTTTCATCTCGCATGCAAGACAAAGCCTGTCTAAGTTTGGCTTAAGTGAACACAAACCATTTGAAAGGACCCCAGGTAACATCGGTAAAACGCGACCCGGAAAGTAAATCGAAGTACCTCTAGAGTTGGCTTCCTCGTCTAGGGCTGAACCAGGAACTACATAATGGCTAACGTCAGCAATCGCGACAATTAGACGCCAACCTTCCTCGCGCGGCTCACAGTAGACTGCATCATCAAAATCCTTCGCATCTACCCCATCAATTGTTATCAGCGGCAACTCACGCAGATCTTCCCGTTCTTTTTTTTCACTAGTAGAAACCTCGGTCCCTAAAAATGCTACTTCTGCATTTACCGAATCTGTCCATTCATAGGGTATTCCGTGACTTAAAATTGCCAAATCAATCTCAGTACGAGACTGATATGCTCGCCCCAGCACCCGATCAACCTTACCAACTGCACGACTGCGGGCAGTAGGGTGTTGAACAATTTCTACTTGCACAATATCGCCCTGAGCTGCTTTTCCGCTGGCGCCGCGAGGAATCAAAATTTCACTGTTAGCCTGCCCCTGCACAACTACAATATTCTCTCCCCTCTTTCTGTCCAAACGCCCAAAGAATTGCTGGGTGCCACGTTCAAGTATTTTGACCAATCTACATTCCTGATTACCAAGCTTGCTAGAACTAACTCGAACTGAGATTCGGTCAGAATCCCAAAGGGACCTCATATCTCGTGCAGAAATATAAATATCCTCGGACCCGTCATCTGGGACAAGGAACCCAAAACCATCACGATGAGCTATCACCTTTCCGGTAACTAGGTCTGGTCCTTTGGTGGTGTCATATTGGTGCTTCTTGTTTCGAATAAGCTGCTTATCCTTAACCATGAGCTTAAGGCGCTTCTTTAAACCATTCTTTGTTTTAGTTGTCGTTATAGAAAACTGAAGAGCGAGTTCTTCGAAGTCTTGAGGCTGACCCACACTCTCAATCATGGCTAGAATCTTTTCCCTGCTGGGAACTCCATGCTGATAGCTCGACTTAGTGTGTCCGGGTTGATTTTCGCTCACTACTAAACACCCCAGAAAAATCTAAGCTGTACCATAATTATAAACAACTCCTGATCTTCTAATCCTGAGGCACATACTAACCGTTTGACAGCCCCTAGGTCAGTCAGTACATTTTGCCCCCCACTATGTGCCCAGGTGGCGGAATTGGTAGACGCGCTGGCTTCAGGTGTCAGTGGGGGTAACCCCGTGGAGGTTCAAGTCCTCTCCTGGGCACCAGGAAACATGCTAGAAATATAAGATTTACCCGGTTCAGTATCCCTGTAAGGCTTAATTAAGCTCGCTTGCTCCCCTGCAAAACGCGGTATGTATGTGTGGACACTGATGTACCTAAAATGCATCACCAGTATGCTCTCTCAATGTACAATACCTAAAACCTTGTACTTATCCTTGCTGTACCAAGATCCAGTCTAGGGGGGGAAATGAAAAACTATTTGCCAATCATTGTCAGCATCCTATGCTCGTCTTATTTTTTTTCGCTTACAGCACATAGTCAGGAAAGTGAGGCCTGCTTGCCGCTAAACGAACAATATCCAGAATTGGGTACCAGTCAGAGTATCTCTGCCAAGCAAGAGTTCAAGACAACCTGGGGTTCCCACAAACTTCCTGGTGGGCCCTGCGGTTATCAGTCTGCGGAAGAGCACTACAACGCATTAATGAATGCATCTAAATCGCGTGGCGGACCTACGGAACACACACCAAATTCTCTGCCAGATTGGGGCGGCCACTGGGGCACAGACAATAGCGCAGGTGAGATCGCAATTATAGGCATCAACTCAACCCCTGAAGGAATGGCGGCAAGATTAATTCCGGACGCTAGAGAAGTTTTTCTGGATGACCTAGAGCGATGGCATAAGGAGCAAGCAATCGATCCTATTTCCTTTTGTCTTCCACCAAATTTTCCACGTTGGTTTACTGAATACGGTTACCGCGAACATTTCTTGACACCCGAAAAATCACTGTTGGGTAGCGAAATGATGAACCAATTTCGTCGAATTTATACCGATGGCCGTCCTCATCCCTCGGAAGATTGGCTAACTAATGAATGGTTAGGCTATTCCATCGGTTTCTGGGATGAAGATGTTCTAACAATTTGGACAAAGGGCCTCAAGGAAGGTGTTTTGACTCGTGAGATGCCAAGACAAACCAAGAACATGGAAGTGATCGAACGGTGGCGGCGCGTAGAGCCCATGGGGGATGCCCTAGGCCGGATTGAGATCGAAATCACAATGTATGACGATGTACTGAAGGAGCCATGGCACACGGTCGCCTCTTTCTACAAAGAAGATGATCGAACCCCTGAATCAAAAGAACGAGTTTGGGCACATCAATGGGATTGCGTAGAAGGATCTAATTGGTATATGACAAAAGAAGGAGTTATCTCTCAGTACGCACCCGGTGAAAAACCAGAGATCACCAATCCAGATTACTGGTTTGACGAAAATTACGTACACGAATAACAGAATTTGGAATCAGATACATTTTGGGAGCATTGGTAGGGTGAAAAATATTTTTGGAAATAATGTAATTCTAGGCTTCGCTACGGCCCTTTTGTTACTTGTATCTGGGCCCTCCGTGATGGCGCATCACTCAAGCGCCATGTTCGATGCTCAAAACGAATTAATACTGACGGGGGTAGTTACGAAGTTTGATTATCTTAACCCGCATGCTTGGCTTTATATTTCTGTCACAGAGATCGATGGCAGTACCACAGACTGGGGGTTTGAAATGTCTGCACCACCCCTGCTTCGCCGCTCGGGGGTTTCACCCAATAGCTGGAAACCAGGTGATCTGGTACAAGTGAGAACCGCTCCACTGAAAGACGGTCGGTCTGCGGGAAGTCTACAGGGAATCATTAAATCTGATGGGAGTACCTATCGGAATGTAGAGGGACTAATAGCTCCCTAGACTGGTAGCTAGACTAAGGTACGTCTTGGGCTAAACGAAACCCCCCTCCCTTCATGCGGTAAATATGGGAAAACCGCGTCATGCCAAAGTCCCTACTTGCGGAACGCAAGCCCAGTGCACTTAGAATCCATGAGCCACCTCGATGTACACGCTCCATACAGACCTCTCTTAATACAGCCGAGCCATCAATACCCGCAGCTTCATAGGTCTCAGACCAGCAATCCTCGACCCATTCAAAAACGTTGCCATGCATGTCATAGAGTCCGAAAGCGTTTGGGGGGAACTGACCAACTGGTGCGGTATATGTAAACTCATCCCCACAGTCCTGACCGCAATTCGCAACCCCTTGCTCCATGTGATTTCCCCATGGGTAACTGGTATCCGTTCCTGCGCGAGCCGCATACTCCCATTCTGCCTCGGTTGGAAGTCTAAAATAAAAATCTATGCCTTGGTTTAGCCAAGCAATAAAAGCCTGTGCATCAGCCCAACTCACATTAATCACCGGTCGATCACCACGGCCCCAGCCTTCATCTTCAGGGCATCGGCTATTGGTTGTTTGGCAAAATATGTCGTATTGAGCAAATGTCACTTCGTACTTGCTCAGTCTGAACGGCTGGATACCAACTTCGCGCACCGGCTCTTCGTTGAATTCACATTCCATGGCTTCCACACAGCCCATCCGAAACGTGCCTGCCGGAATATTCATCATTTCTAGTAAACCAATAACTTCAGCCTGAGAATTCTGCTGGCCGAAACCAGAAGAGAAAAAAAACGGACTAAGAAGAACTGTTCCTGCAAGTAATGCTTTCTGCATAATCATCTATATTATTCCCACCGCTTACCTCGGCCAACTAAAAAAATAATAACCAAATACACTCGACCATCTCTGAAAATGTGATAGCTATCTTGACTGTTCCTCGGGATATACAAAGGAATCAGGTAGCCAAGGATAAAGCCCATGACGGTCAACTACCCAGCGATAATTCCTTGTTACGATTTACTGTCGAAAATTAATTCGCCAAGCTTGATAGCTCAGCCTCGACCGGCATAAGTGACCGCAATAACGCAGTGGTATTCTGGTTAGGGGGAATACGTTGGTCTAGTTGGCCCATCGCAATATCAAGAGCTGTCCATCCACGTCCATTTTCAGCAAACAAATCCACCCCATTGTCGACTAGGAACCGGATAATTGCAGTCGAGCCCCTATACGCAGCGCCATGTAATGCCGTATGTCCAGCCTGGTTGGCCTGATTAATATCAGCGCCCAAATCTAAGAATATCTGAATCACTTCAATTGCATCATTGTCTCGCCCCCGACTAATTAGTTCCCGCCAGCCGACCCCTGCAGCCGCCAAGAATGGGGTCGTTTGCCCATCAGGATATAGGTCATACTCTATGTCAAGCTCGGTTCGTTCCTGCTCAGAAGTCACAACCATGGGGTCTGCTCCAGCCTCCAAGAGAATTCTCACGACCTCAACATCTCCTGACATCGCCGCCCGAAACAGTGCAGTTGCGCCTTCGACCAAAATGGGATTATGCATACATCCCTGTGCGCACCATTTAGGAAGCCCACTCTTTAAAGGAAGATCTACTTCTGCCCCATTCTCCAATGCAAGCTTGACCAGATCGACCGGGCTCAATTCACTTTGCATCTTAGGGGGCGGCCTCGGATTATGGTCCAGTGTATTTAGATCAGTAGCCGTGAATAGCACAGTGCGTCCGTACTTATCTGCCACATTAGGATCAGCGCCTGCCTCCAAAAGCAAACCAGCTATATCTAAATACCCATTAAGGGTTGCTAAAACTAAAGCATTTGTCCCAAAATCATCCCCGATATCCAGATCAGCGCCAGCCTCAATGAGTGTCCGCACGCTCTCGATTTGGCCCTCGCGCGCAGCGAAGTGTAAAGCTGTAAGACGGCCCGGAGGAATGTCGGCATACACAAAACCTCCTTGCTTAAACCCATCTTTGACAATCGGTGCCAGGATAGTGGCTGTATAGTCATCCACGTTCGCTCCGCTCTCGATCAGCACCTTCATTGCATCAACATTGCCAGCAGCTGATGCCCACATCAGGGCAGTCTGCTGATGCCAGCTCTCCCTGGCGTTGGGGTCAGCACCGTACAAAAAAGGTGACTCGCCTGCTGGTATTGTTCCATCTACATCTGCCCCGCCCCGTAGAAGTAAACTCAGGACCTCCGGGTTTCCACTCTTAGAGGCAGTCATAAGTACTGTTTCACCTTCCGGTAGTGCACTATTCGCGTCTGCACCGCGGTCCAAAAGTGCACGTGTTACGACCGCGTCACCCTGTCGGGCGGCAAGGTAAAGAGCAGTGATGCCATAGCGATTTACCCTTGATACGTCAGCACCTACATCAATCAGCATCTCCGCTACCGCAGAATTGCGAGCCTCAATCGCCCACATGAGCAAGGTGGTCCCGTCAGCTTCAGACGCATTCACATCCCCGCCCTGTTCTAGGTAATGGGTTATGGGTTCTACCCTGCCAGCCTTGACGGCCTCAATGGCGGTCTCTGCTTGTGCAGTAAAGCATAGCAATGTGATCGCGATCGCGACCAAATAGTTTTTAATATTGGATACCCTACGTAGACCCATTGCATACCTCCAAAATAAGATAACCTAGGTCCTTGCTAGTCACATGACGATAAATTCATTCCCAGGTCGCTAAGAGAGGCCGACTGTGCCGCCCTTACTTCTCTCGCCAAAGCTCTCCAGATAGACTCCCATTTGCTTGGCAATATCAACGTGCAAATCACCGATGGGAACTGTTTTGTCTGGCACTTGGATGTGCCGGTTACCTTTAACGAATCCACTGACGATCGCTACTGGGACGCGAAGCTTCACATGTAGGTTCCCGTTACTCATGCCACTGCCGTACATCAGTAGCGTATTGTCAAGTAGAGTCCCTTCGCCATCTGGTGTTGAAGCTAAACGATCCACGAATTTTGAGAATAACTCCGTGTGATACCGATCAACACTAAGCTTTTTCTCCATCATGTCATCTTTGTTGCCATGATGAGAAATACTGTGATGAGGATCAGCAATGCCCAGCTGAGGATAGCTCAAAGGGCTCAACTCTCGTGCCATCATAAAGGTGAAAACTCTCGATATGTCGGCCTGATAGGCTACATGCAGTAAATCAAACATGAGCTCTACATGCTCCTCAAACAGATCAGGTACCCCTACCGGTGATACCGGTGCTGATGCTGATAGGTCCCCTGCTCGACTCTCAGCCACCTCAATGCGGCGTTCCACTTCACGGACATTTTCCAGATAATCCTCAAGTCGAACGCGGTCACCATGTCCTAGGTTGCTTGAAATGCTTTGAGCTTCCTCGAGAACTGAATCCAAAATACTGCGGTTCTGTTGCATTCGAGCCAGACGTTGCTCGGCCGTACCGGTCCCCCCAAACATGCCTTCGAAAACTACCCTCGGGTTAATCTGCATGGGTAACTGCTTCGTTGGTGATGCATAGGAAACTGTATCAAGATATGCGCAACTGTATCCCGCATCGCATGTTCCTGCGAGTTGACTGACATCCTCAATCGCTAACTGCATAGATGGATATACCGTTTCCTGTCCAATCTGATTTGCGATCACTTGATCAATAGAAATCCCTGCCCTTACATCCGTACCTTGGCTTTTGACTGGGTAGGTATCAGTGAGCCAAGTGGTTGCGGCACCAGTGTGTTGGCCTGCATCAACGCCACCGGAGCCCATGAGGTTGCTAACAATAGTCAAGTTATCTCGGTGACGTTCCAGGGGCATCATGGTACGGGTCATATCAAAATCAGCACCTACCTTTTCTGGCGTCCACCAATCAACCTCATCAGTCATAACAAATCCGTGCGGGTGGTAAACAAACCCAAGTCTGCGTGGACGATTGGCAGGTGTATTGGCGAGAGCTGTAAGTGATGGGACCATTGCACTAACAAACGGAATCGCTATGGTAGCCCCTGCGCCCCGTAAAAATGTACGCCTCAGCATAGACTTCTTTAATAAAATCAAGTTACTAGACTCCCTACCCTAAGATAATGAAAACCAGCTATTCAGAGCGACGCACGGATCATACCATCCTCGTTGGCCGCCCGCTTCATCTGAAACGGCTCGCTGGCCACAATACCAAAAATGATTGAGGAGAAACGATAATCCTGCTTCGCAGCCTCTTCCTCTACCTTCCTAACCTTGGGCATATCGTAATACTCTAGCCCCCGTCCCAATCCATATATCATCAGCTTCTCGACGAACGTCCGGACGAACTGCGAGGGATCTTCAATCAGTGCCTCTCGTAGCTCAACTGGCCCGTCAATGGCCATACCATTTGCCAAGCGGCCAGAAGCATCAACAGGCTCACCCGCCTCATCTCGGACCCTCCAAGCACCGATCCCATCAAAAGGCTCCAGAGCAAACCCTATGGAGTCCATGACATTGTGACAGGCTGAACAGGCCGGATCATCGCGATGCCGCTCAAGTCTGGCACGAAAAGATTCATGGTCCAAAGAGTCCTTCTGATTCTCAACAAGGGCCGGTACATCGTCAGGCGGCATAGGGGGTGGGCCGCCTATAAGATTCTCTAGCACCCACTTTCCCCGAACAACCGGGGAAGTACGGTGAGCGAATGAAGTCACCGTTAAAATGCTGCCATGACCAAGAAGGCCGCGCCTGGCCTCGTCTGTCACTGAAACCCGTTGGAAGGCACTGCCTAGCACACCCTGTACTCCATAGTGGCGAGCTAGCCGGTCATTCATGTATGTGTAGTCGGCTCTCATCAGATCCAGTACGCTACGGTCTTCCCTCATAACACTCTCAAAAAACAGTGAGGTTTCCTGTTTGAAGGCTTGGCGTAAATTGTCATCAAAATCAGGGAACGCAAAAATGTCCGGTTCAACACTCTCTAGGCGACGTAAGTGCAACCATTGTCCCGCAAAATTCTCCACTAATGCCCTTGAACGCGGGTCAGCTAGCATCCGCAACACCTGAGCCTCCAGTACCCGTGGATTGCTCAATCGCCCCCTGGAAGCTAAGCCCACGAGCTCTTCGTCCGGTATACTACTCCAGAGAAAAAAGGACAAACGCGAAGCCAACTCCAGATCACTAATTTGAAAAGCCTCCCCGGGCTCAACATCGACTGGATCACGCTCAAACCGGAAAACAAATTCAGGGCTTGCCAGTATACGGCGCAGACCCATCTGGACTCCCCCCTCAAAAGTTCCTTTTTGCTCACGGCCAAGCGTATAAAAATCCATCAGTTCATCCACATCAGAATCTAGTAGTGGCTGCCGATAAGCCTTGCGCGCAAGCCTTGACAAAATGCTCTCAGCGCAACGCCTTTCATCTCGGGAGCTGGTGGGCCGGCAGGAAAAAATCTCCTTTCGACTAGCAGTAGTGTCTCCCAAGGGCGCCTTGCCATTGTACGGTCCCCGAATAGATACACTCATAACTGAGGGCACATTTCCAACATAAACAGGATCAAAATCAATAAGCTCAAAAGGTTCAAGCTGATCGACTTCCAGTGCCCCGGTTTTTTCATAAAAAGTTGCTATAACCCTGTGAACTCCGGCGGTAACAGGAACACGGACGTGAGCACGTCGCTCGATCGCCAGCCTCGATGCATCCGCATTCTCCTGCATATGGTTGTAATCTGCCGGGCCCCCAATGATCGCGGTGCGGGCGGGGCGACCGTCCACTGAAAGCTCAAACTTGTGACTGAAAAGTAGTCCTCTGACTGCATACAAGGAATTTCCACGAAATGCCGTATGGATTTCATACACGCCGTCCAGAGGAAAATTGTGCTCAATGGCAATTCCGCCGCGAGTACCCAATGGAAGTCCCTCCATATGCTTGTCTTGTGAGAGACGCGCGCCCGCATCATAGATAGCCATCTCTGGTGCAAACTCTTCATCCCCAACAGCTATAGCGCTAACACGGTCCGCGGCTGCCAAGTAACCCTCCAAAAGAGCCGCAGACACACCCAAAACGTCCGCAATGTTGTCAAAGCCGTAACTCGTGGTATCTGGAGGTAAAAGGGCAGCAACATCTATGTCCAGCGACAGAAGATCCCTGATCACTGTTGCATACTCGGTGCGGTTCAGGCGATACAGTGCTGGCCTACCCGGATCCGGATTTTCCACAGCTGCATGATCGAGTTGACCCTCTAACCATTCCGCAAAACCAAAGTAACTTTGAGGGTCAGGTCGGGGTAAGCCGGCAGGGGGCATTGAGCCACTTCGGATTTTCACTGCGGCCTTTTCCAGAACATCCGCATGCTGGTGGATGTTACCGAGATCCACCTGATCAAAAGCATGCCCGCCAATGTTGACTCTAGAGCTATGACAGAACGTGCAATACTGCTCCATAAGCGCTTGGTATTGCGGAATAACTCCGGTATCTGGCCCACCTTCCTGAGCTTGGCTCGTTGCCATATAACCCAAGGTAGCCAATACGGCCACAATAACCACTACAAACTCTGTCCTTAAGCGCACTCTATCCACCATACCTACCTATTCTACTTATAGGGCATGATCCTAGTCACCACCAAGCCTAAAATACTGTCCTCACAGACTCCCAGTAGTGTAGATCATCAGGTACGTGCGATGCACAGACTAAGGTATGCAAAAAGCGCATACCGTTGCATTTTTGGGCTCCAGCGCCGCATATCCTGAGGTCAATCGGATAGTACAAAACCCCCAAAACTAACTCAACTGGAGATTAACATAACAAAAAGGTTATAGTTAAAGTCTAAATATCATTGGACAGGCCCTTAGGCAAACGTCACTCTGTGGGTAATTGTGCTAGGAATTGTCTCTTATTTACAACAAAATTAGAGAGCTAACTGTGGGAACAGGAGAGTCCGTATGAAGATTTTGATTAGATACTTCTTGTTATTTTCCTTCGTAATAACAGGTACTGCCAGCGCGCAACAAGCCTTGGAGGAAATTATTGTTACTACCAAGAGAGGCTCCGCAAATGTTCAGGATATTGCGGGATCCATTGGCGTCTTGACCGGTGACACACTGGAAGCAATAGGAGCGCAGGATTTCGAGGATATTGCGCGTACCGTGGTTGGCCTAGATGTGATCAACCGTGCCGTAGGTGATAACACAATCGTTATCCGCGGAGTAAACGCCGACGGGGAATCCGGCGCCACTATCCTTTGGGATAACATGCCAACCTCCGGGTCAGGCGAAGATACTTCTGATTTGGGGCGGCGCCAATTCGACTTAGATGTCTATGATGTTGAGCAAGTAGAAGTTTTACGTGGCCCCAGAGGGACACTGCTTGGCTCTAACTCACTCGCAGGGGCTGTGCGCTTTGTCACCAGAAAACCAGACCTGGAGGCTTTTGATGCTGGCTTTACCACTCAGGTCGACAGCACCTCCGGTGGTGATGGTGGCTTCAATGTTAAGGGTTTTTTGAATCTGCCGGTCTCGGACTCGATTGGTTTTCGTTTAGCGGCCTATACCCGGGAAGTCGGGGGCTTCATCGACGCCGTTCCCTATGAAAATAAACACCCGAATGCCAAAAATCTATCCTCACCAAATGGAGAAAAGATTGGCCTTTCCGGGTCAAACATTAATGGCTGGGACCGTTCCGGTTTCCGGTTGTCCATGAGCGCCCTGCTTAGCGACAACACGGACCTGCTACTGCAATACTTTTCCCAGGATACAACGGCAAGGGCTGGCGCGGTTGATCGTCCCTATGACGGAGCATTCGGGCCACCGCCGTGTGGTGGGTGTAAGAAAGCTGCCGATGGTGTGGGACTCATTAGTAAATCAGGCAACGATCTTACGGACGAAACCCTAGATATGTTCGGGCTGACCCTAAACCATGAGATGGAGCGAGGCACACTAACCTGGGCATCGAGTTCCTCCACTAAGGACACGGATTTAACATCGGATATCAGCGGCCTAATCGGGTTCTTTGGGGGTGGATTCTTCCCTCTTCGCAGAGCACGACTCGTCGGTAATAGAACAAATTACGGTGGAACGTGCGACTCACTCTCGAACGACTATGCTAACGATGGTCAATCTCCCTTTAGTGGCTTTTGCCGGAAATATGCAGGCGACGGGGCCGAGGGTGGTGTATTCCAGTCCATTACGGACATGGAACTAAGTAGCAACGAAGTTCGATTTGCCTCAAGTCTCCCTGGCCGAGTCAACTACGTTGTTGGTTATGTCGCAACGGAGCGGGACATTAACCTCCACAACAGCTTCCTAGAAACCAACCCGAACACGGGCGTAATCCTCCCGCTCACGGACACAAACAAGTCCATGTACGAGCGTGTGGCAAGGTTCCAGATGGAACAAAAAGCACTCTTCGGGGAAGTCAACATTGATGTCTCGGATAGATTCCGAGTAAATGTCGGTGGCCGCTACTTTGATAACTGGAATAAAGATGGTGGTACTTTCATCGTCCCCTTCTTCCATGGAACGGTTGAACCCATGGCTGCACCAACCTATGTGATATCCGAAAAGGATTCCATTAAAAAAGTTGAGCTCAGCTATGATATTACCGATGATCGCATGATGTACTTCATCGCTGGGCAAGGATTCCGTTCTGGCGGTACGGTTAATCAGATCGAACCGGAAATGCCGGCTCAATTTGAGCATGACTACACCTGGAACTATGAGTTTGGATTCAAGAGCATTCTCGGGGATAGCACGATGTTCAACATGTCTTATTATCAAATCGATTTCTATGACATGCAGTACTCGGTTGATTTCTCAGGGGGCGCTTTCCAGGCCCAAGTGAACTGTAGTGGGAAGTGCGCTACGGTTAATGGCTTTGAAGTGGAGGTGGACGCGCGGCCCACGGACCGTCTGCGAGTACTCTTCAACATGTCAACCAATGACTCAGAGGTCCTGAAAAATCTCTACAACGAGTGGCCCTTTAGTGATGTAGGAAAAACGGCCAGCAGCTATAAAGCTCTGGCGGGTGACCCACTTATTACGCGTACTCCCGAAATTGCATATAGCGCGGCACTGCAATACACATGGCCTACCGGGAATAACCGTAACGGCTTTTTCTTCGCCGATTACCGTCACACGGGCGATATTGACCGGATCGACAATGTAAGAAACTCCTCTGGTGAATTCTCAAGAAACGTGCCGGTCGCTTCCTGGGCAACCCTCAACTTAAGAGCGGGCGTTCAGGCTGAAAATTGGCAAGCTGCTGTATTTGTAAGAAATGCAACGGATAAGATTGGTGCGCTCTTCCAAAACGCGAGAGGAAACCCCTCCCATACAAGCCGTACAATCAACCAGCCCCGTACCATTGGGGTCCAATTTTCGTACAGCGTTAGATAGTTTGAGAAACTCTTCTTAGCCCCATACCGTACCTATTGTGTGCGGTATGGGGTTTTTTTATGATTATTCCGTGCTTGCTCTGCAATGAGGAAATGGGGTATATCAAAAAAACCTCTGCAGATTAAATTTTTTTATCAACCAAGATGAAAAACTAACGATCAGATGTACCACAATTATTCGGTAGGTTCCTGAGGACGATCCGGCTCTATTGTTGATGTCGCTACTTCAACATCTGACGGAATAAAATCTACTGAGGCTTTAGCCATACCACCCTCATATTCTAGACCAACAACCCCCGGACGCAATTCCGGCAGTACGGGCGTTTCGGGCAACTGCCTTCCAGGGTCCGGGGCAGGAATAAAATCTGTGATCTTGAAGTAGAGCGTCCCGTCACCCACCTGCATTCGCTCAGAAACGTCATTCATAAAGAAAAACAGGCCAAGAGTTATTCCCGCTGCTCCAGAAAACGCTATTAAATATCTTGCTATCACGCAGTCAGCGAAATCATCTGATTAATGAATGAGCATGCAAGGTACATACTGAAGCATCTCTCTCAGAGAAGTCTCTGAATCCTCACTGTGTAACCACCGATTAATGTCTGGCCTCCAGGAGGAAAAATTGATGGCTAGCAGCGCAAGTTGAGCTTTCATAGCCTCTTCATGTATAAAAATTGATTCCATTGTATCCTCTCGCGTTTTCATAAAGTTCTGGGATTTTGTTTCTGTCCCAGTCATCTCATCAAAGAAGATATGGGGATAACCAGTATTATTCTCAAGACCTAATTTATCAAGCTCCTTTACCTCTGTTGTTATTGATCTGGGCTTTACAAAAAATGGATAAAAGAAACTCGCCTGCCGGATCAAAAACGAAAGGTATAATTTACCTTCGCAGTCAAATCGGCTGTATTTGAGCGAAAATTTCTATTGCTATCGATATCCTGAAGGTTGTGGTTCAACACTAAAAAAACCTCGCGCCCTGCCTCAGGAATCCAGTGAAATCGGCTATTAATTCCCATCGAGTTCGATCTGTTATCCCATTGGATCAAGTTCGCCCATGATAGTGTAGAGGAAAAAACAAGATCGGCTCTCAGTCGAATCAGCCTGCTAGTGAATGAACCTTGGGGGAGACTAATATCGTCTATCGAGTAACTGGCGTTAAAATTAAATCTTGCAGAGGGGCGCCAACCGAAATTAGCTGCTAAGGCCGTCTTTTTTCCTCCGTAAAAATCACCTTCGCTGTACGTAAGCTCACCCGCAAACTTTCTTTGTGCACCTGAGCGAAAAATAAGGTTCTGCCTTTGAAAGCTATATACGCCTGCTGGGATAACGATACCTTTGGAAATTTCAAATGGACCGAGTAGACCCTCTTTGTCCTGAGTGAAGTCAAGCTGAATCATGTCTCCAGTATGATTTGTAAGTTGAAAGGGCTCTAAGGTTAGATACTCGCTATCAATACTTCCATCTTCGAATCGCTCGAACCGATCAATAACGATACGGGGCCTAATTGTGCGTAAATAACGCTCCTTTGGGCGGAAGGTCCAGTACACAGAAGCATTTATATTTTTAGTGCCGGGCCGGCTCAGATACCCCAATGCAGGATTATAGTTTTTCTCAAGCTGCCTATAGGACACCCAAGTACCAAAGTTCTCTTGAGGCTGGCTTCGTATACCCCATCCCAACGCACTGTCATCCCCATCCAGTCCGGGCGTCTCGGTTTTCTGGTACCAGGCTTCACCTTCTAAGTTACGCCCACTACGAAACCGCGTATTAAGATAACGAAAATCTATGCCATAAAGACTATTGTTGCGGTTGGTATGAGGATCACCTTCAGTAATGATCATCCCGACATTGGATTCTTCAAGAACATTCGCTGCAATTCTCCCAACGAAAAGGCTACTGGCATCGACATCTTCAAATTGGTCTTGTCGAACACTGAGCACACCTAGATTCCATCGGCCCACACGGCCACTCAGCTTGACTCCACCTTGAAGGTCGACGGGTTTCTTGGTTTCACTTAAACCAATAGTTCGGGAAAAAAAAGGTCTCCCGCTGTTGTTGTCGGGCCCAGGGAAAACCCCGATTCGGCCAAACTCGAAAATATCAGCATCCTGTAGAAAAAAATCCCTCTTTTCAGGAAAGAAAAGACTAAAACGTGTGAGATTAACCTGTCTATCATCGACTTCTGTCGCTGAAAAATCAGTATTCAGGGTCAGCACACCAGTAAGTGCCGGCGTGAACTTGTAAAAAACATCCAGCGAGGGTTCAGTTTCGGAATTACCTATTCCTGAAGAGAAGGATTTTGCTCGGCGCAAACTGAGGGAGGGGGCTATATCCAAACCACTTCCCTGGTCAAGGCCAGCCAACCCCGTAACGACTCCAACCACACTGGGATTTTGTTCACGACTACGGGACACCCATCCCATAGTCTCCTGCTTGCGCGCAATTTTACGAGCAAAATTTATACCCCAGGTATCACCCCCAGGATCAAAGGAAAGACTCTTGAAAGGAATGGCCATCTCGGCAACCCACCCATCATCTCCCTTGGTTGATGCCGCTCTCCAGATACCCTCCCAGTCAAACTGGGTCCTGTTGTCCCTATAGAGGGCCTCCGAGCGCACGCCATTTGCGTTTACCTCAAAAAGATAGCCGCTCCTTTGGTCGTTGAAAGGACTTAACACGACCGAAAAAGAGTCATCATTTTCTGGTCGCTCACCTTGACGCAATACGCGTGCCACAATTTGCTCGGGCGTACTATCCAAAAGACGAGCTCCTACATACAAAGCATCCTGGTCGTACATTAGATAGATAACAGTGCTCTCAGAAGGTTCCGTATATTCGTCAGGAGATATCTGATGAAAGTCATCAACTATGGCTGCGGTGCTCCAGATACCTTCGTCTAAGCGCCCGTCTACCACCGGCGGCGTGATAGCGCGAACCGCGCGCATCACCTTTACCTCAGCACCTGAGTCCTGCGCCATCAATATAAACGGAAACATGAGCAGGAGAGATAAGCTCCAACTCAAAAATAGGATCCTTTGAACACTAAGCGCCATAAGCCAATATAAAAATACTACCTATTCGAATGATTGCACTAACACACATGAACGGGATAAAAAAACTAGTTGGATCTAATAAATTTATAAATACATAGTGAATAAGAATTTTATTCGATCCCATAATAATTACGTGATTGTATCTACCTTAGTAAGGCTAAAAATTATTACCAACAAAAAAATAATAATGCTAAAAGCGTAGTGTGTAATTAACCTTGAGCGATAGATCAGCGAATGCTGATTGAAATCTATTGTCCCGGTCCGGGTCTTCTAGATTATGGTTTAGCACAATAAACATTTCCCGGCCTGCTTGCGGTATCCAATGAAGTCGACTATTTATACCCAGCATCTCAGAATTATTGTCATATTGAAGTAGATTCACCCATGAAAGAGTAGAAGTAAAAGTTAAATCTAACCCAACCTGCACCAACCGGAGAATAAAATTTCCCTGAGGTAGCGAAACATCGTTGTATCTGTAATTCACACTCGTTCGAAAGTGCTGGTTGGGAGTCCACTCCAAAAACATATTGACGTTTTCCTGTTTGCCAGCATAGAAATCTCCGCTGCCCACCGTAAATCTTGTTTTCAATTTCCTGTGGGTACCGGTATCTACGTGAACCCTAAACCCATCAAATGCATAGACACCCCGTGGAATAACAATGCCCTTTGAAATTTCAAATGGCTGAACCAGGCCCTCCCTCTCTTCACTATAAGTAAGAACGACTTTGTCGTTTGTTTGATTTTGTATGTCCAAGCGCAAATTCGCGACCTGACTCTGCAATTCACCGTTTAGGTATTCCACTCGCTCAACTATGGCCCCTCCGTATACTGACCTAACTGCGCCACCAAGACTACGATACGTGTAGCCAGCCTCAAAGGTATAATCCCGGATATCTTTGCGGTTGATATAACCTAAAGCAGGAATAAAATTGGCCTGAATCTCCTTTAACCCTATCTCTCCTCTAAAGCCAGTATTATTAGGCATCTTTAATTTGGCGCTCCAAGCTGCATCATCACCATCAATTCCCTCTGTGTTGGACTGCTGATACCAAATATCTGCCTCAATAACCCTGCCATTAGATAGCCGCGTATTCTGGTAATGAAAATCGGCACCCAACACGCTGTTACCCAAATTAGACCGCGGATCACCATTAGTAATGATCATGCCAATATTAGACTCCTGTAGGATATTAGCAGTAGCCCGACCAACAAACAGATCTGCCACTTGAACTGCCTCGAACTCATCCTGTTGAACAGCTAGCGCACCAATATTCCAGCGGCCTATGCGACCGCTAAGTTTTCCGCCTACGTCCAGTCCTACAGGCTGACCTGTGGAGCTGAGTCCAATTTTACGGGAGAAGAATGGCCGACCATTTTCCGAAAGAGGTCGTGAAAAACGGCCACCGAAGTCGCGAAAACCAAGACGACCGAATTCGAAAATATCCGTATCCTGCAGAAAAAAATCCCTTTTCTCCGGAAAAAACAGGCCGAACCGAGTTAAGTTTACCTGACGGTCATCCACTTCTGTTGCTGAAAAGTCTGTGTTAAGAGTAAAAGATGCGTTCAGTGCCGGCGTGATCTTATAAAAAATATCAAGGGAAGGTTCAGCTCCCGAATCACTACTATGCGGTGTAAAAGTTCGCTCCTTGTTAATTGTTAGTGTTGGTACGACATCCAAACCAAGCCCCTGCTTAATACCTTCCAAGCCAGTCAGAATGCCCGCAATTGCAGGACTAATGGTTTGGTTCCGAGATACCCAACCAATGGTTTCATTTTCCCGGCTGATTTTTCTAGTAAAGTTGATACCCCAGATATCGCTCTCTGGATCAAAAGAGAGAGACTTGAAAGGAATTCGAGTCTCAGCCACCCAACCTTCTTCATCCTGAACTGCTGCCGCCTGCCAAATACCCACCCAATTCCATTCCACCTGACTCGCATTAAGAGTTAGCCCTTCTTGCCTAAGTCCATTGGGATTGATTTGGAACCGGTAGCCGCTGCGCTTATCATTAAAGGGATCCAGCAGTAAATGAAATTGGTCATCTGTCCAGGACTGACCCCCTTGCCTTAAGACTTTTGCGGTAATCAGGTCCGGCTCGCTATCCCACATTTTTGCAGCGACATAAAGTGCATCGTCGTCGTAAAGTAGAAAAAACTGAGTCTTTTGACTCGGAGGTGCATATTCAATTGGAAGTATCTGATGAAAATCCTCTACCACAGCGGCACCTGCCCATGCTGCCTCATCTAGGCGACCATCTATGGACAACGGCTCACTAACACGGACGGCCTGCACAGTTTTCAGCGGGGAACTATCAGGACTCTGGCCTAACCCGGCTCCAGTGCAAAAAAAAACGAGTATGATCCAGTATCGCCTCCAAAAGTTCCCTGATAAATCCATACAAAATTGCAACTCTTAAAATACAGTAACCACAACTAAAGACATACAGACATTATTTCCATGCTGAATAAAATGGTTTACCGACTAGGAAATCAGGATTTGCGCCTATTCGGGGGGTAAATTTCTGGGCACCACCATTATCAACCTCAGCAATATAGAAGTTACCTTCCTGATCTACAGCCATCCCGTGCACACCCCACATACCACCCGGGAAATCACCCCAAACCCCCCAAGAATAAAGAAAATTACCACTTAGATCGTATTTCAGAATTTTATTTGTGCCGCGATCTGCTGCCCAAAGATAGCGATCGGCGCCAATAATAAACATATGAATATCTGATGGAAAGTCCCCGAAACTCCATTGGTCTAAATAGTTGCCATTTTGGTCAAACACCTGAACCCGGTGGTTATCTCGATCGTTTACAAATACACGACCTGTTTCCGGATCTGTGGCAATACCGTGCACATTATTGAAATGCCCTGGACGGATTTCGTTAGGTGGAGTGCCCTCCTGCCCCCACTCCAGAAGATAATTACCCTGAGCATCAAATTTCACGACACGGGTATTCACATAACCGTCTGCAACAAAAAATGATCCGTCTGGCAACCAAGCCATAAAGGTTGGTCTGTAAAAATGTGTCTGGCCGTCACCGCGCTCATTAAGAGTACCTAAAGTCTGTACCAACTGCTCGCCGTCATTGGTGAACTTAAAAACCACATGCCTGTAATCATCTACGATCCAAACATGCTTCTCTGGATCATAGGGACTGATGTAAATTGCATGGGGACGCCTCAACATATCATCCCACTGACTCCAGTCCTCTATCAAATTACCTTCGCGATCGAAGACAAGAACACAATGCTCCCAACGAAAATCAATTCCTGATCTATCTGTTCCATCTCCATAAACATCCCGATCATCACCATCGAGTGCCCCGGGAGGACTAGCGCGAGTAGCATCCCGCCATGGTAGCCTCCCTATAGGAAAAGAAATACTAGGCCCAAATTCCGGCAACATCCGCCCCTCAGGTCTATCGATATTTGGCAATTCGCCGCGTTGCAATACGAAAACACGATCCGGGCTCTCAGCAAAAACACTCTGGCCTGCCCCGAAAGTCCAGTCCTCGTGCCCGGGAATTGTCGAAAGATCTTTTGGCCAATCGGCATCAACCTCATAGGCACCAAATATATCCTGACCACCTTTTTGCCCCGGTATAGCTACAAAGCCAGTTCCAGGCAGTGTAATGGTTGCGACATCGGAAACTGTTTCATTGGTGCTTTGGCTGCAAGCCTGCATCCCAGCGCCAAGAAAAACAAAGGTAGCCCCCAAGTATGTTCCACCGAACTTAATTTTTTTCAAAGCTTACCTCCTTTTCCTGAAACTGAATGATCTTTAAAGATTCTTATTCTTTTTCCCACCAATCTGAGCAAGAGAAGCTATAGCGTCACTTTCCTCTTCCGGAGAAACCAAATCCTCAGTTGCACTCTCATCAGCGCCCGAATCCTGTTCAGCTTCCGCTTTGTTCTCTGAAACATGATAAAGCTTTGGGGCAGTGCGGTTCACATGAAGCTGAAAGATATCTGGGCGGTTGTAGTGACCGGCAAAATCGTGCCTCAGTTTCATACCTATGCCTATCTCAAGATTACATTCTGCGTACAATATTCCCTCCTCATGTCCCATAGGGCCAGCTAGAACGCGGCTATCGGAACCAACGATGAGGCTACCCCCACACGCATCGGGATCACGCAGGAATTTCTCACCTTCAGGGCCAACCTTAAGTTTTTTTATAGTCCCATCATCCACCGTGCCACAGGCAGAAATCACGCAGGCTTTGCTCATTTGAGCAAAAGCCTGCGAATCAACAGCAACTCGATTTCGCAAAGGATCACCGCTGGTCGGGAAATGGTTAGGCCAGCTCATGACATGAATTCGACTCCCCTCTGCTGTTAAACCAAATACTGCCAAAGGATTTGAATTTTCTCCACAAATCAAGCCGCTCACAGGACCAAATTCAGTCTGAAATGCCCCAAAAGTATCCCCAAAACCACCCATATGAACAAGACGCTCACCCACCGTTGGCATTAATTTTTGATGCTTTCCAATCAATTCTCCGTTCGGGCCAATCCAGATCTGGCTGTTAAACATCGTGCCAAAGGTGCCTGGTAGTTTCTCGCAAATACCAATCACCACATAAGCATTGGCCTCACGGGCTGCATCTGACAGGGTCTCTATCTCAGGTCCGGGCACCTCAACAGAATTTTTGAAAAGCTCCACCGCAAACTTATTGGCTACCACGCCGGTAGCCGGATGATGGTGATACCATAACGGATGACCAGGAATGAAGCTCTCCGGGAATGCAATAATCTGAGCACCACCGGACCCGGCTTCTCGGATCAGCTTGCAGGCCTTTTCAGTCGAAGCCTCACGATCAAGAAATACAGAAGCAGCCTGCACTGCGGCCACCTTAACGACGGGATATTGATCGCCCATATTCACCTCCTGTGCTGGTTATTATGCTTTAATTAAAGATAGTCGGAACATAAATTAAGGGATAATTTTTGGAAGATTGAGTGAAATCAGTCAAAAATAGCGAGGAATGAGAAAAATGGACCAACAGAACAACTTTAGTCGTAGAAATGCAATTAAATGGGGGTTATTTGCTGCAGGTACATCTGCAATTTCAAGGGTAGCCGCACAAAATCTCGGGCCAGGAAATCAACATGTGGGCGACATAGGTGGACGCGACCACCAGAAACTCTTTACAGGAGATCACGTGGTCGGAGGCGGCCAGATGGAAATCCGGCTGAACCAATCAATTAATACGGGCGACCCCCATGCACTAGAAGTAGCGCGTCGCCTTAGGCCTTTTGATCCCCAATCCTGGTACCAAGAATGGAATCGGGTAGCTAAAATCAATGAAGAAATCGCCAATGGCTATGCGGAGCAGAACTTGAATGTTTCAGCAAATGAATTCTATCTCCGAGCGTTTCGGTTTCATCGTGCGTCCATCGTGTATCAAGAAGATACGGACCCAACGATGATGCCTGGGTACCTTAAGTTAAAGGAGATGTTTGATAAAGCCTGGAGTGTACTTCCACCACCATTTGAACGGGTAACCATTAATGTAGACGGGAATTCTTTGGATGGGTATTTCCGTAAACCCGGCGGCCCAGAAGGGACTCGTTACCCAACTGTAATCACCTATCTAGGTGCAGATTCTATGGCCGAAAGTACGATGTTGGGTATGGGAGGCTATACTGAGCGCGGCATGGCAAGCCTAGTTGTGGATCTGCCGGGCCAGGGCGCAGCTAAGCGCCTCAAACAACTTTATATGAAGCCCGATACCGAACGGTACGTCTCGGATCTGATTAACTACCTAGAGACACGCACCGATGTAGATGCTGAAAGAATTGGCTTACGCGGTCAAAGCATGGGTGGCTATTCTGCACCACGCGCTGCAGCGAATGAGTCGCGCATCAAGGCAGTTTGGACAACAGCTGGGTCCTTTGATCTTCTGCGTGATCTTTTTGATTATTATCCGCCTATCCAGGACCGGGTACGATGGATTATTGGGGCCGAAGATCTCAGTGCTACTCGAAAAACCCTCGTGGATTACACGATGGATGGAGTCGCACAGAAAATTGAATGTCCGATGCTGATCGGATATGGGGCAACAGACCGGATCATGGACCCCCAAGGCGCATTCCGATTATACGAGGCAGCTGTTAACTCAGACCGGCAAATGTGGTCTGACGCAGGCCATCCTCACCATGACGAGAAGTCGGGTGGGCCAAAAAAACTGCGCCTACCGACAGCAGAAGACTGGGCAGGCGTTAAGCTGGGTGCACTGACGTAAAAGCAAGCACCTCGTCGAACAATAGATTTGAGTTGCTTCTGATAGGTTAGCGACCATGACAGTTGGCGCAGGCTTCGGTCTGTGCCAGCTTACTCTGTCGATTATTGACTGGAAAGAATGGCACCTGAGCTGAATGACAAAGGTCGCACTCGTATTCCCGCTCTAACACCATTTCATGAGACTTCTCAAAATGCCAATAGCCTTCTCGGGAATTTGCAATCATTGCCCCAAGCGCCTCTGGGACAAGATTCCCTTCCCAGTTTTCTTCTGTAGGTAATGGATCCTCCCCCAGTAGTGACACGGAAATGGGCGGTTGCTGAGCCTCCATATCAGCCAAAATCTCAACGATAGTTTGTCCAGCGACACGCCCCGTGACAACTGAAGGCCCAAGAAACATTCCATCCATACCATGCTTCCCATTAATACCCGCACTACCGTTCGCCTCACCAACAACGTACAGACCCGAAACTACCTCTCCTACCTCGTTCAGGGCACGTCCTTTCGTGTCAATTGCAATACCACCCATACTCTTTCGGGTCATAGGAAAAAACTGTAATGCGTAAAAGGGTGGCTGTTGAATCTTGGGGGGCGCATCTGCTTGCGAAGAAAACCTGCCAAAATCTTCATCAACCCCACTTTCTACCAGCTCATTAAAACGCTGGATGCTTGCACGCAAGGTTTCCTCCGGGATTCCTGCCATGGAGGCGAGAGCTTCGAGTGTGGGTGCTTTGTGAGTAATATCTGGATTATCGAGTACAGAGTGTCCATCCATAGGATTATTGACCCATTCTCTTCCACGCATAGCAAATGTATCGCGGGCTAACTCATCAAAAATTGCCCAGTAAGTAGCAGGGCTCTGCTCCAGAAGATCTACCAGAATCCGTTTGTCACGACCGGTCTCATTTGTGAAGCGTTGCCCTTGAGTGTTTACCCAGAGAGAATCTTCGTTGCCCCCTGTGATCGAAAGAGTACCTGCCGGATCTCTTGGATCAACGATACCGTTATTGTAAATATAGTGGCGGTTCATTTTTGTGAGTGCAGCGCCTGCCTGCACTGCCAGATCGTGGCCAGAACCGGTAGCGTGAACAGAAGAGCCGATCAGCAGGCGGCCAGGCTCTGGAAGGTCTGGGCTCCAATTTGCACGTACTCGGTCTAAGTTTCCTTCGAATCCGCCAGTGGCAAGTACAATATGTCTTGCTCTAAGGATTTTCTCGTGACCGGTCCGTAGATTACGGGCTCTGGCACCGGTGACTTGGCCCTCCGAAACAACCAAACTTTCTACAGACTCATTCCATTGGAACGTTATATTGGGTAACTCCAAGGCTGTACGAAACAGTGCCAACACAACACCCAGTGCCCCGCGATCAGTATAGTGAAATCGGGGTATGCTATTTTCCCAACCATAGGCTACCCGAACCCACTCCGCACCCATCTCCTCAACCCAGTCATAAATCATCCTTCTGGAATTTTCTGCATAATAACGAGTCCAGTCTGGATCGCCGTCCTCAGTCCAGTCTATCCAGTCTTGATAGGCAAGCTCAGGTGTATCCTGGAATCCAAGTTCGCTCTGAATCGGTGTATTAACCACAGCAAAGCCACCGGCCATAACCGCGTGCCCACCCATTACAGAGTTTCTATCCAGCACGAGCACGTTAACACCAGCCCGACCCATCTCCACAGCCGCCGAAAGCCCAGAAATACCCGCACCCACAACGATGGCTTCGGCACTTAGCTCAACCTCAGGCTCTATGTCCATGCAAGCACTAACGATGATCCCCAGAAGGACAATGAAAAAGATTCGAAAAATTAGATGACTTAAGAACACGGCGCTACCTGGATCCCCCGCAAATTTGACTGCTTGCCAGTTTCTGTGTTGTATCTGATCCAAATCATACAGCGAACAGGCAACTCAATCAGCAGGCTCACCACATACCCTTCCAGCCTAACCATGAAACCTATTCAATATCAAAACGAGCCTGATTCTGGTTGTGCTCTTCAGTCCAGAGACCCACATCTTTATAGTATTGAATTGCACCATCATGGTAGGGATGAGGATTGTCAGATGGGGCCAGACCGTCCGGAGGTGTACTACTCAAAACTGGATAATCAGCACGAAGTTCCTCCCAGCGCTCGTGGATGGTCTTTATTAAAAAATAGGCATCTTCTTCGGAAAGGTGTATTCCGGTATTGAGATAGTCACTGATCTCCGAAACCCTCAGACTCTCATCAGTACCAACACCCCCATTAGGGGCCGGAGAAACCTTAGAGCCAGGCATGAGTGCTGATAATTTTTCTTCGTCCTGCCCCATGGTGAGATATCGAATACCCCCCGGAACTGTTGCATGAGCTTGCAACGTAAGCGCTGTATCGAGCCCAATGGATGCCGCATCCGCCCGCCCTTCAATCAAAAGCCGCACCCCGTCTGGAAGACCCCCTACTGTGAGTTCATCAACATCTCCACTACCAAGGTTACCAGTAGCCAGAATCGCCCGATGTAACGCCCCCATCGAAATGTTAGAGCGGACGCCTATCACTACCCGCTTTTGCAGAAGGTCCTCTATGCTATAAAGATCTGAGTCGGCTCGAACCATGTACATGATATAAAGGGGAAATGCACGGGCAAGTAACCTCAAGTTGGTCATCGGGGCTCCATAAGGATCCAATCCTGAATAGGCGAGATAAGAGTCGATACTCGTATTCAAGCCAAGCGTAACCTCCCCCCTGTGCAACAAAGGCAGGTACGCGGATGAGCCCGAAAAAGGTCGCACAGTAGACCGAATTCCGTGTGCGTCCTGAATCGCTTTTGCAATACCGGCTCCCGCCGCATACGCATGAGTACCGGCTGGATTTGTTCCTATCACTACCTGCCTAAGCTCCGCGTTGGCGAAAGCGCTGAAAAATAACATTAAAATTCCGCAACATACGGAAAAATATATAAATTTGAGCAATACAACCACCCTCATTACATCATGCCCCTAGACAACGGATAACTACCCAAGCACTTTAATCGTGCATCTTGCGATTCGGATAGCTACAGGCAACAATAGCGAAGTTCGGCCTTTAGAACCATACAAAAAACTATAGAAATAATTATGACCAATCAAATCACACGCTGTTATTTTTTGAAACTTGCTCTGGGTACTCTCTTAATATCTACAGCAGCAACACCGGATACCGGACTGGCAGATGGATACTATGAAGGCGAAACTATTACTGTTGTCATTGGGCTTGATGCTGCAGCAGGAGGATCTACTGTAGGGCGACTTTTAGCCAAGCATCTGGAGCAAAACCTAGAAGGCGAGCCTACTGTGATTGTCAATAATATGCCGGGTGCCTCGGGCCTGAATGCACATCTATACGTACTCTTGAAAGCCCCTAAAGATGGAACTACTGTCTATTATGGTCCACGCTCTTCTCTGGGAGAGTTGTTAGAATTACCGGGGTTCTCTTTTAAGTACAACCAGTTTACTCCACTGGGTGGCGTTCAAATTGCAGGGCTCGTAATCTATGCCCGTACGGATATTGTGCCGGGAGGGCTTACCCAACCACGTAACATTATCGATGCACAACGACTAATCTTTGGCGGGATGGCTCCCGAGCATGGCCGAATGATTATTAGCACGATGGGTCTAGATTTACTTGGAGCCAGTTATACATTTATTCCCGGCTACCCGAGTAGTGGTAATATTAGAGCAGCAGTAATTAGCGGAGAGGTTAATACTGCAACAGACGCTGCTCACGCTTATCTAAATCAAGTGGTACCCCAGCTAAACGATAATGGAACTGGTATGCCTATTTATAGCATGCCGCTACTGAACGAGAACGGCGAGCTGGTACAAAATCCATTGGTTCCTGACGTTGCTTCGCTTCCGGCGCTCTACGAAGAAATTCATGGGGAGGCACCCTCGGGATTAGCGTGGGAATCCATCCGGACAATGCTGGAAATTGACCAGACAATGCAGCATGTTTTTCTTGGGCCGCCGAACATGAATCAAGAAGCGGCGGCGGCCTTCCGTGCAAGTTTTACGACAGCACTCAAAACAAGCGCTTACCGAGAAGAAGCGCAACGCATCCTTAGTTACATACCTGAGCCCATCGGACATCAACGCCAAGCGGAAATACTAGCAGCCACCTCTAAGGTTACCCCCGCAGTACTGAACTACATTAAGAAACATATTCAAAAGAACAGTAGCTACTAATTTATTTTAATAGCTAATTTAGGAGACTTAACGCTATGAAACTACGAACCCGGTTTATGAGAACGAGCGGCCTTTTAATAACGGTTTGCTTCCTGTTATTTGGCTGTAATAGTTCCCCGGAGACAGGCCAAACCGACACACTTGGAGTGACTAGCATAAGCCTTATACCAAACCCCAACCCGACTGTGCCGTTGGCAGCAGTTCTTAACCTTACTACCGAGGAATTTACCCGGGTCATTTCCTTGCATTTTGATGATGGCGAGCGAGCCTGGGAAGTTGATCTTAACGAAGAATTCAACACGGACCATGAGATACCAGTGCTGGGCATGCGTCCGGATCGTAGCCATAACATCACGGCTACACTTCGAGATAGCGCGGGCAACGAATTTAAAGCAGAAACACAGGTCTTTGTAACACCACCTCTACCCGATGCTTTTCCGGTACCTGTTATAACCGTACATGACCGGGACCGCATGGAGCCCGGAGTAACAATCTTTAATATCAACGGACGTTGGGATGCAAATGGAAATTCTTCGCCTGAAAACTTCTCGCCTGCCATCATCGTTAACGATGAAGGTGAAATCATCTGGTACTACCTACCGGGAAACCATCGGGTTCATGACGTACGAAGACTCAAAAATGGCAACCTGATTTACGAGGTCTGGCCAGGGACCGATGGAATGGTTGAGATTGACATGCTCGGGAATATTCATCGACGATGGCATTTTACCGGGACAGCGAAAAACCCAGCACCAGACAGTATCGCGGTAGAAACTGACTCCTTTCATCATGATTTCGCCGAGCTCCCAAACGGTAATTTCCTACTCATGAGCTCTGAGCACCGTGTTATTGAAGATTGGTATACGAGCGAGACAGATCCCAACGCCCCAAGAGCGAATGCAAATGTGATCGGTGATGTGATCGTTGAATTTACCCCCGAGGGTGAAGTAATCAACGAGTGGAGTCTATTTGACATACTGGATCCCTATCGCATTGGCTATAACTCCTTGAGGGAAGATTTTTGGGCAATCCACTATGACGGGGTCGTTGAGGGAGTTGTGCATGACTGGACTCACGGTAATGCACTTATCTACGAGGAAGAGGATCACTCCTTCATTATGTCAGTCCCCTATCAGGATGCAGTGATCAAGGTAAGCATGGACACAGGCGAACTCGTGTGGATCCTTGGAACTCACGAAAACTGGAATGAACCCTGGAGCGAAAAACTGCTCACGCCTGTAGGTGATGTAGGATGGTCCTACAAGCATCATGCAATCTCACATACTGAAAACGGAACCTACTTGCTATTCGACAACGGTGCCGCCAGAGCCAGCCCCTATAACAACAAAATGCCACTGACCGAAAGTTACAGTCGGGCAGTTGAGTATTCGGTTGATGAAGAAGCCATGGAGGTTAGGCAGCTCTGGGTGTATGGGCCTGAACAGGAAAATTTCTTTGGAAGATACCTGGGCGACGTAGACTGGCATCCGGAGGCAGATACTGTAATGGTGAATGTGGGTGGAGCAGAAACCAACTCAGATGGTGTCAATGAACCCCTAGGTCCGGGATGGCCCACACGTACTCAACGCTGGGCACGGTTAATGGAAATAACCCATGCCCAACCTGTAGAAAAAGTATGGGAACTGCAGCTGAAGCAGGATGGAGTTGGTTGGGCCATATACCGGGCAGACAGAATACCGTCCGTGTACCCGTAAGATTTTCTGATCGGCTTTAAGGCCCGTGACTCTTATGTATCGTGGCCTTGCCCCTGCAGCACGCTCTTTACTAACAGAGTTTCGGCGAATATCTGTCGTATATTGGAACAGGTAGCTTTCAAAATAAGGAATAAAAACAATGGCAAAGAAGTTAGGCGTGGGATCGAGCTTCCCTAGTCTGCAGTTAGAAATTGCGGGGGGGCAGCAGATCTCATTGCCCCAGAACATCGGCACTGACTTCGCGGTGGTACTTTTTTATCGTGGCCACTGGTGACCGTTTTGTCGCCGCCAGTTGGTTGGCTACGAGAAATTGAAAAGCGAGTATGAAACGGAAGGGATTTCCGTATTTGCGGGCTCTGTCGACAACGAAGAGCATGCCGAGGAAGTGCAGCAGGAAGTCAGCTTTCCGGTGGCCCATGGTGTCACTCGTGAGACAGCAGATGCATTGGGTTCTTGGTGGGAAGACAAACGGGCCATCATCCAACCGTCCGAGTTCATTCTTAACGGAGAGGGAAAAGTATTGTCCAGCACGTACAGTGCGGGCCCGATTGGACGGATGGCAGCGGAGGATGTATTGAAACTGATCCAGTTCTTAAAGAAAAGAGCTGCTAGAGGGTAATCGGGCAAATAGGAGCACGCAGATTTGTGTTCCTGTCCTTCTTGAGATGTTTTACGTTATCGCCAGTTTCAACATCACGGTGGAGTACCAAAAGATACTCAAAACCAATAAACGTAAGCACCTAAAAGGCTTAAGACCACAAAGCGTTACGCGCTGATTCTTTGTGTCAATTCTGGAAAACGTTAAGTCTTAGTGGCGTCCAAGCCATTCCATCTGGCCCTTCGTGGTCATCCGCCAACGTAAAAGGGGCGCTAGGATCTTTAAGATCATAAATGAGAATCGAACCACCCGAGCGAGTTGCCACAAAAAGTACCCCCTCAACTGCCAGCAAGCCGTAACCGCCTGTGCCTGACTGATCCCCGGGTATTAGCAAATCCTGCAATACAGCACGACTTTTGGCATCATAAAGACGCAAATAGCCTCCCACTTCTTGGCCTGTCGTTCCATTTACAGCGGCAATTTGTCCCGTCTCTAGGCTTTCGGCGCGCCCTGCAAAGGCATGAGAAGAAACCTCTTCCACAACTTTCAAACTTTGTGTATCGATGATGGAGATCGTCGTCTCTTGACGGTTAAGCACCCAAACTTCCGCCCCATCAGCCGTCACAGCTAACCCTTCAGCCCCCGGACCCGTTTCAATGACCGTTGGCTCAATATCCTCTTCCAGATAAATTACGGACAAGGTTCCTTCGGCTCCACGACTGGTTACGTACGCACGGATACCATCAGGACTAAGGCGCACCATGTGGCCTTCACGCCCACCAGTAGGATACTTACGAATGACCTCAAGGGAAAAAATATCCACTAAGGCCAACATATCCGAATCCTGCATGGTGGCAACTGCGCGAAGACTGTCAGGCAGAAACCTCATGTCGTGCGGCCTGGATTCAGTCCCCAGATCAATATAGCCCTCAACACGGGCACTCACTATGTCAATCACTACTAACCGCTGCCCAGGTGATCCGTTGGGCCCATACTCGCCTGCTACCGCCCACCTGCCATCCGGGGAAATTGCCACTTCATGTGGGATCGCGGGACCAATGGGTACACGAGCAATCTCCCTTTCCGTGGTTAAATCAAAAAACGAAATACTCCCACCCTCACGATTAGCTACCAGCAGAGTGCCTTCCAGAGCCAGCGCCGCCAGGGATGCCAAAAATGTGGCAAGAGCCAAAACAACACGGGGGGAAATAACCATTTCTTTTACCTCTAACTGAAGAGCTACCAAATAGTACTTTGCGAACACACACTGGCCCTAACATTAATATGAGGCTTCAAATCTCTCATACACTTTTGGTAGGGAGAGAAGAAAAAATAAAAAAGCAAAAGTAATACTACTATTGATGACAAAAAAATTACCTTTTTTATAATGTTTTTTCTAGCCACCACCCATCTCGATAGGCATACCCCAAACAATCTTTATCCTATCTCGAATTTTGCTCTTTGGGATACTCATACACTGCGCACCATATCCTGCAGTACACTTCTAACGGCAGCTGTATCTCTCTGTCCATGACCAAGAGCAATGGCAGCATCGTAGATCGGTGCACTAGCAGAAAAGAGTGGGGTTTTGACGCCGCAATTTTCCGAGAAATCTCTGATTAAAGCCATATCCTTTTGCCATACATCAAGCTTCATGGATGCTGGTTCATATTGCTCGCTCACCATCATCGGGCCACGCAGGTCCAGCACCCGGGATGCACCTGCACCAGAACCGGCAACCTCGCAAAGCGTGTCCGGATCCAGGCCTGCCTCAATTCCCAAAACAATGGCCTCGGCCGTCGCAACATTGTGGATAGCAACCAATAAATTAGCTACAAACTTCATCTTTGTGCCATTACCCAAGGCCCCCAGATAATAACTGACCCGAGAAAAATCCTTCACCACAGACAAACAACTCTCATAAGCAACTTGATCCCCGCTTGCATACACGGAAATATCACCGGCTACTGCCTGGGCACCTGTACCACTTAGAGGGCAATCTAAAAGCTCAATACCAGCCTCAGCGAGCTGTGCATGGCTAGCAAGTTTTGCATCCAGGGGTAGCGTGCTCAGCTCTAACAAAACAGCGTCACAAGGCTGCAGCAGCAATGCATCCACTGTAATGTTCAGTGCGTTAACACTTGGCAAGCTGGTAAGTACAACCTTAGAGTCGATACCGACTTCAGTAGCTGAGTCCTTCACGGAAACGCCTATTGATTTTGCCTCTTGGCATCGCTCCGGGTCAGTATCAAAGCCAATCACCGTATTGCCTCGTGCTATTAAATGACCGGCAATAGCAGAACCCATAATACCAAGCCCAATAATACCGACATTTGAATTCGAATCACTCATGGGAAACACCAGTTCCTATCTTCAATAATTGAGCAGCATTACCACCGGTAATTGCAACCTTCTGTTTCTGGTCCAAGTTAGCTGAACTCTCTACAAAACCAACTGGGTCTTGCATCCCCATATCATAGGGGTAGTCCGTGCCGAGAAGAATATGATCGGCACCATAGAGATTCACGAGGTACTCCAGCTGATGGTGTGTAAATACTACCGTGTCAAAGTAGAGTCTTTTCAGATAAGTAGTGGGTGGATGCTCAATACAGCGACGGCAATCCTTTCGAGCACCGTGTGCATGGTCCATGCGCCCCGAGTAAGCAGGCAGGAAACCACCACCATGCGCAACACAGATCTTTAGACCCGGATAGTCATCGAGCACGCCACCAAAAATTAAATGACTAACCGCGACCGTAGAATCCAAAGGATTTCCAATCACATTAATCAGATAATGGTCAGCCAAACGACGCCCCTCAGAAAAACCGTTAGGATGCATAAAGATCAAAGCATCAAGTTCTTCTGCTTTTGCAAAAAAATTTTTGAACCGATCAGAAGATAGTTCCTCACCCGCAACATTTGTACAAATCTCAACGCCACGCATACCTAGCTCATTAATCATTCGCTCAAGTTCAGTTACGGCAAGCCGTGGCTCTTGCATGGGCACTGTGCCGAGCCCAACAAAACGATCTGGATACCCTGAGACAATCTCTGCGATCCGGTTATTAATAATCTGAGATGATAGAAGACCTAGCTCTGGTTCAACATTGTAGTAATACTGGGGTGGGGCAGGTGACAAGGCCTGAATATCAATATCCATCAAATCCATATCCTTTAGCCGCTCCTCAATAGAGGTAAGCTTGCTATTGATCGTCTCCATCTGCGCCCGGTTCACATCTCTTGTGACCTGATTGGCGAATGTGAACATATCCTCCGGGCCTATGGCTTCTGAATCCGCCACAGCATTATCTGCTGCCGGTGTGTAGACATGACAATGTATGTCGACCGTTACATTCTCGTGATTGGAGGACGCACGGGATGCGCGGGCAGTAGAACCAAGGCCCGAGCTACACGAATACAACATATTGTCTATCTCCTTTTTGTTTAAGAAATACCCAGATGCTCATTTAAATTTTTGCCTTGGTTTTGTAAGTCAGTATTCCTTCCGTTCGCCGCAACACATCCATTGTTGAGAATGGCAGCCTGCAATCAGAAAATCGTGCTTAGCGAGGTAGGTCCCAAGACCTCAATCCATTTGAATACCCCGTTGCCAGAGGTAGAGATAGAAACCTAGGCTTAGGTATTGCTCACAATTATTATTAATTAAATAATTTTCCCAATACAACTACTCTTCCCGCTAAAGATGTCGATCAAAGAAAGCAATGGAATCTTCGACCGCTTCTCTCTGCAGAAGATCGGGATGATAGTTACCATTGCTGTCGCGCTGAATGAATATGAAACCATGATGATCGTGATCGTAAGACTTCCATTCTGCCGGTTTACCTGCATCCCGCATCAATTCATAAGCCAACCTGAAGGTCGCCTGATTGTGGTCTCGATCCCTGGCTACAACAAAAATCGGCATCTGTATTGCATTAATGCGTGCCATGGCTCGGGGCATATCAACTTGGTTTCTCATTTGCCTTACTGCGCCCTCCTGCATCTCTGGCGTATTCTCTGTCATTGTTTCCGGCTGCGGAGGCTCTATTGGTGCATTTGGGTCCGGGGAAAGCCTGGCAAGATAATCCATAGCTGCCGGCTCGCTCGCGACGCCTGCGCGCAGACCATCATACTCCGAGGCAATCTTGAGAAGCATCTCGCCACCATGACTCACGCCAAGCCAGCCTACGCGGTCTGAGTCAACGGCAGGCAGTTGTTTAACATACTCAATGATGGAAATAGCGTCTTCATATTCCAACGGCCCACGACTCCAGCGATCGCGGCCCTGGAACTCCCTAACAGTGAGCTCGGAACCATAGGGCGTATCTACTTCGGCTCGGTAACGCATCCACACCACAGCGTAGCCAGCATCAAGAAATGCCTCAAGCGTACCACTACCATACTGGGTCCACTCACGGATCCAGCGCAAGCCGTACCCACCATTCATGTGTGCGAAAACGATCGTAGGAAACGGGCCAGCCCCTTCGGGTTTCCGGAAACCAATTGGAGCATAAATACCGTCCAGCAGCTCCACAAAACGCAACTCCACTGGAATATCTGAGCCCATGACCGGCTCTATCAACACAGGCTCATCCTCAGTGACTGCTTCCGGTACGTGCAGCCAAGTGGGATCAATACTCAGGTTCTCTTGCGCTAAAGAAGCGGTAAAAAAAACACTTGTGGTAATAGAAAAAATTGCGAAACGCATAAGTTCTACTCCTTAACCCTGGTTACTTTGCCGGGACAAACGGCAAAAGAACATAAGATGCCCGGTCGCCACCGGTATAAATTGTGTTATTACCCAACGCATAGGCTGCAAAATAATGCTGTCCGTCATGGGGCTGCACATCCAGCCGAATTCGATGGCCTGCCTTAAAGACCATACTCGTGGCCCAAATTTCCACCTGAACTGGAACAACCTCCCCTGGAGTCAATTTCTGCTCCTCATCATGTGAGTGGTAGGGCCGGTATGGGGTCGAAAGCTCAGGGTTCAACTTGCGCAACGCAACCCGCAAAATACCCCGGGTTGCTGTTTCTACGGTTCCATCGGGAGCCATATTGCGAAGATATGCAAAAATATCCATATCATCCGTTTCAGAAGACACCCACATAACCAGGTTGCTGTGGCCGGTGACCTCAACATCCTCACTCATTGGCTCAGTCACAAAAGTTAGCGTAGGCTGGCCTGCCAATCCCCGGGAATACGCCTCTGGCCCCGTAGGATAGACCAACTGACCTTCCCTTGAAGGAGGCGTGGTAGTAAGTATCGCGTCGTGAACAGCGTCCTGAACAACCCCCGCGGCCTCCGGGTTCAAGTAATAACGCCGGTACTGTGTTCTTGCTAGTGGCCACTCATTCTCAAAGCGCCACTCACATTCGCGCACGCTGGTACGGATACAAAGCTTGACCGGGGGTTCATCCATGATTCCAGTATCCCTGCCCTTTAACCAGTAGTCATACCAGCGGAGCATCTCGTGCTTACCCTCATCAGAATAGAAAGCATCGGTGTGGCCCCCGATATGCATTTCTAGCTTCTTGTGGGTTGAGGCAGAACGGACATAGCCATCTACATTCCCGCGCATGTGGTGGTTCCAACCACCCCAATTGCCCGAGCTATAAAGAGGCACAGTAATTTTATCGAACTGGGCTCGGGACTTAACTTCATCCCACCATGGGCTATCAAGATGATGAGCCATAAAATTGTAGATCAGGTCTTCGCTGAGTGCAGCTGAATTGTCTGCACGGGTATTCTCAAGTAGCTGTTTTCCTCGCACATCCAGCCACCATCGCCCATAAAACCCTTGATTAAAAATTCCCCCATGGAAAACGGAGTCCCGGTACATATCAGCCCAGCCTTCCCAGGGAACGATAGTGGTAAGCGATGGTGGCTGAAGGCTGGAAACATTCCATTGGGTGATCGCGTAATAGGAGACACCAACAAGCCCAACCTTACCGTTACTCCAGGGTTGATCGGCAGCCCATTCGATAGAATCATAATAATCCCAAGCCTCTTGCATGGACCATAGGTCGGACTGCCCCGGCGAGGTTCCGGTCCCCCGGGTATCGATAAAAACAAGGGTATAGCCTCTGGGGACCCACCAGTCAGGCTCTGGGCGTTCTACGTGCGTGAACGGAGGTTCATGGGGCAGAATCCGATCCATCGCCTTTTGGTAAGCCGACAGACTGATCAGCGCAGGGAATTTCTCAGCACCACCCTGCGGCACGTCGGGGCGATATACATCAGCGCGAAGAACGGTACCGTCACGCACCTGGATAGGCACGTCCTTTTCAAAAATAACCGAGTACTCAGGCACGGACAGATCATCCTGGGCGGATACCAGACTACCCACTAAGGCAAACCAAAAAATTGCAAAAATCACGCCGAACTTCATTCAAAACCTCCTGAAAGTACCCGGGTTACACAAGGAATTATTATAGTTTTAACGCATATACACTCAATCTTCGCGTGCAGACCGAAAAGGTCCGGGCAGGTATTACGCCCCGCAATACCTCACGCACACACTGATCATCACACAAAAAACCGCCTATGGAAAAGAACGGGCATCATTTCATGGACGTCATACGGGAAAAGGGAAACAAAAAAAACACGGCACCCCCGAAGAGGTGCCGTGTACAAGGCAAAAAATCCAAACAATATTTAAGGATTAGCCACCGAAGTCAGCGGTGAACTCAAGTCCCCAATACGCTGGTCTCTCGTAGCGCTGCTTATAGACACCGCGAGATGCTGCGCACATTTCGAAAATGCGCTCATCAGTGATGTTGTCACCAAAGACTGACATCCTCCAATTGCCCTGCGGCGGTGTATAGGTACCCCGGAAGCCAACCTTGGTCCACGCAGGCTGGTTACACTGCGATGGAGGGGCGCTCCGGTTCGATACACGATAGTCAATATCATCAGAATGGTAGGCATTGACTCTCGGTGTAAATGTTCCACCGTTACTCAGATTGAACGTATGCTCAATACCCAAGTTCATCGTAAAGTCAGCCGTCAGATCTTGGATGGTGGTATTAGACTCATCAATAAAGCTCCCTGATTTCTCTGGGTCAGCATATTTGAACGAGTCATACTCATTAGAGAGCGTACCGACATCTAGCGAGAGAAAGCCGCCGTCCCAGACATTGGCACGCAACTCGAACTCAATACCAGAAATATCCACTGAAGCGACATTGGTCACGATACCTAAGGTCTCGTCAACACCATACAGAGCATCCGGGTTCGCTACGGAAATGGCTTCCTGCTTATCCTGATAATCCATCATGAAGTAATCCGCATTCAGCCGGATACGCCCATTATTGAATGTGCCCTTGAAGCCAATCTCGTAATTGGTTACTGACTCTGGGTCATAGGACAGGAAGTTTTTAATTTGTGGCAAGTTTGAATTGACCTCAGTATTGAAACCACCCGTCAGGAAACCTTCCGAGTACAAGAAATAAATCATGCCCTCATCCATGTTTCCACCACCTGCCAAATTACGAGTCAGGCTGACCATCGGTGTTGTTGCACTAAACTCATCGTCTGCCGAGTTGTAGAAACCCTCAACAATTGCGGAGTTAAAGGATACAAACCAAGTGTGTTCACACATTCCTGGTGCGGTGATCGAATGTCCTGCTCCCAGCTTCCTGTACTGGACATCGCTCCTGCCGCCACCAGCTATCTGCTCTTCGATCTTACAGCCATCAATCGCGGATTCCAGATTCCAGAAATTCCGGTCATCTGTGGTGTTTCGTGCGCCGATATCCAATGTCCAGTCGTCGTTGATGTCATAGGTGATATGCGCAAAAAAAGCGTTTGATTCATTTTCGATCCTGGAGCTGTTGGCAAAAGGCAGGAACCAGCCCGGTAGAAGATCAAAATACAGCGAAGAAAGCATGCTGGAGCAATCCACGCCCGAAGACCCGTCTGCATTTCCATTCGTAGGTGTAGGCTGATCTTTCACACTGGTAACCTTCGAATAGCCACTAGCCTCAAAGGCAGTACGGCAGGCACCGTCACCATTTCTGGCCAACTCGTAGAAGTAGTTATAACCCACGGTGAAAGAAAGCCGGTCACTGGCCTGACCTTCGAAAAGCAGTTCCCAGCCCTCGGTGTCATTATCCTGACCTACATCGCCACCCGTGCTGGTTGCCCAGACCGGCATGCCGATATTGTCGATATCGTAGAAGCTACCGTCCCGGTCCTGCTGATAATCGTAATCGGTCTCACGGCTGGAGTAGCGGAACTTCATGTTCAGGTCTTCCAATCCACCGATCGCACCATTGGATCCCCATTGCACGGTGGCAAAGTATGAGTCCACATCCAACCAGGAGAATGATCTCTGGTCAGAAGAAGTAACGTAAGGACCGGCTGCTACATCTGCCTTACAGGCAGCAGCGTGGTCCGCCACCATGCCCGTACCATCATCTGCCTCTGTGGTCCCGTATCCACCCATTGTCTCGGCAACACCGGAGGACCGGTAATAACCCCGATCCAAATGGTTTAAGCGCCCATCCACATAGCTCTTCCACTTGCTGGACATGCCGCCCCAGCCTGGTGCAGAACCATCCTTGGGGTCGCACTGGATCGGCATGTTGTCGTCCCTGCGCTGATCCTTATTGATACTTAAGTCGACGGTCCAGTTATCGTTCGGCTGAAACCGTAACGCGGCATTGTAGGACGTACGGTCAAGTGCACCGACTTGTTCCTTTAAATTGTGGTTGTAATAGTGCCCGTCATAACTCTGACTGGATGCAGCGATCCGCGCGAAAACAGTGTCTCCCAGCGGAACATTGACCATGCCTCGGAGATCGGCCTGGCCATCCTCAGCTGCACGAAGCGTAAAGCTCGCATCAAAGTCTGGTCCGGGTTTTGCTGTAACAATGTTAACGGCTCCACCGGTCACATTCTTACCGAAGAGCGTACCCTGCGGTCCACGCAGGAGCTCAACCCGCTCAATATCCATGGTGTTCATGTAACCGCCCAGTGAGTTCGGAATATAGTGACCATCGATATACATACCACTACCGAACACAAACACTGGATCTGGATGACCACCACCAATACCCCGAATAACGACTCGGGTGTTGTTCATGCGATCAGACTGCGTCAGGGTGACGTTTGGAACGAAGTCGCTAACGTCCTCAATGGACGAAATCCCCTGCGCTTCCATTTGACCAGCACTTAAGGCTGCTATAGACAGTGGAAGGTCTTGCAGACTCTCCTCGCGGCGTCTAGCCGTCACGACCACTTCCTCAAGTAGTCCCGAGGCACCTTGCGCTGAAGCGCTTTGCCCGGCAAATAGCCCAAAGGCCCCAACTGCCAGGACAACAAAGCTAAGCGGAATATAATGATTATTTGACATGTCTTTGCTTCTCCGAAAGTTTTACGACAATGCACGACAACCCAAGGGCATCCTGCCCCGAGGCGTCGCCTAAAAACAACAAAACAAAACTATTCAAGGGCCTAAGCTACCATTGTGAATTCATACAAGTCAAACATTGTATAGTCATATTTGAAGCTCATAAGCCAACATATAAGAGAAAATATACTGGATACCTGCATCTCTCAGTAAAATAAACTCTTTAAAAAACAGTTGGTTGAAAATTTAGTTGAAAAATTTAGGGTAAATTGGCTAGACAAACAAAAAAAAATTTTTTACTGATAACTGTCATCAGTAGCGCAATCGCAACCTTGGCCTTGGTTTTGTCCCAACAAAACAAAATGGAGAGGGGAAAGAGGCTCGCAGAGGCCTATTGTGGGGCCTGCCATCTGGTGCCCGAGCCCGACATTCTACCGCAGCGGAGCTGGGGACCCGCCCTAGGCTATATGGGCTACTGGTTGGGAGTTGAGGACATCAGCTACCTCTCGGAACATCCGGAATTCGCCCGGTCCAACGTTGAAGGCCGAAAAGAGGCTCTAGCACAGAATAATTTAATCCCTGAAGAGCCCCTACTAAGCTCGGGGGATTGGGAGACACTCCGCTCCTACTATACCGGGAAAGCACCAAACACCTCAGTACCCCAACAGAATAAGCCAGAGCTGAACTGGGCCCTCCCTCAACTCCAGGTCCGGCCACTGGCCCAGAATATCCCCGCATCTGTCATCACTCTGGTTCATATCCGAGAGGATGCCGGCGAAATATATATTGGTGACAGCGCGTTTAATACGCTAACGGTACTGGACGGCCAGGGTTCGCGTATGCTGGGCCCATACCGCTTTAACCCGGAAATCTCTCCCGTAGCGCTTCAATTTACCGAAAATACGGCCTATCTCGCATCTATAGGTGACCTACTCGGGGAGGGGCCACCCTCCTCTAAGCCAGCCCATATTTCTGCTTTTGCACTGGTGGATCAAAGTATTGCGGATGTAGCCCCTACCACAGTGATAGACCGGATCTACCGGATGGCCTACATGGAAGCTGTAGACCTAAATAATGACGGGCAAGACGATTTCATAGTGTGTGGTTTTGGCTCCACCCAGGGCAGCCTGTCATGGTTTGAGTCACAACCAGATGGTACCTACGTGGAGCGTATCCTGCTGGACCTTCCTGGGTCCGTTAAGGCCCAAACCCATGATTTTAATAATGATGGCCTGCTAGACATCTTGGTTCTAATGGCCGATGCGAGAGAGGGGATACGGCTTCTGGAAAATCAAGGCGGAAACGAATTCGAAGTGATCAATATATTGGAAACTCATGCAGCCTATGGCCACACTTTTTTTGATCTTGAAGACTTCAATCACGATGGTCTCTTGGACTTGCTTGTAGTCAATGGAGATAACGTTGATTCGGATCCGTATAACACACTTAAAAATTATCATGGCCTCAGGATCTATCTCAACCAAGGTGGATATCAGTTTCAAGAGGCTTATTTCTACCCAATGTTTGGTGCCTTCATGGCTAAATCCGCAGATTTTGATGAAGATGGAGATTTAGATATTGCAGCCATCTCTTTTTACCCTGATTTCGGATCAGAGCAACCAGAGACTTTTGTGTACCTTGAAAATCAAGGGGCTTTACACTTTGAAGCCTTTAGTACACCTGAGACCGTGACCGGAAGATGGATGACAATGGATATCGGTGATATTGACGGGGACAATGACGTAGATGTTGTTCTTGGCGGCTCCTACCTATCCTTGGGAATGTCCTCCTATGAAGAAGAGCTCGGTGAGCTACGGGAAAGCGGTTTACCTCTGCTCATACTGGAGAATACACTCCACTAACACACAAAACCTTAGGGCTACCCCTTCAGATTACCAATCACTTTTGGTAGGGCGAACGGCTTGCCGCCGCACAGCAGGGTAAAAAATAATTGCATTGTCATTTGAAGCTTCCTCACAATTAATCCAGCGGTGCTACGGTATCCTTGCCGGATAAATGCTCTACCATCTCACCGGTCTCCGTAAATGTGCGTGTCACCTCGCGCGCCCCATAGACCCATAGAATAAGAAGAGGATTTTGGCCGATATTAAGAAAACGGTGTGACTTTCCAGCTGGAATATAAGTTGTATCATAAGGGGACAACTGCGTGACCTCACCCTCAATTTCCACCTCGCCCTTACCCTCCAAAAGTGTAACTTGCTCTGGGCAGTTATGGTGATGCATAGGCGCGCCAGCACCCGGGGGAAAGCTTGTGATTCCAGAGGCAAAAGAAGCATTCGGGATATTAGCTTTTGTTACTAAAGGGATGGTAGTAACCCCCCTGCCCCGCTCCAGCGCAGGAACTTGGTCAGGCTTAATGATAAATCTCTCAGGCACCGGACTACCTTTACGCGCCTGTATCTTTTCTACTGGAAATCGGATTTAGCCGCGGAAATTTGATCACCATGCCTGGACTAACCCGATCCGGATCCAAATCCGGATTGAATTGGCGCACCAACCACATGGGGACACGATAGATACGAAGCGCCAGAATCCAAAGGGATTCGCCTGACTTCACCGTATGATCCAACGTGTCGTTAATCTGGTATGCCTGAAAAAATTCCTCTTGTATATTTCGATGATAGGCACGCCTTCGCCCCTCGAAAGTAACAGGGCCTACTACCGAAAAATCAAGTTCTAGTTTGCGCCCAACCACTACATCTTGGCCAAACGACATGCGATTGATATTGCGTAGCTGCTGCGTGCGGATCTGAAGCCAATCAGCATAGTGTCCAAGCGTCTCCAGTGCTTGTACCTCTATTGTGCGATCAACAGCCACAGAATAGTCCGTTGGGTCTGCAGCCAAATCTGCCTGCGTGCTGGCCAAGAGATTGGTCTCGATGGATATTTCGTTGGATTCTGATGTCTCGATCTCTATAGGAGCCTGTTCTCGGGCACTGCTCACGGCGGAAACTGATGGCAATGTACCTGCTGAGGATAATTCACTGGATACTAGGGCTACCCTATCCTCCGACTTTATACCCTGACTGGGCACCCTCACGACCAAAGGGACAATCCGTAACTGTTGCCCCGGATAAATTAAATTCTTGTTGCGCACACCATTTTGCTCTAACAGTACCTGCTCATCGATTTTAAAAGTCTGGGAAATACGGCTGATAGTATCGCCGGCTCTTACAATGTAGGTTGTAACTCCCTCCCGTTGCATAAGTATGGTGCCTGTTCCTGTACCACTCACTGGCAGTATTAGTGTCTGCCCGATACGGATTAAATTGCGGTTCCTGAGAGTGTTTAACGCCATCAAGGAAGACACACTTACTCGATAACGTTCCGCAATCCCAGAAAGTGTCTCGCCGCGCCTCACCCTATGATAAACATCCGGGCGTTGTGCCGCATAACGCTGGGACACGGGCAAGGATGCCAGTAGACCCCGTGGATCAGAACCCCCTTGCGGCAAACGCAAACTGAAACCCCTAGGGACAAACTTATCACCACTCCATACAGGTTCCATTAAGGCCGGGTTCCACGCCTTTAGTTCCGTCAATGCCAAACCGAGCACCGATTGCAGGCTATCAGCACTGACATAGTCAGGAACTTCAATTACAACTGTATCAGCCCCCGGTCGTTGACTAATAGATCCAAAGTACTTATCTGACTCCGAATCTACCTCCAGCGCAGCAAGAAAGGCGACATAAAAATTACGCGATGCAAAACCAAAGGTCCGACCCTTATAGTTGCGAACAATTTCCGCTATATCCCGAGTACCTAGTTCCTGCGCCGCTCGACGCATACCCGCTAGACCATGGTTATAGGCCGTAACGGCTAAGGGCCAGCTCTGAATGACTTGATAATTGTTCTCTAGTAACCGGGCTGCAGCAACTGTAGAAAAAAAGGGGTCACGACGTTCATCCACTACATGATCAATACGCATATAGCGAAGTCCTGTTGAACGAGTAAACTGCCAAAGACCAGCCGCGCCAGCCTTTGAGTATGCCGTTGGATCAAAAGAAGACTCCACATGAGGAAGCACAGCAAGTTCTATGGGCAATCCTCGCTCAACAAGCACTTGGTGGATATAAGGCTTCCAAATGCCAGACCGCTCAATTCCCTCTCTAAAGCGATCTGACTGTCCGAGCTGAAAACGTACCCGACGGGAGGCTTCTTCTAATTCGTTATTACTTACCTGCTCAGGCCATAAGGCCAAAACCATCTGTTCACTTTGACTCAAACCGTTGCGCTTACCCGTAGCTAAGGTTTGTAGTGCGCTTTCGATCACGCTGACGGCATCCCGAGTCTGCCGAGAACGATCACCGACTTTCATCTCAGCGGAAAAACGAACAGTTCGGTAAATCACCCCTAAATTTTTTGAGTCATGAATAAAACCACTGTCTGTGTCGATTTCGGTGTAAACACGTATCCAAAATTGCACATCCCGCTCAAGCTCTAAAGGTCTTGCAAAAAAACTGCTGTCCTGTTGCGCTAAAGCAGAGGAATTCAAAAAAATGAATAGTGTGATCAACCCATTGCAAATTCTGATTATTTTTTTTGTCATCCGTGCATCACTCTCATAAATTTTTCCTAGGCTGTTGGGACCAAAGCTAAAAGGAGTGCGCGATGCCCCTAAACCACTCAAGGATACTGGCTCCGACAGGAAACTATTCCGAATAACTCATGAACTAACTAAGTCCCCATAATAATGCCAATTTGATGAAAGACATAAGATACCTAGGACATATCAAAAGGATGCCTCCGAGTAATGACTGCCTCACGTGCAGCGCCGGTCGAAACAAGATCAATCGGTATTCCAATAATCTCTTCGATACGCTCAAGGTAACGGCGAGCATCTTGGGGTAAGTCCTGGTAGGCAGTCACACCCTCGGTAGATTCCTGCCAGCCAGCCATCGTTTCATAAACAGGTTCACACTCTCCGTACCGGTCCATTAACAAGGGTGTGCTCTCCAATAGTTGGCCGTCTAGGCGATAACCCACACAAATTTTAATTGCTTCCAGTCCATCTAAAACATCAAGCTTAGTTACACATAACCCAGAGATGCTATTGATGAACACTGCTCGCTTTAGAAGTATCGCATCAAACCATCCGCAACGGCGTGCCCTTCCAGTCGTTGAGCCGAATTCTGATCCAACATCAGCTAAGTGCCTTCCCGTATCATCCAATAGTTCCGTGGGGAACGGCCCGGCACCAACTCTAGTGGTATAGGCCTTTACTATACCAAGCGCATAATCCACATAGCCTGGCCCCATACCAGTCCCTGTCGCAGCACTACCAACTGTGGTATTTGATGAGGTGACAAAGGGATACGTGCCGAGATCAACATCCAACATTCCACCCTGAGCCCCCTCAAAAAGAATGCTGCGATCATCAAGATACAGTTGGTTGAGTAACATAGTAACGTCAGCGACCAAAGGCTTTACTCGCTCTGCCAATCTTAATAAAGAGTCAAGCTCTTTACTGCAATCTAATGATGCAGTTCCATAGTATCGCTCAAGTGAAAAATTATGGAGCTCAAGCAAGATCTCTAACTTCTTCTCTAAAGCATCGGGGGAGAACAGGTCAGACACCCTGACGGCTCGCCTAGCAGCCTTGTCTTCGTATGCTGGACCGATGCCTCGCCCGGTTGTCCCTATCGCATCGGAACCCCTTACCTTCTCCCGAGACTGATCTAGAGCTATGTGGGAGGGAAGAATCAATGGACACGCAGCAGAAACTCTCAACCGCTCAGATACTGGAACTCCCTTATCAGTCAGTTCGTCAATCTCATCGACTAAATCCTTAAGCGATAAGACTACACCATTGCCTATTAGACACATCACTCCGTCTCGAAGAATGCCGGAGGGGATCAGATGGAGAATTGTCTTTTCATGGTCTATCACAAGCGTATGACCGGCATTGTGCCCGCCCTGAAACCGAACAACAGCATCCGCACGCCCGGCCAACATGTCCACAATGGCACCCTTGCCCTCGTCGCCCCATTGTGTTCCTACTACAACGACTCTACGACCCACAACTTAGGTCCTCACCAAATAAAGGAGAGTCAATCCTGCGACGACAATCATGAAACCAGTTCGCCGCAGCTGCCCATCCTGCATTTTGGAAAGTATGGAAATCCCACGGCGCCATGCGTTCGGTCTAACAAAAGGCAAAAGACCCTCGATTATCAGAAAGAAAGCAAAGCCCGCAAGAAGATCTGACCAGGCCAATGTCCTAGCCTCCTAAATCATAACTTTGGAAATCGAGCAGCCTCAGCCTTCCGGGGCTCCAACAGCTCTTTCCTGAAGCAAAAATTGGAAGAACTCGCTGCTGGGATCCAACACTAGTACATCCTGCTCACGACCAAGTGACTGCCGGTAAGCCTGCATGCTTCGATAGAAGGAGTAGAACTCGGCATTTTGACCATAAGCCTGGGCGTAAATATCGGCTGCACCTGCATCACCTTCACCCCGAATGCGCTCACCGTCCCGATAAGCCTCAGCAAGAATAACTGTACGCTCGCGATCCGCTTCTGCCTGAATCCGCGCAGCATCTTCGGCGCCTTCTGCCCGTAGTTGCGATGCTACCCGGGCACGCTCCTGTTGCATTCTACTAAATACAGAGCCACTAACCTCATCGGATAAATCGATGCGCATAACGCGCACATCTACAACCTCAATTCCTAGCGCAGGGGCACTTTCTCTTGCCTGAACTAGCATCCCTTCCATAAGTTCAGAGCGCTCAGCTGAAACTACCTCCTGAACAGTTCGTTGGCTGAACTGGGCCTTTATACCCTCCTTGACTATTGCAGACAGACGCTCCAGAGCAAAAATCTCGTCGCCACCAGCCGCCCGGTAGTACTGACTGGGATCCACAATCCGCCAAGTGATGAAATAGTCAACAATGAGATTCTTTTTCTCGCCGGTTAAAAATTTCTCCTCGGACTCGTCGTAATTAAGAATCCTGTCCGGATATTTCATTACGTCATTGATAAATGGAATCTTGAAATGGATTCCTGGTTCATATTCAGACTGAACAATCTCACCAAAGCGGAACTTAAGGGCGTGCTCCCGCTCATCAACCGTAAACATGGTCGCTCGCACAACAAAAACTCCAACAATGAATATGACTATTAAAAAATTCAGACGTGAACTCATGTTTCGCTCCTAGTTTTAACGGATATCCCGCTCACGTAACGCTGTACGTGAATCGAAACTCTCAACTGTCCCCGGATTTACAGAATCAACCTGAACCCCGCCCGAGCGACGCTCCATGAGGCGGTCCAGCGGCAAATAGATGAGATTACCCCCGCCCTCTGAGTCAAGCAGCACTTTGGTCGAGTTAGCCATGATGAGTTCTAGGGTCTCCAGGTATATCCTCTGCCGTGTAACCTCAGGCGCCTTCTCATACTCGAAAAGGATCGACAGGAAACGATCTGCCTCGCCCTCTGCGTCCGCAATTACCTGAGCCCTATAGGCTTCGGCATCAAAGATCCTTCTGGCCGCATCACCTCGAGCCCTGGGTACAACATCATTTGCATAAGCCTGTGCCTCAAAGCCCATGCGCTCCTTATCCTCGCGCGCCTTAATGGCATCCTGAACACTGGCCTCCACATCCCGAGGAAAATTGGCCTCTTGAAGGTTTACCTCATCGATCGTAATACCGGTACGATAAAGATCCAGGGTAACTTGAACCAAATCCTGTGTCTGGGCAGCTACATCTTCGCGCCCCTCAGTGAGAATATAATCCAATTCATTTTTACCAATGATCTCTCGAATGGCGCTTCGCGTTATATCCCGAAGGGTATCCTCAGGGTCTCTGAGGTTAAACAGATATGATTCCGGATCTGTCCGCCGATACTGAACCACGAGGTCCACGAGAACAATCGCCTCATCCTTGGTTAGCATACTTCCCTGGTAGGGAAACCGTTCAGTCACATTGGTATTAATTTTTTCAACTGTCTCTATTGGCCACGGCATGTGCCATCTTAGTCCGGGCAACGTTACACCCATAAATTCTCCAAAGCGTAGTTCAATGCCTCGCTCTGCATCATCAATCTGGTAAAAACCAGACAAACACCAAACGCCTATTAAAGCAATCAAGCCGCCGACAACAATAGTAGAAAGACCACCGCCACCGCTACTGCCACTGCCCCCCGGACCACGGCGCCTACCGCCTAAAAATCCACTTAATTTACGCTGCAGATCCTTAACGATTGCATCCAAATCTGGTGAATTATCTTGCCCGTTTGAATTCCAAGGATTACCTTTGTCGTCATCATTCCATGCCACTGTTTTTCACGCTTCCTCGAGAAAGCTATCTTCAGATAGCCCCTCTTGTTTACAGAACTGCTCCCACCGGCGAGACGTTACTTCGATATCCAACGTCCAACCACCTGAATCGTGCTGCCACTCTCCCTGTACCGCCTTCAGCGCAAAGAGTCGAGCCCTCAGTCTGCTCTGATTTGGCGACAACACCACTTGCCCACTAACCAAACTACCCAAACACTGATCCTGAACCAATCTTGATAATAACCCCAAACCCTCACCAGTGGTTGCAGAAACCCAGACTTTTTGGTGCCGGGAGCCATTCAGCTCGCGGTTCGGGTGGCGCTCATGAGCAAGATCGATCTTATTGTACACCTGAATGCAAGGAACCCCAGAGGCGCCGATAGATTTAAGTACTCCTTCAACCTGATGTTTGCGATCTCCGTGATGTGGATCACTAGAATCGATAACATGGAGTAACAATGAAGCCTCCCTTGTCTCCGTAAGCGTGGAGCGAAACGATGCAACCAGCTCATGCGGTAAATCACGAACAAAGCCTACTGTATCCACCAGAAGTACCTCATCCATACCATCAAAACAAAGTCTTCGAATGGTAGGATCGAGGGTTGAGAAAAGTTGTTGGCGTGTACCCGAATTAGCGCCGCTCAGTGCATTGAATAAACTTGATTTACCAGCGTTGGTATAGCCCACTAATGCTACCGTAGGAACCCCAGCCCTACGCCGCTCGCGTCGCCCTAGCTCACGCTGATTAACAACTCGCCCCAGCCGGGCCTTAAGGCGCTTGATACGCTGATTAATTAGCCTCCGGTCCGTCTCCAGCTGGGTCTCACCAGGGCCACGCAAACCGATTCCACCCTTCTGTCTCTCCAGGTGCGTCCATCCTTTCACTAAGCGGGATGCTAAATGCTCAAGCTGGGCCAGTTCAACCTGTAATTTTCCTTCGAAAGAAGCTGCACGCTGAGCAAAAATATCCAGGATCAGGCCGTTTCGGTCTAGTACCCGGGTTTTTAAAAAATTCTCGAGATTACGTTCTTGGCTTGCCGCTATTGGTTGATTTACTAGAACCAGCTGAGCACAACTTTCCTGAATTTGGGCAGCGAGTTCCTCTGCCTTACCTTGACCTACAAAAAGACGTGGATCCGGGCGGTCCCGTTTAGTTTGAACATCTCCTACGACTTGAGCGCCCGCCGACAACGCAAGGGCCCTGAATTCTGCAATCTCATCATCATAACAGTGGCGCTTCACCCCAACATGAAGGAGCAGACAACGTTCTCCGCTCTGCGGCCTCTCAATCAAAAACTACCCCCACTCTATCAGAGGGCTGTTACTCCTCCGATTCCTCTTCATCTGAAACTGGAAAAGAAATATTGCGCGATGGCACAACAGTTGAAATTGCATGTTTATATACCATTTGATTGACACCGTTACTGAGGAGTACAACAAACTGATCAAAAGAATCTACTTTTCCCTGAAGTTTAATACCATTTACCAAATAAATTGAAACGGGGGTCTTGTTCTTCCGTAACGCATTCAGAAACGGATCTTGCAACGACTGACCTTTAGCCATGCCGATCTCCTTATTTTCTTTTTATTTTGAGATAGGTCCCGAAAATAACCCTAACTAGCGACCAAAAATCTCTCTGTACAAACCGCAAACTCAGGTGATCAGTTTAACACATGCTTCACGTACTCTAGTCACTAACTCTTTATTTTCAACCTTTTTTGCATCAAAGACTAAGCGTTTCATATCTGGCTCGGCACGCAACCAAGTCATCTGGCGTTTTGCTAACTGACGAGTAGCAGTTATAGCTAATCGACGGGCCTCTTTCCAGGTGCATTCGTTATGGAGATAAGCCCAAACCTGTCGGTAACCCACGGCCCGAACAGCTGATGTAGCCGCTGTCAAATCTCCCCGACTGCAAAGCCGAGCCACCTCTGAGATTAAGCCTGCTTCAACCATACCATCAAAGCGGCTTTCAATGCGTTGCCCTAACTCCCCCCGATCTCCAGGCATAAGTGCAAAAGTAGTCAAGTTAAGGTCATTAGCAGGAAGGCTCTTGTGACTCCTATTCCCAAGTTGTTCTGACAGGGAAGTGCCTGTGATTTCATAGACTTCTAGTGCTCGTTGAATACGTTGCCGGTCCATTGGGGCGATTCGGGCAGCTGCCCTAGGATCAACCTCCTTCAATCGCTGGTGCAATGCTGGCCAACCCCGTTCCGTCGCCTCCTCATCCAATAGCGCACGTATAGCGTGATCAGCTTTAGGTAGGCTAGCAAGACCATAACGTAACGCGCGAAAGTACAAAAGCGAGCCACCAACCACAAGTGGCAATTTTCCACGTTCAGCAACCTTGCAAATAATCCTCCGCGCCTCATCTGCAAACCGACCCGCAGAATATGCCTCTGTAGGCTCAAGGATATCCACTAGATGATGGGGCACTCTTTCTCGAATAGCTTGGCTTGGCTTAGCGGTACCGATATCCATACCTCGGTAGACCATAGCCGAATCCATACTAATGATTTCTATATCAAACTCATCAGCAAGTGTTAGCGCTAAATCCGTCTTTCCGCAAGAAGTCGGCCCAGTAATGCAGATACAACGCACTCTACTGCCCATGCAGAAGAAACCAGTCCAGCTTTTGTTTTGAGCAAAAAACCCATGCCAGAAAATGTCGATAACACAAACTAATGCGTTCCATATAATCTGTTTTTTTGAGGAAAAAAATTCATTTCCACACCCTAAGATTTCTTGAAGTAATTAATCAGTCTACGCTAGACAAGATCCACAGGGGCAAGGCAGATTAAGTTTTTAGGAAGCCCACTGACCTAAGGTCAACTTGGCGGGATATCAATCACCTGACCTATTTGTATTATATCGGTCGTAAGGTCATTAAAACGCCGAAGCTTAGAAAGGCCTACCTTGTAATGTTCAGCAATTTCGGAAAGTGTCTCCCCTCGCACTATCACATGACGAGTAGGTCTTGCATTTGGGGGCCAAACACTTGATGAGAAATAGCTACCCCTTGGTGGGCTAGCCCTAAAATAATCAATAACGCCAGCGTGGATTGCTTGAGCTAACTTTGTCTGGTGCTTAGGGTCCTTTAAGGCCATTTCTTCTTGGTTATTCGATATATAGGCAGTTTCTATTAGAAGCGATGGAATATCAGGGGACTTGAGCACCCGAAATGGTGCTCTTTGCACTTTCGGCTTGCGGACCTGGGTAACGTCATTAAGTCTATCGATAACCCGATTGCCAACCGCAACGCTAGTACTAATAGCTGCGCTTTGCGATAGATCCAACAAAACGCGAGCAAGTAACGGATCCTTATCTGATAATGAAACCCCACCAATTAGGTCCGAAGCATTTTCACGCTCAGCAAGGTGCCGAGCCGCTTCATCGCTAGCACCCTTATCTGAGAGCACATAAACCGTAGCGCCACGAACCCGTTTGTCATGAAATGCATCGGCATGAACAGAGAGAAATAAGTCAGCCTCATTATCGCGCGCAAATTTAATGCGATCATGCAAAGAAAGAAAGTAGTCACCATCACGCACTAATATAGGTCGGACACCTGGCTCACGATGAACTTCTTCAGCCAAACGACGAGCGATCCCAAGAACGACCTCCTTCTCCCTAACCCCTAAAGGCCCTGTAGCACCCGGGTCCTCACCGCCATGACCTGGATCAATCGCAATTACTAACTCACGCCTATCTTCCTCAAGTGCAACTAGTACATTTTGAGTATCTGACTCCTGGTCCGGGGCTTGTAGGTCAACTACTAGCCGGTGGCCATAGGTGCCATTAGGGGGCAAAACGAAACTCTTTGGGCTCACAATCGTGGTCACATCCAAAACCACACGCAGTACACCGTTACCACGATCTCCTGTACGTACATCCCTAACGAACCCCTTGGGAGAAGGCAAATTACTCTGAGCTAAGAGCTCAGCACCAACCAGGTCTATTACAACTCTATAGGGCTCAATAAGACTAAAGACATTGTGCTCGACTGGACGGGACAAATCGAGAACCACTCGGGTAGACGATGGGCCGGACCAGAATCTTAGGTCACTGACCGTTCCACCGTAGGCACCACCAACCCCCAGGGCCAAAGTAAGGACAAAAGCCTCCAACCCGCGTCTTAAAATCATCCGGATTCTCCGCTGTCCCGAGCTGCGCTATGTTTACAAGATCTATGGACGAAATCAAGATTTATGTTTAAAAATATGCAATTAGAGACTAATGCTAGAATTTTTTTGAGAATTCAGTAGCGCCTTAACAAGGGCTCGGCCACGATGCGTCTGTCCAATTAAACTGACAAACCGACCCGAAGAGTCCACAAATTTCAATAATATCAGTATGTCACAACGCATTTTCAGTGTAGGCACACGGTCTGGCCACTCTATCAGTAGCCAAGTTCGGTCTTGTGAGAGCCAGTCCCTGATGCCAAGATTTTCTAGCTCCTCACAACGGGCCAGCCTATAAAGATCAAGATGCGCAATTGTAAGTTTGCCTAAGTGGTAAGGCTCGACCAAGGCATAAGTAGGTGAAGGCACTTGGCCCGCAAACCCTACGCCTTCTAGCATTGCACGCACCCAGGTAGTCTTGCCACTACCCAGTTCACCTTCGAGGCCAATTAGCAGAGGCTCCAACTCTTGGCTCGACAAAATACGAGCCATTTCTGTGGCATAGGCCTTGAGCAATGACTCCGAAAGGAGTCCTAAGGTGAGATGGGATTGGCCCATTTTCGAATATATGGCATCAAATCTCCCGCCAAGGTTCCCCTCTGGCCTTGGGCGGCTGCATCATCCCCGGCCAGTGCGTGCAGAAGAACGCCAGCGCAAGCTGAGTCAAATGCGGTAATACCTTGAACACACAGTGCCCCAATAATTCCAGACAGTACATCGCCCATGCCAGCTGTTGCCATTCCTGGGTTCCCAAAATCACATACTGAAGTAATGTAAGCGTTATGAGGTGCCGCTACCAAGCTCCCTGCCCCTTTGAGTACGACAATGCCCTCGTAGTATTCAGCCAAGTCATTAGCATGCTTAAGACGTTCAGCTTGAATATGGGCCGTAGACGTTTTTTTATCCTCAAAAGGACTCAGCAATCGCGCCGCTTCACCGGGGTGGGGTGTCAATATCCAATTGCCCTTCTTTACCCCCCCGGCCCGAGGTACCTGCGCCAAAAAGTTAAGTCCATCTGCATCCAGCACCATACTCCGCCAATTACTATCTATAACCTGCTGCCAAACCCTTTTTGCCCAACTGTCACCCCCAAGACCTGGACCAAGAACCACAGCATCGGCCTGATTAACCAGTACATTCAAATCATCAAGATTTGCAATGCCTAGACACATGATCTCGGCACGCCCCTCCATTACCTGCTCCACATTTGCAGGATGGGTTGCCACCTGAACTAAGCCGGCCCCAGTCCTTAATGCTGCTTCCGCCGCTAATCGGATCGCACCAGACATGCCAACCCCCCCTCCAACTAATAGCAAGCGGCCATGACTACCCTTATGGGCTGTTCGTTTCCTTGGCTGGAGAGTTTCCACCAAAAATGATGGGTCTAGCCTCCGAAGTGATGGTCTCTGCGGCGGAGATCCACTCCATTGTATCCCCAGATCGGAAAAGAAAAGCTCACCCCGATAATCCATTGCCTCGCCTAAGAATAAGCCCTGCTTCAGTGCCACAAAGGTAATCGTTGCATCAGCTCGAACCGCAAGTCCCTTCATATCAGTTCCACTGATAACCGACCCCGTGTCCGCATTTAATCCTGTGGGGATATCAAGTGCGAGAACCGGGCACTGCGCTGCATTAATGACCTCAACTGCATGCTTAAATAAACCTTCGAGTTCGCGGCCAAAGCCTACCCCTAACAATGCATCAATAATCAAGTCAGCGCTAAAAGTAGATGTAGCAACCTTCAAGATCTCAACTTTTCCCCCGCTATCTCGGTAATCTGCATAGGCATGTGCAGCATCACCAGACAGTTTTTCTGGCGCTACCACAGCATTTACTGCCACCTTATAGCCTTTCTTTAGGGCGAGCCGGGCAACCACATAACCGTCTCCGGCATTATTGCCTGCCCCACAAAAAATCTGAATCACCTTAGTCGAAGGCCAACGTAGTTGTAGCGCATCACAGGCAGCCTCACCGGCCCGACACATAAGCTCGTAACCAGTGATACCCATGTCTTGGATGGCCATTTGATCCAACTCACGTACCTGAGATATCCGATAAATCTCCTCAGGAAGACTGTCTTTTGCGAATGTCATAGCAAGTAATTATAGAATCCTGCCCAAAGATCGCGAACTGATAAAGCACATGTACCCGTTAGGTATCAGAAAACTATGGCTGAGTTATCGAACAAAAAACTTAAAAAACTTGCAGCTAAGATTAAAAAACTTGGTGTGAAAGTAGGCTTTCAGCAGATTGGCATTACTGGAATCCAGCTAGCTGAAGACGAAGTGCGACTCCAGAAGTGGCTTGCCCGGAAACGTCATGGGGAAATGAGTTACATGGGTCACCACAATAAAAAACGCACACATCCCGAAAAACTTGTTCCAGATACTCTGCGTGTCATTTCAGCCCGCATGAATTATTGGCCCAGGGAAAACAAAAATGCGCAGGAAGTACTGGATGATCAAACTATGGCTTATGTATCACGCTATGCCGTCGGGCGCGACTACCACAAAGTAATGCGCCAGCGACTAAAAATGCTGGCACTAGCAATAGAAAAGCTAATTACTGGCTTTGGATATCGAGTCTTTGTAGACAGCGCACCAGTACTAGAAAAGGCACTTGCCCGAAACGCGGGGCTAGGCTGGATTGGGAAGCACACCAACTTAATCCATAAAAATGCTGGTTCATGGTTTTTTCTCGGTGAGTTATTCGTCAATGTGCCTTTGCCAGTTGATGAAAAAGTTAATAACCATTGCGGTACGTGCCAGGCTTGTCTCAAGGTTTGTCCTACTGAGGCAATCATAGCTCCCTATGAACTTGATGCTCGCCGCTGCATTTCTTATTTGACAATAGAGCTAAAAGGGTCAATTCCGGAGTCACTTCGAAAGCCTATTGGTAACAGAATTTTTGGTTGCGACGACTGTCAGCTTGTTTGCCCATGGAATAAATTTGCTCAATCAAGCCTTGAGCATGATTTTAAGCCTCGCCATCAACTTGATAGCTCTTCCCTGATTAGTCTTTTTAGCTGGACAAAAATTCAGTGGTCAAAACGCACTGAAGGCAGTGCAATTCGTCGGGCAGGATACGAGGGTTGGCTTAGAAATATTGCGGTGGCATTAGGCAATGCCCCAGCTGATTCGCAAATCGAAGCAGCATTAGCTAGCCGCGCAAATCACTCATCTGTACTGGTACGTGAACACGTACACTGGGCCCTAAAGCAAAAAAAACAGCCAAAAAAATCACTAACTCAATCCAAAAACATACCTTTGTGTGAGAAATAAGGACAATCTGAACGCAATCATGCGCGGACATTATCAATTAGCCTGGCCTTACCCAGCCATGCGGCAGCAAGCACCACTAGCTCATTCCGCTCTGCCTTACCATTGGGCTTTGATAGATCATTGGCGCGTCTAACCTCGACATACTCTGGCCTAAATCCGGTTTCTTTTAAGGAACGAAGAGCTTCCGACTCAAGAAGGTGATAATCAGAGGCGCCTTTTCGCAGAGCTTTTTGTATTTGCTCTAACTCGACATGAAGCCTTGGTGCCAGTTTGCGCTGCTCCGCCTCTAAGTAACAATTTCTAGAGCTCATGGCTAAGCCATCACTCTCTCGCAATATGGGAGCAGAAACCACAGTCACAGGAAATCTGAGGTCCTCTATCATTCTAGTCAGTATTAGTAACTGCTGATAGTCTTTCTCCCCCAAAAGTAAAGTGTCCGGCATTGAGATATTAAGAAGCCTGCACACCACTGAGGCGACTCCACTAAAATGACCAGGCCGAGTTGCGCCGCAGAGCTCATTACTGAGGCCCGGGACTTCAATTTCAATGCTTGTTTCCGCTCCTAAAGGGTAGATATCCTGCTCGTTTGGGCAGAAAAGCAAGTCTGCGAGTCCCTGCGCACCAAGCTTTTTTTTATCCTCTTGCAAAGTCCGAGGATAGGACATGTAGTCTTCACTAGCCCCAAACTGAGTAGGATTCACAAAAATACTACATATGACTCTGTGCGCGTGTTGAGAGGCAAGCCTGATGAGACTCAAGTGGCCTTCATGTAGATTTCCCATAGTAGGCACCAGCGCAATCGTTTCCTTAGCATCACGCCACTGGCCTACATACTCACGAACACCAAAGATGCTCTCCGCCCTACTTAATCTAGGTTGAATTTCTTCACGCAAGACGCAACTCTTTTTTTACTCGGCCTTAAGTATTGTATCAGGAGAAGCAGTGTTCCTTGGCAGGATAGGCACCAGTCTTTACGGCACTTACGTATGCCCCCAAAGCAGCCAAAGGAGACTCAGCGCCGTCCATAAAATTCTTTACGAAGCGGGGCAACCGCCCTTGAGTAATACCAAGTACATCATAGAGCACAAGAATTTGACCATCTACATGAGGACCTGCACCGATACCAATTACTGGGACATCGACGAGTTTCGTTATGTTTTGCCCTACTTCATTGGGCACGCACTCGAGAAGTATGATATCCGCACCAGCAGATTGTAATGTCTTGGCATCTTGTGCCATCTGTTTAGCAATTGCATTATCTCGGCCCTGAACTTTAAATCCCCCAATTTTGTGGACCGATTGAGGCTTTAACCCCAAGTGTGCGCACACCGGAATATCATGTTTAGCAAGATACTCTACCACCCTAACCTGGCCCTCGTTACCCTCAAGCTTAACCATCATTGAGCCACCTTCCTGCATCAATCTAACTGCGTTGTTTAAGGCCTGTTCGGGTGTCGTATAACTCATAAATGGCATATCTGCTATAAGAAAAGCATGGGTCAGACCACGAGCGACCATTGCAGTATGATAGATAATGTCGTCCACGGTCACAGGCACAGTGGTGTCATGCCCCTGAACCACCATACCAAGGGAATCGCCAACCAAAACTACATCTATGCCAGCCATATCCACAAGCTGGGCAAAACTTGCGTCGTAAGCCGTCAAACAAGCAATGGGTAGACTATCCTCCTTCATCTTCCGCAACATAGAAATATTTGTAGGTGGCGACTCCATTCCACGTTGCTGTAATTGCTTGTACATGACTATCCCTCAAAAATTCTCAAGCAATGGACTGTGCGGCGGGGTTAAAGAAATGCCTTCCCCGGTTAACATTATTGATCGCACAAAGTAATTCTTCGTATTCTACCTCGTGATGAATGGGATCTATGGTGGCAGCATTCACAATTAAAAGCGGGGCTGCATCAAAATTGTAAAAGAATCTTGCGTAAGCTTCACCTAGTCGCTCCAAATAATCCCTATTGATACTTTTCTCGTAGGAAATACCTCTGCTCATAATCCTTCGCATTAGTACATCGGCTGGTGCTTGCAGGTACACAACTAAATCTGGCGTGGGCGGCCGAAGGCCTAACGAATCAACTACCTGATCGTAGAGAGTCAGTTCGTGATGGTCTAGGTTGAGCTCAGCAAACAGCCGGTCTTTATCAAGTAAAAAATCTGCAACTCGAACTGGTGAAAAAAGATCGGTCTGATGCAGCTGCTCGATCTGACGTATCCGCTGAAACAAAAAAAATAACTGTGTGGGTAATGCCGCGTGCCGTGGATCACGATAAAAGCGCTCTAAAAATGGATTATCTTCAGCTTTCTCCAGAATAAGATCACTATTGAAAGTGCGCGCCAAACGAGTTGCTAAGCTAGTCTTTCCTACGCCAATTGGCCCCTCGACCACAATAAAACGCGGCTCATTAGTTTCGAGCAACATGTCGTTATCAGTCATGATTATCCTCTGACGCAGCATCATTGAGCATCCATCCAACAAGCATTGCCCTGAACTTATTATTAATTATTCAGCTCCCAGTCAATGCTCTCATTTCCGGCGACCTTTAACGAAGAACGCTTTTTCTTGGGCCTCGGGCTCCAGTTGCTGTACATTCGTCCACCAATCTGCAATTTCTCTGTCCACTTCTCCACGCTTACTCCGTAGTAACAAAAAATCATAGCCTGCTCGAAAACGCCTATGGTATAGAAGGCGAGCGGACCGAACACCACGCCGACTCATGAAACGCCTTTGCATCAAATATATGTCCTTAATCGGGGCCCAGAAACGTCTTGGAAGTGAAACTTGGTTTTGCTGCTCGCCAATAATCAGACTTGAGGCATCAAGCATTGCCTGTGCCTCGCTTCGCCCCTTCCGCGTCAATTTGCCCGCCAAATCGAGTACGGGGTGCCATAAAAAAATCGCAAAAAGAAATGCTGGTGTAACAGGCCTGTCTGAGCAAACTCGATCGTCCGTATCTTGCAAGCCTTCACGAATAAATTTAAATGTTTTTCGGTTCCTCCCCCCTTGGCTGCATTTATTAACAGCCGGCAACAAATATTGAAAAAGATTGTACCTAATTAACAGATCAAAACTTTGAGTAGCATGGCCAGCATGAAAAAGTTTTATGAGTTCGTCATATAGCCGCGCAGCAGGTACCTCATTAAGGGACTCACCCAACTCCAATATTGGTGCCTCCGCATCCGGCGTAATGATCAGATCAAGCTTTGCAGCCAGTCGTACCGCTCTCAACATCCGAACTGGATCCTCCTTGTAGCGCGTAACCGGGTTACCGATAAGCCTAAGTACTCCATCTTTAATATCAGTTATACCCGAGCAGTAATCCCAAATTGTAAAGTCCGCAATATTGTAATAAAGGGCATTTGCTGTGAAATCTCGCCGCCAAACATCCTCATCAATGGTGCCATAGACATTGTCTCGAATGATTCGACCCTTTTTTGTATGGGCCCGATCTTTGTGCTCATCGGTAGTGTTAGCGCGAAAGGTTGCTACCTCTATCACCTCTCGCCCAAATCGCACATGCGCGAGACGAAATCGCCTACCAACTAATCGACAATAACGAAAAAGCTTGCGCACCTGTTCAGGGTGGGCATCTGTCACAATATCAAAATCTTTTGGGCGCCGATCTAACAAAAGGTCACGAACTCCACCACCAACTAGAAAGGCGCCATAACCCGCTTTTTTTAGGCGGTAAAGCACCCTGAGAGCATTATCAGAAATGTTAGCCCTACTGATATTGTGCTCTGAACGGGGAACAATCCTCGGACCGGGGCGCGGCTGAGATTTACTATTGTTCAATCAAATTCCGTCTGTATATTTAACCGCGTTTTCAAGGCCGGTATGATAGCAGCGCTGGCTCCACTGAGGCACCTGTGCTCCCTTCGTCTAGCGGTCCAGGACGCCGCCCTCTCAAGGCGGAAACAGGGGTTCGATTCCCCTAGGGAGCGCCATTAAAAACAGATTACAGGAAACCTCAACACAACTAGGTCTACGCTTAGTATGCTTGATAGGATGCTGATCTCACTACCTTTCTCAAAAGAAAGGTCACCTCGGGCGGGCATTCACAATAAATTGCTTGCTGGAGTGAAGACCTGCGGATATCCTGCGCGGTCCTCAGAGTTGCGAACTAGGAGCGCGATGTGCGGCTAATTCTTGAGCCAGCCCTTGATTGGACCTGGTACCACCCAAACCAAATTAAATGGCTATTATGGCCACTGGCGGTCATCTATCGGATAGCAATAGGGATCAGGAAACTCCAATACCAGTTGGGCCTAAAGTCTGCTGTCACGCTGCCAGTTCCTGTCATTGTTGTTGGTAATATTACCGTTGGTGGAACCGGAAAAACGCCCTTAATTATTTGGCTAGCTTCGGAACTGCAGGCGCAGGGCTATCGAGTTGGCATTGTCAGTCGTGGCTACGGAGGCGGTGCCGCAGAATGGCCTCAGCAGGTCTGGGATACCAGCGACCCGCTACAGGTGGGAGATGAGCCTGTGTTACTTGCCCGCGTGACAGGCTGCCCAGTGGCTGTCGGCCCCGATCGAGTTGCGGCTGCACAAATGCTGCTCGCTGCGAAACAGGTAGATATAGTCCTAGCTGACGACGGCCTACAACACTATGCACTCAACCGTACAATGGAAATTGTGGTGGTCGATGGGGAGCGGGGCCTTGGAAATGGCCTTTTCTTGCCTGCGGGACCGCTGCGCGAGTCTAAAAATAGAATTAATAACGTTGATGCTGTAGTCGTCAATGGCGGCAATTGGAAGCACGACGGGGCTTTTAGGGCACAGGCAGAGGCCCAACAACTGTATCAAGTTGCTGGCTCAAACCAAAGATCTCTGAGGGAATTTCGTGACACCAAGGTTCACGCTGTCGCAGGAATCTCGAATCCCGAAAAATTTTTTAACCTGCTGAAAAAAGCTGGTGTCGACGTACTTCCTCATCCTCTACCTGATCATGCAAAGCTCGACATCACGAGTCTCAACTTCGGCGACTCCCTTCCCATTATGGTGACCGAAAAAGATGCAGTGAAATGCCAATCGTTCGCCCACGAAAATGTGTGGTGTGTACCGATAAAACTTACCTTTGACGTCAGGCACGGAGACCTATTAATGAAACGGGTGCTCGCCAGTCTCAACTAAAATGCGAACGGATTGGTGACGATCTGGTTTTGTCAGTTCGATTAAATTGAACAAACTGTTAAGGCGTATCATGTGCATGTAAGCTAAGTTGCCGGGAATAAAAACGGCGATGCCACACGGTGACACCATAACTTTGAGGTAAATTACCATGAAACTAATAGCCAACTTCATAGCAGTCGGGTCGATCTTGTTTTCGGGTTTCGTCATCTCTCAGCAGGTCATAACACCTGAGATGATGCTCCGCAGTTTTAGCGACGTTGAGCTTCAGACCATCAATGATGGTCGCAGAGTACGCCGAGTCGATGCTTCTACGGTAAGCCTGATCCGCGTCGAGTGGCCTGAAGGTACGACCGCTACACCCCACAACCACGCGTATGAATTAGTACTGTCTGTGATGGAAGGACGGTTAAGGGCGATCAGCGGAAACCAGGAATTCATCATGGAAGCCGGTGATATCGCTGTGGTCCCAGCTTGGGTAGAGCACGGCTATGTGGCGCTTGAAGACTCTATTACCCTAGAGGCCGTCGGTCCGGGCTAAAGTTCCTATAACCGTGGATCAATACGCCCATTCATTGAATCCTGTGTATAAATTCTCAGTGGTACATAGTTAGCAAAAAAGCAAATATGAACCAAAACAAATTACCAGCAGCGCGTCTAAGGAAGTATCGAAAACAACACTACCAGTACTAAAGATAGTCAATCGCCAACCAAACAGTTATATGGCTCCACTGAGACACCGGACAACCAAACCCAAGACTTCTGCAAAACTACCGGCTCAGAAAATGTATTGGGATCTGTAACCACAATTTTGTAGTCAAGCCGGCTCGCATCATCAGAAGCAGTGATGTACTCAACTAGTTCCATGGCTTCGCTTTGCGGTACTCCTGACTCGTTAAAGTGCGGGTAACTAACGCGGCTTGTATGAACTACCAGCGTGTCATTCTCCCAATGACCCACCGAATATCCCAAAAGTGAAGGAGGCGGCTCTTCTGTTGGCAAGGCATCGGCCATATATATTGTCCGAACACTGTCATATTCCTCGATTCTTAGCAAAATTCTATCCGCCTGCTCAACAAATTCCATAGGGTATGGCTGAGTCATAAGGTAAGGCATGCCTTTTGGTGCGCAGTTGGCAAGAATGCTGCCTCCAGCCGGATCAAACCCAGCCACTGCGGCCTGAGCTGATTCAGTCAGGGGGTAACTACGATTTCTTAATGATCCTCCTCCAGAAGATAAGGCAGTGCTCCATACGCGAAATATTCCCTTTTCGGGCTCAAATATTTCACCTTCGGTGGCGAACCATTTGTCGTTTGTGCCGACAAGCCGATCAGACCACCTAAGATCGGTTGGGCTAGCACCAAACCCAAATACCCACTCTTCTCCACTGGGAAGCAAAATGTTCTGAACGAAAACTGCTCGCAAATCATCACGATGAGCAGGATTACCTGCCACTCTGACATTGTCACCCACTCCAATAATAGGCTCTGCTAGATCCATGCGACGCATTATGCTGAGGGAATGGCTTTCCATGTCCCAAAAAACTTCCTCCCCGTTACTATCCATAGTTTTGAGTTCGAAAGTAATATGCGGGTTTCGCCAGCGAACCTCCGTGACAATCCCTTCCAATTCGGTGATTACATCTCCGTTGAATGTTGCAGAAAAGCTATGATGTGCAAACAGATTAAAGGCTGGACAAAACATCCCTAAAAAAAAGCTGGCTCTATGAATTACCATAAATCTATCCTCGCCGGACTAACACCAAGTGAGAACGTAATAATAACGGGTAAATATTAGTCTCGAAACCCCTCCACTACCCAACCGATCACCCACCCGAAAATGTAAATCGCAATCAGCGGAAGAAACCAAATAGCCAGAACGAGAGCAGAGGCAACTGCAATATATGCGGCGAGAGATGCATCCCCTAGATTCTCAATAACGAGCAAAACTGAACTACCTACACAGACGAACCCCCAGACGACGGAACAGCCCACCCATAATTTCTGCCATCCGTTGAATGTCATTCCGCGTACCCCACAGTGCTAGCTCCAATCAAGTCTTGCTTAACTGCCGCAACATAGGCAGCATATATAAAAATTTAGGCAACATATACGAATATGTCTGATTCAACAAAAATCCTGATGGTCGCCATGCTGGCATCTTTGGCTGCGTGCGTAACACCAAATCTGGAGCCAACACAAAATACGCCAAGTGCTGCAATGCCTCAGATGGATGGGGACGCAGCCCCTACAGCATCTGGTTTACAGGAGGTGAATCTCCAAAATATCGAGGCAAAAGAAGTACCTCTTGCTAACGCGCCAGATGAGATGGTTTGTCGGAGAGAACGCGTGACCGGGTCCCATATGACAGTGAGGACATGTCGAACACGCGCCCAGGCTGACGCGGAGCGAAGGGGCGCACAGGAGTTTCTCAGACAAGTTGGTTCGGTTCAGGGGGAAGGGGAATCGGCGGAAAACTAATAGACCAAATCAGCGTATCCGAGTCGTTGCACCAACCGTGATCAATATCAGCGCACCGATTGGTAGGCCAGCCACCACACGAGGGTCTACGTCAAAAACTTCACCACTATTAGCAAACACTTGGGCTGCAACGTAGTAGCTCAGGCCGATCATTAGTCCCACCAACATTCTAGCCCCAGCACCAGTAGAGCGAAGCCCTCCCAGCACAAATGGCAAAGCCAAAATTGTCATAAAAAACACAGAAATAACGTCTGCAACTCGTACCCAGTAGGCGATGAGATAACGATCTGCGTCAAGTTCGTTATTATTTAGATACCGAATGTAACGTCTAAGTCCAGGCATATCCAAAAGATCATGTCGCACCACAGAGAGTCCAAGCACATCGGGGCTCAAGTTATAATTTTGAATGGACTCACGGGCATTGTTGGCCTGCACGCCTTGATCTAGAAAAATTGTCTCTGAATAATTTCCCAATACCCAGCGGTTATCACTATCAACCTCTGCAGTATCAGCTCTAGCCACTTGAAGTAACTCACGATCAGGACCTAACTCGAAAAGATACACACCCCCAAAACTAGCTGCATCTGGTTGTCGCCTTAGGTTGAGAATATGATCACCATCTTTTAGCCAAGTAGACTGGCCATCCGATAGATCAAGATCATCATGCAATGCTTGGGTGCGGAACTCTCTGGCATAAGCACTGAGTGAAGGGGCGACAGACTCGCCCAATAGACCTGTGATCACCATTAATATTATTCCAGCTAAACCAACAGAAAAACTTAACCGAAAACGTGAAATTCCCGAAGTTCGCATAACAACCAATTCTCTGTGAACGGCAAAATTACCGAGACTCAATAAGGCGCCTACAAGAGCCGCTGCAGGTAACACCTGAAAAGCCAATCTTGGAATCCGTAGCGCAATATATGTGAGTGCCGCACCTAGGCCATAGCTCCCACTGCCGATATCGTCAAGTTGACCCATAAGCTCAATAAATATGCCTACCGCCAACAAAACGCCAATCACAATGGATACACCCTTTAGAACTGCGACCATGATATAGCGATCAAGCAAACTCATGAGCTTGCCTTTCCCAGGCGAGGCCATGCTCGTGAGGCAAACCACCCAGCCTCAACCATTAAAAGCAGAAACCCTAGTAACCCCAAAGCTACGTGCACCCACCAGAGCCCCAGCCAAGTAGGCACCTGCTCACGCTCAACCCAAACACGACCAACTGACATCGCATTAACATAGATCATATAGACCAGTACCCCTGCTCCAAGACGAGCATAGCGACCTTCTTGTGGGCGCGACCGACTGAGGGGAACTGCTAGTAATGCCAAAACTAATAGAGAGATCGGTGATGAAAAACGCCATTGCAACTCAGCCTGATGCTCCGGGTCAGACGAGCCAAATAGAACGCTGGTGGGCTTAGTCTCAATGAGCTCAACCGATGCACCTGCCAATGCTCTACCAATAGGTATGCCATGCTCACGAAACTCCATAACCTTAAAATTACGCTCGCCTGGTACGCCCTCGTAACGACGGCCCTCATAGAGAACAAAAGTCAACTGACCATCTATAGAACTCTGAACCCGCTGCCCCCGGTCTGCAAGAATCACTATTACCCCGTTTCTAGTTTGGCGCTCAATGAAAACACCACGAATTTGCTCACCCTCCACTTCTCTGGCGTAGATAATGGTGTTTCCTGAATCTGGTGTCGTAAAACGCCCTGACTCCAACACACCTAGCTCTAACTGCTCCCTCGCCTGAAGTTTGATTTCTTCGATTTGCCGGGAGGCGTCCGGTGTCTTTACCAAGGCAAGCCAGGCAAGTCCGGTTGACAAAACTAAGGCCAAAAGGCTCACAGGCATTAAAATGTTTGCGGGACCAATACCACAAGCCATAATCGCCGACATCTCAGAATCTCGGTTCAGACGCGCTAACGCAAGCATCACGCCTAGGAATAAACCTATGGGTGTCAATGCTGTGAGGTACTGCAGTGAGACCAAACCTAAAACTCCAAACACCGCATCCTTTGGAAGCTGATCACTAGCCGCCTCACCGAGAATCTCTGCAAACTGGTTAGTCATTACGATCACAAACAAGACGGCTGTCACTACAATCCAGGCGCCGAAAGTCTCACGCAAAATGTATTGGTTGATCAGATTCACAGTGCAATGGAATTTCCGGTCACTTAGGCTAATCGAGTACACTAGTCTGCACCTTTTCGGGCAGGCAGCTCACAATAACACAAGCACCAGCTAGCCCCGATATTTTCAAGGAGATAATAATGGAATTTCCTGTCAAGACAGGGTCCCCAGTCAGACAAAAAACTACGTGCGCAGTTATCCCTATTTTTGAAGATGCGGGTCTTTCGGGCGTAGGAAAAGAGCTCAGCCGCCCTTTAAAAAGACTCATTACTACCCTAAAGCAAAGAAAAGAAGCTCCAGTCAAGTTAGGAAGTGCACGCCTAGTTCCCCTAATTCGGGGGACAGAGATTCAAAAAACATTACTAGTAGGATGCGGAAAAGCTGCAAAATTTGGCGGAAAAAATTTTAAGGAAGCAACGTTAGCTGCAGCCAACGCATTAAAGGATGCGGAAATAAAAGAAGCTATCAATTACTTAGGCTACTTCCCTATCAAAGGGCTAGACGCATACTACACAGCAAGAATGACTGCTGAATTAACACATTCATCTTTCTATCGCTTTGATGAGCTAAAGAGCAAGAAAAAAAACAAGTATAAACTCAGAAAATTAGGGGTAGCTATAAAAGACCACAAACTTGCAAAAGTCGTCAGGCAAGGCATAAAAGACGGTCAAGGGATTTCGGCCGGTATAGATTTAGCCAAGGATCTTGCTAATCGCCCTCCGAACATTTGTACACCTACACACCTTGCCGACGCCGCGCATGCACTAGCAAAAAAGTATGAGTGCCTGGAAGCAAAAATACTCTCTGAACGTGATATGAAACGATTAGGAATGGGTGCCCTACTTTCGGTTAGTCAAGGTGCTGTAGAGCCTGCTAAATTAATCATACTCCAACACAAAGGTGCCGAAGATCGAGTTGCTCCCGTGGTTATTTGTGGGAAAGGCATTACATTTGATACAGGCGGTATCTCACTCAAGCCCCCACCTAAAATGGACGAAATGAAATTCGATATGGGCGGCGCTGCCAGCGTGCTAGGTACTATGGCAACACTCGGGCAATTAAAACCCAATATAAATGTTGTGGCACTAGTACCGGCTTGTGAAAACATGCCGAGTGGGCAAGCTACGCGACCTGGTGACATAGTTACAAGTATGTCTGGCCAAACTGTGGAGATAATTAATACGGACGCAGAAGGAAGGCTGATACTTTGCGACGCGCTTACCTACGCACAGCGCTACAAACCACGTTATTTAATTGATGTGGCTACCCTAACGGGCGCGTGTGTAATTGCTTTGGGCCATCATTGCACAGGACTTTTTAGTAACAGTGACAAGCTTGCACTGAGCCTACTTGAAGCCGGCCATCGAACCTATGATCCGGCTTGGAGGCTCCCAGTAGGCGAAGAGCATTTTGAATCCTTAAAGAGTAATTTTGCAGACTTTGCTAATGCTGGAGCTCGCGAAGGTGGAGCCAGCATAGCAGCAACTTTTTTGTCAAAATTTGTTGAGTCAAAACCGTGGGCCCATCTCGATATCGCTGGTACTGCCTGGCTATCTGGAAAAAACAAAGGTGCAACTGGAAGACCCGTAGCACTTCTGGTGGATTTCCTACTCAATCTTTCTGAGGGGGATAGCTAATCCCAGTGACACAGGTAGATTTTTACATTTTGGACAAAGATTCTACTAGCACCCTCCTTAATACTGCGTGCCGTATAGCGGAAAAAGCTATGAAACAGCAGCAGTGCATTTATGTAAATGCTCAATCGGAAGCGCAAGCCCGTAATCTTGATGATTTGCTGTGGACATTTTCCCAAGGTAGTTTTATACCTCATAGGTTGGTAGAAGCAGGTGATGCACAAGGCGCAATCGAGCCTGTGCTAGTTGGTTTCGGTGATGATCCCAAAGATGACAACTGGCAGCTTATCATCAATCTTGCAGATGCAGTGCCTGAATTCTTTAGTCGATACGAGCGTATGATAGAGATTATAGATGCCAATCTCGAGCGCCGAGCTCAGGGACGTGAACGCTATCGATTTTATAAGGAACGCGGCTACCAGCCCAACACTCACAATATCTAAAAATCGTTGCTGAGTGTGACAAGGAAATCCTAAACTGTTTGAAGACTACAAAAATAAGACTCGCTAAATTTTCTCTTAAAGCTATTCATAAAATACTTACGAAATCTACCATGTCCAAAAATATGAATCACAAGCTATGAAAAGCGGCTACCAACCAGATAAAATAGAATCGAAACATTACCAACGCTGGGAGAAAGAAAATTACTTTGTCCCCACCGGTGATGGATCCAATTATTGCATCGTGATCCCCCCACCTAACATAACGGGCACACTTCATATGGGTCACGCTTTCCAGATTACTATAATGGACGCACTTACACGCTACCACCGAATGGGTGCATATAAAACGCTCTGGCAGCCCGGCACCGATCATGCCGGGATATCCACCGAGATGGTAGTTGAAAGACTGCTCAATACCGAAAACAAAACTAAAAAAGAGCTAGGAAGAGACGCGTTTGTCAAACACGTTTGGGCCTGGAAAAAACACTCTGGCAACAGGATCTCAGAGCAAATGAGACGCTTAGGAGCGTCCTTAGACTGGTCCAGAGAACGGTTTACTATGGATCCAGGGCTCTCTCGTGCAGTTATAAGGGTCTTTGTACAACTCTACGAAGAAGACCTTATCTACAGAGGAAAAAGGCTCGTTCACTGGGATCCAAAGCTGCATACGGTTCTTTCGGATCTGGAGGTACTCACTAACGAAGAGCAGGGCAAACTCTGGCGACTTCGATACCCATTAGCTAAAAGTGATAATTACTTGGTAGTAGCAACGACCCGACCAGAAACGATGCTGGGCGATACGGCAGTTGCTGTACACCCAAAAGACACGCGCTACAGCCACTTAATTGGCACCAAGGTGGAACTACCCTTGGTAAACAGAATAATTCCTATAATTGCGGACGATTACGTAGATCCAGAATTTGGAACCGGCTGTGTAAAAATTACGCCTGCTCATGATTTCAACGATTACGAACTAGGGGTTCGGCACGGATTAGCCGCAATCAATATTTTCGATAAAAATGCACATATTAACGACAGTGCGCCTGAGCGCTACATGGGATTAGATCGCTTTGAGGCCCGAAAACGTATAGTTGAAGATCTGGACAAAGCTGGCCTGCTAGATGGTATTAAAAAGCACACCCTGATGGTCCCCAGGGGTGATAGAAGTGGTGTCATAGTAGAGCCATTTCTCACCGATCAATGGTATGTACGGACCGAGCCGTTAGCAAAGGCTGCCATTGAGGCAGTAGAGTCGGGTAATGTACGTTTTGTTCCAGAGAGCTGGTCAAAAACCTACTTTGAGTGGATGCGAAATATCCAAGATTGGTGCATCTCGCGACAACTTTGGTGGGGGCATCGAATTCCTGCTTGGTATGATCCAGATGGAAATGTCTACATAGCACACGATGAAGCAGAAGTGCGTAAAAAATATGATCTAGCAGACAGCTTGCCGCTTCACCAAGATGAAGACGTACTTGATACTTGGTTTTCCTCAGCGCTCTGGCCTTTTTCTACCTTAGGTTGGCCCGAAGACACTCCTGAGTTAAGTAACTTCTACCCTACAACAGTCTTAGTCACTGGCTTTGACATTATTTTCTTTTGGGTTGCCAGAATGATCATGATGGGAATTAAGTTCATGGGTAAGGTACCTTTTCGAGAAGTCTACGTTCACGGACTCATACGTGATCACGCTGGACAAAAAATGTCGAAAACAAAGGGTAATGTTATTGACCCAATCGACATTATTGACGGGGTAAAACTTAAAACTCTGCTAACTAAACGTACAGAGGGATTGATGCAACAGCATCTTGCTGCAGACATTGAGAAAGCTACACGCAAAGAATTTCCTGATGGCATTAGCCCCTTTGGAGCCGATGCCTTGCGATTCACTTTTGCATCACTTGCTACCGGTGGGCGAGATGTTAACTTTGATTTCGGGCGCGTAGAGGGATATCGGAACTTCTGCAACAAACTGTGGAACGCATCTCAGTATGTATTTTTTAACACTTCAAAACAGGAGCTGGGTCATCTGGAACTTACTGCTGCAGACCGATGGATCCGCTCACAATTTAGAAAAACTATTGAAAAAGTAAATACTGCATTTCATTGCTATCGACTAGATCTAGCAGCAAGCGCTTTGTACGATTTTACATGGCATGAGTTTTGCGATTGGTATTTGGAATTAACGAAATCGAGCCTTAAAAATCCAGATGCCAATGAAGCGCAATTAAATGGCACGAAAGCAACACTTGTAGAAATCCTCGGCGCGTTACTACGACTCCTGCATCCTATTATGCCCTTTATTACCGAGGAATTATGGTTAGACCTATGTGAGCGTACTGATAAAAAAAGTGACACCATAATGATAGAAGCTATACCGAGTACAAAAGATTTCGCTAGCGACGCCAAGGCTGAAGCAGAACTTGATTGGATCAAAGAATTCGTGAGCAGCATCCGTCAAATCCGGGGTGAGATGAGATTAAATCCATCACAGGTGCTACCTGTCAAAGTTTCAAACGCCCAGGCCGATGATCGCGCACGAATAGAAAAATTCAAAGTCCATCTTATTTCTCTAGCAAAACTAGAAAGTATAGAGTTTGTGGAAAATGCTGATGCAATCTCGGGAACAGCCACTTCACTCATGGGAAAAATGCGCCTACTAATCCCCTTGGTGGGTATTATTAATCTAGAAGATGAGCGTAATCGGCTTAAAAAACAACGTAACCAAGCTGAAGAAAACCTACAAAAATGCCGCAAAAAATTAGAGAACGCCCAGTTCCTCAAAAATGCTCCAGAGGATGTAGTAACAAAAGAGCACAAAAAAAGAGTAAAGTTCATTCAACGCTTAGAGCAACTGAATAACCAGTTAACCATGCTTGACGAAATAATTTGAGCACTACAGAACCATCAACCAATATGCTCCTGAGTTGCCTGAAAAGAAATATCTGGCCAACGCTCTTTGGTCAAATTAAGGCTTACAGCACTGGGAGCCAGATAAACTAAGTGACCGAGATAATCATCAGCTAGATTAGCCATAAGTCGATGTTTAAATTTTAAGAGCAATTTTTCGTCGGCAGCTGTAATCCACCGCACTGTATTCACTTTGGCTGGCTCAAATTGACAATCAACCCCATATTCGTTTCGTAATCGAAAGGCCGCGACATCAAACTGCAGAGGGCCGATAGCGCCCAAAATAAGGTCATTATTGGTTAGGGGCTGAAAAAGCTGGGTGGCTCCTTCTTCGCACAGCTGAGCAAGTCCTCTCTTAAGAGCCTTAAGCTTGAGGGGTTCACTCAATACAGCGCGCCGAAAAAGTTCTGGTGCAAAATTTGGAATGCCGGTGAAAGTAAGTTTCTCCCCTTGGGAAAAACTATCCCCAATATTGATCGTACCGTGATTATGAAGACCAATGATGTCCCCGGCATAAGCCTGATCTGTGTGTTGGCGGTCCGAAGCTAGAAAAGTAATGGCATCGCTAATGCGAAATTCCCGTCCGAGTCGACTATGATATAGGCGTATACCTGGATCATAAACACCAGAACAGACTCGCATAAATGCAATTCGATCTCTGTGAGCTGGATCCATATTGGCTTGAATCTTAAATACAAAGCCCGTGAATTTTTCTTCTTTAGGCTCAATAATGCGGCTGGTCGCTACCCTTGGCTGGGGCTCAGGGGCGTACTCCACAAAAGCATGAAGAAGCTCTCTTACGCCAATGTTATGGACCGCAGAACCGAAAAAAACAGGAGTTTGTTCGCCCGCAAGATACAAGGATCGCTCAAAAATTGGGCTGGCACCCCTAACAATCTCAACTTCTTCCATTAAGGTACCAGCATCAGGTCCAATTTCTTTTTCGCTACCAAAAATATCAAGGCATACTGCTTCTGAAATACGGTTGCGGTCCCCGCGCCGATACAAATAAACACGATCTTCTAGAAAATGAAGGACTCCTCGAAATGTACGCCCCATTCCAATCGGCCAGGTAACTGGCGCGCACTTGATACCGAGAACCGTCTCAATTTCATCAATAAGTTCAATAGGTTCACGCCCATCCCTATCTGCTTTGTTAATAAACGTCATGATCGGCGTTTTGCGCAGCCGACAAACTTCCATCAATTTAATTGTTCTCTCTTCAACACCTTTAGCTGCATCTATGACCATGAGTGCGCTATCAACAGCCGTTAGTGTCCGGTAGGTATCTTCAGAAAAGTCTTCATGTCCCGGGGTATCAAGTAAATTGATAACCTTTCCTTCATAAGCAAACTGCATCACTGATGAAGTAACAGAGATACCCCTCTCCTGCTCAAGCCGCATCCAATCTGCAGTAGCATGACGAGCGGCCTTCCGGCCCTTCACAGCGCCTGCCATTTTTATAGCCCCACCAAAAAGTAATAACTTCTCTGTAAGGGTTGTCTTGCCAGCATCCGGATGTGAAATGATTGCAAACGTGCGACGCTGAAGGTAATCAGACATATATATGGGCCTTATAAACGTTACTGTTTATTTGAATGCAGGGCTATTGACAAAATCACTGCATCTTCACGCCCTTCCTCGGCCCGGTAATATGAAGGTCGTACACCAATCTGTTTAAAGCCTTCCGAGTGATAAAGATTGAGCGCAATCTGGTTAGAAGGCCGCACCTCTAAAAGCACTTGCCGGACTTTTGATTCTTCCGCCCTGATTAATAGCGTCTTGAGCAAACGCCGACCATACCCCAGCCGCTGCGCGCTTGGGTGGATACAAAGGTTTAGCAAGTGCGCCTCACTGGCAGCTATAGACATAATCCCATAACCCGTTACGGTACCAGATACCACCAAAACGAGGCTTTGAAATCCAGCTAGCAAGCAATCATGAAAAATTCCATAACTCCATGGAAAATTATAGCTATCCGACTCAATCTCAGTTACCGCCACCAAATCTGATGGATGCATAGAGCGAATTTCTGTCAGGGCTCTAACTGCCGCAATCATTTTTCCTTCCGAAGTGTTTGCTTAACTAAAATCAGGTCTTCCCAAGACTTGGCCTTTGCGAGGGGGCTCCTCAGAAGATATGCCGGGTGATAGCTGGCAATTAATGGGATTTCTTGAACACCAAATTGGTTCACGCTTCCACGAAGCCTACCTATGGGAGTGTCACACTGCAATAACCACTGTGCTGCAATGCGCCCTAGTGCCAAGATTACTTTTGGTTGAATTAAGGACAGTTGCTGCTCAAGATAAGGGGCACAAGATGTCGCCTCCTCAGTCTTTGGATCGCGGTTATTCGGTGGTCGACACTTGAGGATGTTCGCAATGTATACATCATTACGAATGAACCCGACTGCGGCAAGCATGGCATCTAGTAGCTGGCCAGCACGGCCTACAAATGGCTCTCCTTTACGATCCTCTTCTGCACCAGGAGCCTCACCAATAACCAAAAGATCTGCATCCCTTCTGCCGACACCAAAAACCGTCTGCGTTCTACTCTTGTGTAGTGAGCAAAGCGTGCACTGATCAACTGCAGCAACTAATTGAGGCCATAGATTTTTGCTGTTTTTATCAGCTGCGGGATCTAAAGCTTGTTGTTGACGAAAAACCCAGATCGGGAGCCCCATATCAGCCAGATAGCGATTGCGGTCTGTGCTCACAAATGTCTTGCTTCTAGTTTTTTGCCACGACGGCAGACTCGAATAAGGGTTATGAAGGGGCCTGAAATAGCGTACATGACAAAAAAACCAAACAGAACAACTGGTGGATTTAGCGCCACAGCAATAAGCACTAGAGGAATAAGCAAAACATTCGCAAAAGGCATTCGGCTGGACAAATTAAAATCCTTAAAACTCAAATATCGGAAGCCTGATACCATGGCAAGTCCAGTCAATACACTAATAGAAATCCCAGCTACAATAGCAGTTAAGCCTTGAATCTGGTAAGTCACGCTTACCCAAACCATACCAGCGATAACTGCTGCCGCAGAAGGACTAGGTAGGCCCTCAAAGTACCTCTTATCGCTCACTGAGGTTGTGTTGAACCTTGCGAGACGAAATGCCGCAGCAACCGCAAATAGAAAGGCTGCGAGCCAGCCGACTCTACCCCAGGTGACTCCATACTCAGCTAAGCGCTCCACGCCCCACTGGTAAGTAACAATTGCTGGCGCTAGACCAAATGACACCATATCTGAAAGACTGTCAAACTCCTTACCAAAATCACTTTCTGTACTAGTCATGCGAGCTACCCGACCATCGAGCCCATCCAAAAATATCGCCACATAGATGGCGCCAGCTGCCCTAGTAAAATTCCCGTCAATTGCGGCAACAATAGAATAGAAACCAGCAAACAAAGCTCCGGTCGTCAGAAGATTTGGTAATAGATAGATGCCCCTCCGCCTACGCTGATCACGCTTAGTATTTGTCATTTTTGCTAACTAATACTCAAAATGAAGACCCGCATGCTGATGGAAATCTTACCTAGACGCAATGCCTATATAGATACTTGATTGGAAAAACTGCCCTCGACTGGCTCTGCCATACCTAGCACCGCTACAATCTAACCCTATTCGCTAGAGGCCCTTGGAAAATTTAGAGATGAAACTAACTAAATTACCACTTAATACACTTAAAGAGGTCCCGGCAGAAGCCGAAACTCTTAGCCATCAACTTATGTTGCGGGCGGGCCTTATCCGTCGCCTAGCTTCTGGGCTCTACAGCTGGCTCCCTGTTGGGATGCGGGTACTTCAAAAAATTGAAAACATCATACGCGAAGAAATGAATCAAACAGGTGCGCTAGAAATAATGATGCCAGTCGTCCAACCCGCAGAGCTTTGGAGGAAATCTGGGCGTTGGGAAAAATTTGGCCCTGAACTTCTGCGCCTGGAAGATCGTCATAAAAGAAATTTTTGCTTAGGTCCCACGCATGAAGAAGTGATTACAGATATTGCCCGACACGAACTCAAAAGTTATCGTCAATTACCTGTGAATTATTATCAAATACAGACCAAATTCCGAGATGAAATTCGCCCAAGATTTGGCGTAATGCGAGCTCGTGAATTCACCATGAAAGACGCTTACTCATTTCACATTGATGAAGAATCCCTTTTGCGGGATGGTTATGAGGTAATGCGCTCAACCTACGACAAAATATTCACGCGCCTTAAGCTTAAATTTCGCGTAGTGCAAGCTGACCCAGGAGCTATTGGCGGGAATCGCTCCGAAGAATTTCAAGTGCTTGCCGAGTCGGGTGAGGATAAAATTGCTTATTGCGATGAAGATGACTTTGCTGCCAATGTCGAGGTAATAGATCTAAAACCCCCAAACAAAACACGTGACTTACCCACACAAACATGTGAGATCATAGAAACACCCAATATAAAAAGCATCGAGGCCCTTAGTGAATTTTTTAAAGTAGGTCCAGAAAAGTGCCTTAAAACAATATTGGTGAAGGGGGAAAAATCCCCGGCTATCGCACTCCTTTTGCGGGGCGACCATGAGCTCAATGCCACAAAAGCCGAAAGAATCGACGCGGTCGCTAGTCCGCTTCGCATGCTAAATGCTACTGAGATCCATGAGGATACTGGATGTGAGGTTGGTTTCCTTGGACCTAAGGCATTGGATGCGCCGATTTATATGGACCAAGATGCTTCACTTATGAGTGACTTCGTCTGTGGCGCTAATCGAACGGGTTATCACTACAAGGGCGTAAACTGGGGGCGTGATATTGAGCCACCTGAAGTTATAGATCTACGAAATGCTATAGCAGGTGATCCTAGTCCGAAAGGTGGCGGCCCCTTATCCGTTGAGCGGGGAATTGAAGTAGCACAAATATTTCAACTTGGCAGGGACTACAGTAAAACCTTGGGAGCTACTGTCCTAGATGACCAGGGGAAAACGCAAACTATCGAAATGGGTTGTTATGGCATAGGCGTAACTCGGATAGTAGCAGCCACAATCGAACAAAACCACGACGACCAAGGCATTATATGGCCAACGACCATAGCACCCTTCAATGTACTAATAATTCCCATCAATTTGGATAAATCCTACCGGGTAAGGGAAGCTACTGACACGCTCTACTGCAAACTAATTGACGCTGGCCTTGATACTCTTATAGATGACCGAAATTATAGACCTGGGGTTAAATTTGCTGATGCGGATCTTCTAGGAATTCCACACCGAATAGTTATTACCGAATCTGCTTGGGATAAAGGTAAAGTGGAATACAAAAACCGTCGCGAGGATGACTCGCAACTGATGCCCTTTGATCAAGTTACCAAATTCCTTAGGGATAAAAACAACTAACGCTACTTCATGCAGCACTTATTTGTGCTATAGCACGAGAAAACCCGGCTCTACACGACCAGACCATTCCTCTACTAGAACTGCCGATACTCGGGCTGACTCGGAACCACGCCAAAGCCATCCACACAACTCGGCAACGGTCTCGACATTCCCACTAGCAACAACTTCTACTTGTCCATCCGGCAAATTCTTAGCCCAACCATCTATTTCAAGACGAACAGCTTCTGAGGCCGCATTAGAACGATAAAAGACGCCCTGAACACGCCCCCTTACAAGACACCGCACCACCCGTAGAGTGCTCTCTTCTTTAATTTTTCTCGGCACTATTAGCGGCCGCCTGACTGACCTCTAGGGCCTCTACTGCACTATTTTTTGCTATCCGAGCCATGCTGCGGGCGAGTCCATACTGCTGCTGTTTTATATGAGCCTCCGCCTCCTCCAAAAAGCGCCTGGCATTGCCCATCTGGGAAGGTGCGCGCTCAGAAGCATCTGCTACCTCAGCTGCCGCAATCGCCTGACGCGCATCGCTCATCTCCTGCACTGGCGGAGAAATAGAACAAGACACTACAAAGAAAGATAGTAAAGCCAAGCTAAATATATGGCTCAAAAGCTTCTGCATCTTTATAGTCTTCCCTTGCTCAATGGAGCCAAACGTAACAGGCACTTCTTTGGGTCGTCAAGCCCGCAAGAAGAGAAAAATTATTATTTATAAAAAATAGGAAGTTACAATTGAAAACTAGAATTTACCACAATCCACGTTGTTCCAAATCAAGAGCCACATTGGAGCTACTAGAAAAAACTGGCGCTGATTTTGAAGTCGTAGAATACCTTAAAGCACCGCCCTCGAAGAAAAAACTGAGGTCACTAATAAAGAAACTAGGATTAAGTGCTAAGAATCTTATTCGTACAAGTGAACCAGATTTTAAGGCGGCAAATATTAGCCTAGAGAAAGCTAGCGAAAGGGAGCTTGTAAATCTAATGACAACACATCCGAAAATTATCGAGCGCCCTATCGTAGAAGTAGGTGAGCAGGCTCGTATTGGGCGCCCTCCAGAGAACATTTTGGAGTTAGTACAGTGAAAACAACAGTGTTAGTAGTGTATTACTCGAAGGAAGGGAAAACTGCCGAACTTGCAAGACTGGCAGCACGGGGAGTCGAGGAAGCGGGCATGTTGGCCAAAATTAGAACTGTTCCATCGGTCTCCGTGACTTGTAAAGCTGTCGACCCAGAGTTACCTAGTGAAGGCCCACCTTACTGCGAGCTTGAAGAATTAGAGAACTGCGATGGACTGCTGTTAGGTAGCCCGACGAGATTTGGAAATATGGCAGCCCCACTGAAATATTTTTTGGATAGTACAAGCGGACTTTGGATAAAGGGATCACTAGTAAATAAACCAGCAGGAGTATTTACATCAACAGGTTCTCTTCATGGTGGCCAAGAAACCACCCTCCTCTCTATGGCCCTCCCACTTATTCATCATGGCATGGTGTGGGCGGGAATCCCATATACGGAGCCTGGCCTAAATGAGACACGAACAGGAGGTACCCCATACGGCGCCTCCCACGTGGCAGCTCCATGGTGTGACAATACTCTATCCGCTGACGAGGCTAGGCTTGCAAAAGCACTGGGCAAGCGCATTGCGCGACTAGCAAGCCTCCTTAAATCTCAAGAACATCCCTAATAAATGGTACCGTTAACCGGCGCTGAGAAACCATAGAGGCTGCATCTAGCTTCTCAAGCGACCTACAAAGTGCCGACATGTTACGCTCAACATGCCGCATCAGATAACGAGCTGAGGCATCAGGAAGTTCCAATCCCCTATAAGAAGCGTGCTCCTTTAGTGCCACGAGCGCGGCGTCTTCACCTAGTGGCTCCAGTCGATAAACAACAGCCCCTGCTGCACGTGAAGCCAAATCAGGAAGTGAAAATGCTATAACACTTGGCGGCCCCAAGGCCGTCATCAGCAAACAACCCTCTTGCGTCAATAATTCATTGTAGAGCGAAAATAATGCATGCTCCCAATCACTCACCCCGACAATCTGCCCCACATCATCGATGGCTACCAAATCTAGTGCCTCTAGTCCATCCAAAACACCCGGCCCAGGCAGCCTGGAATTTTTCATAGGTAAATAAATCGTTGAACGCTCTAAATCATTTTCGCTAGTACACAATGCTTGCAATAAGTGGCTCTTTCCTGAGCCAGGTGGTCCCCATATCCAAAGTATTTGAGCTCTCTGGCCCGTACTAATTCCAAGGAGATGGTCAAGCACAACCCGATTCTCCCCAGCCACAAAGGTGCTAAATCGTGCATGTACATCCAATCGGATCGGTAGGGGTATCTGCGCCATAACCTTAAGACCACAAAGTCAATTTGTTAACGCTAAAAAAGAATAAAAGGCTATATAAGGACACTAAAGCACCAAAAAAATAAACGAATCAGCTAACTCGTAAAATCTAAATCGATAATCAAGCACCTTCCATCCTATGAAGATGCGTATATTTTCCACCAATCTAACTTACTCCATTGCATGGCGTAAGATAATCCGCTGGTAATACTAGTAAAGACCACCAATGCACCCATGATTGTTAAATAAATCTCAGATGGCCACCCAAAAGCGGCCTCAATAACACTAAGGCCTACAAATATTAGTTGTGCCAATGTATTTAGCTTGCTAATACTAGTAGGTGAACAGTGGACTTTTGCAATTAGCAAACGATAAGCAAGGGCGCCCACAATAATCACAGCATCTCTGGCTAGAACAACTATTGTGATACCAAGTGGCACGATACCTACATAGGTAAGAGTTAAAAATACACCTGCCACAAGTATCTTGTCAGCTGCTGGATCTAAAAAACTCCCGAATTCGGTACGCCAACCAAACTGTTTAGCCAGAAAGCCATCTAATGCATCCGAAAATCCTGCTACAGCAATCAATGCAAAAGCACCTAAATAGGCTTCTTCAAAAAGAAAAATTACTATTGGGCCAACCAACAAGATGCGGCCCACGCAAATCGCATTCGGTATCCATCGAAACATCATCAGCGAAGTAACCGGAAAGCTAAATGGGTTGAGGATCTTTCTCCGCCCTGTATTCCCGTAATACTTGCCGGTGTCAGCATATTGTCTAAGCTAAGCATTCTCTGTAGCAAACCTAGATCGCCCCTCCAAGTAATACGCACAAATAACCCAGTAGGGTCATATTGCTCAACCTTCACTGACTCCAAAAAACTCAGGGAATTCATATATCTAAGAACTTCAAAATAGTGACTACTTTCTGTCACGCCAAGCACTGCAATCTGAGTAGTACGTGACCTACCAATGGCGCCAAACTCCTCAGCATAGATTTCCGCAACACGATCTAGCCCTTCACCTAAAGTAGCAGTAGTAATTCCACGCTCCCGATCTCCCTGGATCAAAGTCCACTGCACGTTGTCGCCAAGTTCACTTACCCTGATTCTCCCACTGAGGATAGCATCAGCTTTATAACGTACTGATGCTTCACGAATCCTGTCATTAAACCCCCCCCAGACATCCACAAAAGTAAGTGATGCTATATCTTCGAGATCCAACAACGGGAAGGCTACAGGCAAACCACGAGCATAAGCGGCTCCAAGAATTTCTTGTCGCAGCCTATCATCCAAATCCGTCATTGCTAGCTCATTTTTGGATCCTGAAATCTCACCAGAGAGGATACTTCTCTGACCAAGACCTGCATCAACCGCTACCCAAATCAAAGTCAGCGGCCTCTCAGGGCCCCATACAGGTTGATCCAAAAAGCGTAGTTCGCGCTCTACTGATTGTTCGTCGAAGGTAACAGTCAATGTGTCTCGATTGAGCCTACCTATTTCGAGCACAAAATCTTCAGCCTTATCTAATAAATTTAAGAAAATAAGCTCCCTTACGGCATCCGGATGGCCGGTTATTCGTGTTAAAAGCCGCCCCATAGCAACCCGAGTAGCCTCGCCTTGGGTGAGCATAGAGCCAGGTTGGAGTGCTACGTTAACAGTGTACAAACCGCTAAAAGTGGCTGCAAAAACTACGCATGGGAGGCATAGCATCGCCAATACCAATGCAAATATGGACCGTATGGTCAACGATCTGTGGCGCAGGTCAAATTTGGTGGGTACACTCATCCTCTGTCCAGAAGTGCGCAACGTAGCTTATTATAGCGTCCTCAAAGATTCTCTTCTGTGCACCAGCGGGTTATTCCATAATGACATCTAAAAATCGATTCACTTACAAGTCAGCGGGTGTCGATATTGACGCTGGTGAAACGCTTGTAAGTCGTATTAAAGAAAGTGTCTCTTTCACTCATCGCCCAGAAGTTATCGGAGGACTGGGTGGTTTCGGTGGTCTATTCAAGTTAGCTATGGACCGCTATCGTCACCCAATATTAGTGTCTGGTGCCGATGGTGTTGGCACTAAACTAAAGCTGGCAATTGAACATAATGCTCACGATACAATTGGCATAGATCTAGTGGCAATGTGCGCCAATGATGTCGTTGTCCAAGGAGCTGAACCACTATTTTTTCTCGATTACTTTGCAACACAAAGCCTAGACTTAGATATTGCAACACGAGTAATAAAAGGCATTGCACACGGGTGCAAAATGGCTGGAGCCTCCCTAATCGGGGGAGAAACTGCTGAACACCCGGGCATGGGCACCCCAGGTGAATATGACCTGGCTGGTTTCTGTGTCGGTATTGTCGAACAGGACCAACTTATAGATGGCACTGGTATTACCCAAGGAGACAAGGTTATTGGGCTGGCTTCCTCTGGACCACACGCTAATGGCTATTCATTGATCCGAGAAGTGCTAAAAACCAAGCCCGACTCCCTAAGACAAAAAAAACTCCTAGATACAATTCTACAACCAACGCGAATCTACGTGACAACCGTACTAACACTCCTCAAAGAAAACCACATCAAAGGACTCGCCCATATAACTGGAGGGGGGCTGCTTGAAAACATTCCGAGAATCCTGCCAGATGGCCTCGGTGTGCACTTAGAAAGAAAAGCCTGGGAATGGCCCCAAGTATTCCATTGGCTAGAAAACTCAGGTATTGCGGAAGAAGAAATGTTGCGCACCTTCAACTGCGGCCTAGGTATGGTTGCCGTGGTAGATACCTCCAGTGTAGAAAAAACTTTGGGTTGTCTCAAAAAGCAGGGTGAAAAAGCGTGGCTAGTTGGCGAAATAATCCCTGACTCAAATCAGAGGGTCACTGTAGATTGACCAATATCCCCCATCTTAATGTAGTCGTTCTGATCTCTGGGGAAGGAACTAATCTTCAAGCACTAATCGATGCCGAAAAAACAGGAAAAATTAACACTAGAATCCAAGCGGTTTTTAGCGATAGGCCAGAGGCACCGGGAATTAAGCGTGCCAACCGGGCAAACATACCTACCCACTGTCTAGCTAGCTCTGATTTTCCAAACCGGGAAACGTATGAACTGGAACTTGCTAGTCATATTGATTCCTACGAACCGGGCCTGATCGTACTTGCGGGCTTCATGAAAGTGCTCGGTGCCGGTTTTGTAAACCATTTTTGCGGAAAAATAATCAATATCCACCCATCTTTATTGCCACGATATCGCGGATTGGATACCCATCGAAGGGTACTAGAAGAGGGAGATGAAAAACATGGGGCAACAGTACACTTTGTAACGGAAGAACTCGACGGTGGTCCCCGCATCATTCAATATTGTATCCCTATTAAGGTAAAAGAAAGTGAAGCGGAACTTGCACAACGAGTCCACGAAGGCGAGTACATTATCCTTCCCCAAGCTGTAGCATGGCTAGCAAGCCAACGCTTGACCCTAGAAGGAAGCAATGTGATTCTGGACGACCAAAAATTAGAAGGGCCCATTTTGATAGAGGATAAACATGAACACTCGCCTTAGTTTACCCAAAATATCATTAATCTTAAGTATCACATTAATTAATTACGTGAATATTTGCATCGCTGAAGAAGCAATAAAAACATACCACGCGGTGTATCAAGTGGAGCTCAGAGGGAAAATTATTGGTACGTCAGAATTGAGTGTCCAGCCAAAACCAGATGAAAACACTTACAGATTTACTTCTAAAATGGTAGTCCACGGAATGCTGAGGCTTCTCCAGCCAGATCCTATTCTGGAACATACAGACTTTATTTACGAGAAAAACAGAATTCGGCCTACTGAGTTCTGGTCGCAGAGTACTAATGGTACGAAAAAAAAAGGCTTACACACGGTATTTAATTGGGACGAAGGAATTGCTATAACTACCGAGGGAGGAACCGCGTCTGCGGTGGAAATACAGGATAACGCACTTGACAGAGGTAGCATGCAGGTCACGATGATGCTAGATTTATCCATGGGTATAGAGCCCGGCCCCTATATGTTAGTAGATGGAAATTCACTCAAAACCTACCGCTACACCTACGAGGGAGAAGCCACCCAGGAAACTCCACTAGGAATGATAATAACTCGTGAGTACACACAGCAACGGGATAATTCGACACGCCGGACTTCAATCTGGTTAGCACCGGAACTTTCATATCTACCGGTACGTATAGAGCAGAAAAGATCCTCACAAACATACGCTGTTTTTGTCTTACAAAGTGTCAAGGGACTAAAAAAATAAGGGCATTATGGGATACACATCCTAGGAAACTGAGGATACAAAAAAGCCGCGCGATTTACCGCTATGCCTTCGGCATCGTAACACCCTTCTGACCTTGGTATTTTCCACCACGATCCCTGTAGCTGACGTCACACACCTCATCAGACTCAAAAAAAATCATCTGGGCTACGCCCTCATTAGCGTAGATTTTAGCTGGCAGGGGTGTAGTGTTGGAAAACTCAAGAGTGACATGTCCTTCCCATTCAGGCTCCAATGGAGTTACATTCACAATAATTCCACAACGAGCATAAGTGGACTTACCTAAACAAATAGTCAAAACGTTTCTCGGTATCCGGAAGTACTCAACTGTTCTTGCTAAGGCGAATGAATTGGGAGGAACAATACACACATCACTACGCATATCCACAAAGCTCGATTCATCAAAATCTTTAGGATCAACTACTGCTGAATTAATATTTGTAAAAACCTTAAAGTCTGCCGCACAGCGAACATCGTAACCGTAACTTGACGTACCATACGAAATCACACGATCCGCTTCTGGTCCACGAATCTGAGCGCCCTCAAACGGTTCGATCATGCCCTGTTTTGCCATTCTCTGAATCCATCGATCAGACTTAATGCTCACGAATCCTCCTCGACAGTAATCTTAGGAAATAGTCGACTGTAATCTTTTCCGCCTGCGGCGAGTTCGCCCACTGCACGCAAAGCAATGGCACGGTAAGCACTTGCAATGCTGCCGGTCGGATCGGCCACAACACTAGGCTCACCCCGATCTGTTTCCTCACGAATACGTCTATCCAACGGTAACGTACCAAGAAATGGCAAATCATATTCATTGGCAAGATGATCGCCACCTTCCCTGCCAAAAATAGATTCCTCATGACCACAATTAGAGCAGGCATGAGTACTCATGTTTTCTATAACCCCGAGAACTGGAACATTTACCTTTTGAAACATTTCGAGTCCTTTTCTGGCATCTGCTAACGCAATGTCCTGAGGTGTCGTAACTATCAGAGCACCACTAACGGGTACTTGTTGCGAAAGTGTAAGCTGAATGTCTCCCGTTCCCGGAGGCATATCCACCAACAAGTAATCAAGCTCAGACCACAGGGTTTGGGTAAGAAGCTGATTCAAAGCAGATGTCACCATAGGTCCCCGCCATGCCATCGGCTGTCTCTCATCAACGAGAAAACCAATTGACATTGCTTTAATCCCGTATGCCACCAAAGGCTCCAGATTTTTGCCATCAGTGGTATTTGGACGCTTGCCCATCAAGCCAAGCATTCGTGGCTGACTTGGACCATAGATATCTGCATCTAAAATACCCACCTGGGCACCTTCGGCTACCAACGCGAGGCCTATATTGGCAGTAACCGTAGATTTTCCGACGCCACCTTTTCCGGAAGCTACAGCTATTAAGTTACTTACACCCTCAAGGGGCTTAAGGCCCTGCTGTACTGAATGAGCTTCAACAGACCAAGTAATACTAAATTCAATGGACTCCGAGGATTTCAGGGTTTCACAATGGGCAATCAGTGCTTCTGTTAGGGTCGGCCTACTGTGGGTGACCGGAAAACCGAGCTGGACCCTGACGTGATATCCATTCTTATCTGCATCGATCTCAAACTGAGCTCCGTTATTTCCCATCAACCTTCCCGTGTAGGGAATTTCAAATGCGTTCAGATGATCCCGCAGTGCGCCAACAAACTGATCTTTCATTCTGCAATTCCTGTTCCTAACGGGGCGAGATTGTACCTCATTGTTAAAAATACAAACTGTGCTGTTAGCAACTTGATAAAGAAAGAACCATAATTATTTTTTGTGACCTAATAACCTGAGGAAAAGGCCAATTGGATCAGCATAAAGGCGTCGCGTAGATTCCCTATACAGTGGCATAATGGGTAGCTGCTGCTACATACACCATTCCACCAAATGCCAAGTGGAAAATGTGGAGTAATTGTGAGCGAACAGTAGGAACCCAAGATTGACTAAACGACGAAAAATTCTCGTAACTAGTGCCCTACCTTACGCAAATAATTCTTTGCATATCGGACACTTAGTGGAATATATACAAACAGATATTTGGGTGCGCTTTCAGCGCATGCAAGGCCACGAGTGTATTTATGTGTGTGCTAGTGATGCTCACGGTACGCCAACAATGTTGCGCGCGGAAGAACTTAATATCCCCCCGGAACTCCTTATTGAAAGAATCAGCAAAGATCATCGTCAGGATTTCACAACCTTTAATATTAGTGTGGATAATTATCTACATACCCATGCGACAGAAAATCGGGAATTAACGGAACTGATCTACAATCGCCTTCTTTCCGGTGGTTATATCAGCCGCCAGACAATTAAACAGGCTTATGATGAAACTAGGAAGATGTTCCTACCTGATCGTTACGTTCGTGGTCAATGCCCAAATTGCCAAACTCCAGACCAATATGGGGACTCCTGCGAAAACTGTGGTGCCACCTATACCCCTATAGAACTAAAAAACCCGATCTCCGTGATCTCAGGGACTACACCCACGGTTCGTGAATCTGAGCATTTTTTCTTTCGTTTGCAAAAATTTGAGTCCGAACTTCGGGCCTGGGTCCCCGCTCATGTAGACGCTGCCATGGTGCGCAAGCTGGAAGAGTGGTTCGAGGCAGGACTTAGGGACTGGGATATTTCTCGCGACGAACCTTATTTCGGATTCGAGATTCCGGATAATCCAGGTAAATATTTCTATGTTTGGTTTGATGCCACCATAGGCTACATGGCGAGCTTCCTCAATCTTTGCCGGAAATCTGAGCTGGACTTTGATACGTTCTGGGAAAAAGAAAGCGACGCCGAGCTATATCATTTCATTGGCAAAGATATTGTCTATTTTCATACTCTCTTTTGGCCCTCTGTGTTAAGTGGCGCTAACTACCGAAAGCCCACAGGCGTGTTTGTGCACGGATTTCTGACTGTAGATGGGAAAAAAATGTCAAAATCCAGGGGGACCTTTATAACTGCACAAACTTTTGCTAAGCACTTAGATCCTGACTTCCTACGCTACTACTACGCAGGAAAGCTAGGCCCAAGTGCGGATGATATTGATCTCAACCTAGAAGATTTTTTAGCTCGTGTGAATTCAGACCTTGTTGGGAAGCTTGTCAATATCGCCAGCCGCTGTGCAGGCTTTATCCACAGATTGAATAACGGAAAGATGGCTGCAGACTTGGTGGACGAGAAGCTATTCAGTGAATTCTTGGAAGCTGGAAATGAGATCAGCATTAATTACGAAAAAAGAAATTATGCACAAAATATTAGGGCCATCATGGCGCTAGCAGATCGCGCTAACCAATATATTGATGAGCAAAAACCATGGATAAAGGCGAAACAACCAGATGAATATGAAGAGGTCATTGGAATCTGTTCGCTTGGATTAAACTTTTTTCGTCTATTAGTTATTTATCTCAAGCCAGTTTTGCCATTATTAGCAGAAAAAGTAGAGGCATTTCTCAATATCAAGCCATTGATATGGGAAGATACAAAATCCCCATTACTTGACCATACTATTGAGCCATTCAAAAGCCTAATGCAACGCATTGAAAGTGACCAGATTGAAGCCATAGTAACTGAATCTTTAAGCCAATCACCTACCGACCAATAGCAATGAAAGATGAAATTGAAATTGAAGAATTCTCCAAAGTTGACCTTCGAGTTGGGCAGATAAGCGAAGCCAGCTACATAGAAGGAGCTGACAGATTACTAAAACTTCTTGTTGATTTAGGTGGTGAGCAACGAGAAATTTTAGCAGGCATACGAACAGCGTACGAACCTAAAGAGCTTCAAGGGAAGCTTATTGTAGTTGTTGCAAACCTAAAGCCGAGAAAAATGCGTTTTGGGGTTTCTCAAGGCATGATATTAGCGGCCGGCCCAGGTGGAAAAGATATTTTCCTATTAAGTCCAGATTCAGGTGCTGTACCTGGAATGAAAATAAGTTAATAACCATACTCCTGATACCTGGCAATGAAAAGGATGCCTAATCCGGTTAGTCGCCCCTTCGGTTTACAGTCTTGCTAATCATCGTTCATAGATGAACTTACTTATATCCTCCTCGCGCTGGCGGTACCTCATTGAATTTTTATTCTGCAATTTGAGCCTCTACAGTAATCAGAAGTTTCACTTCTGGGAAAAAACCGAGATCCAGATCAAAATCCACACCAAAATCAGCACGATTAATTGTAGCTTCTGCATCAGCACCACAGACTTCCCTGCCACTCCTGAAATGCGGCTGACATTGAAAATGGTTAATCACTAGGTTCACGGGTCGACTCACGCCATGCATAGTTAAAGTACCCTCAACACCTGTAGGGGCCCCATCCTCAAAATTGACCAAGCTGCCCTGGTAATCGGCAGTTGGAAATTCATCTACATGCAAAATGTTTTCCGTTGCCATTTGATTCATCCCGTCATGACCAAAATCTATAGAGGCCATCTCAAACACGACATCTATGGTGCCTGTCTCGGCCTCTTTATCCAGAACAACCGTACCCGAACTTTGATTAATCTTTCCCCGCCAAATGGATAATCCGCCCTGATGGTCCGCCTCAAATGCCGGAAAAGTGTGACTTGGGTCAATGTTGTAGGTTGCAGGATCAGCAAACCCCAAGTTAAACGCTAAGCTGATAACAGCAAGCAGCATAGAAAGCACGATCTTGTTATTCATATTTTCCCCTTAACAAATTTATGTCCCCAGCAATAACACAGCTGAATAAATTCGATAAATTAGTATACTAAATCTTAATGAATCTGTAGTTACATACACAGTTTATTGCAAGCCTATAAAACAATATCAAAACCTGCCTCTTGTATAGCACCTGTCAATGTATCCAGATCAACAGCACTCGGATCATAGGTAATCTGTACATTAGCTTTCTCAAGAGAAGCACGCGCACTCTCAACCCCATCATGCGATTTTACCGCTCTCTGAACGCTTCCTACACAGCCCTCACATACCATACCACCCACAGCAAAAGTAACGTCAGCCATTATTCTTCAGATCCCATTCCAGAAATTGCCCTCGGTTTCCAGCGCCTAAGTAACAGGGAATTACTCACAACACTAACGCTACTCAGTGCCATGGCAGCTCCTGCAAGAATTGGACTCAAGTACCCCATAGCAGCTAGCGGAATTCCCACGACATTATAAGCAAATGCCCAAAACAAATTCTGGTAAACCTTATGCCAAGTAGAACGGCTAATACTGATGGCATCAGCAACCAACCGCGGATCGGGCCTGATTAGTATAATGCCCGCTGTCTCCATGGCGACATCAGTCCCACTCCCAATTGCAATACCTACGTCTGCGGCAGCCAAAGCAGGTGCGTCATTCACGCCATCGCCGATCATGCCAACCAGATGGCCTTTAGAGCGTAAACCCTCGATACCCTGAACTTTGTCTTCCGGTCGCATACCAGCGCACACCTCTTCAATATTTACGAGCCTACCCACCCGTTGGGCAACAGCAGCGCTATCGCCGCTGTATAGGATAGTTTTAATGTTCAGCGCTTTAAGTTGAGCAACTGCGGCCACCGAGGGTTCCCGTAATTGATCCTCAATACCAACGACGCCCTGTAAGCTGTTACTGACAACCACCCAAGCCACGGTACGGCCGCTGGACTCCCAAAGATCTGCGATGACTTCACACGGCTTGGTATCAATACCTCTCTGGCGGAGCCAGGAGCGACTACCAACCAGGATTTGTTTCCCAGAGACCCGCCCCTCTACACCAAAGCCAGTAATGCTCTTGAAATCTTTGACCCCGGATAAATTAATACACTGAGCTTCGGCAGCCTCTAGAAATGCTTTCCCTATGGGGTGTTCGCTCCCCTGCTGTACCGCAGCACCAAACTCGAGCAATGAATTCGTATCTCCCTGAATTGCTTCCAAAGAAACAACAAGGGGTTTGCCCTGAGTTAGTGTTCCAGTTTTATCAAATACCACTGTATCTAGCTTATAAGCCTGCCCGAGTGTCGCCACATCTTTGATCAAAATCCCAGCCCGCGCAGCAGCGCCTGTACCAGTTACAATAGCGGTTGGGGTGGCAAGACCGAGTGCACAGGGGCATGCAATGACCAGCACCGAAACGGCTGCAATAAGTCCGGTGCCAAATTCACCCGTTAAGCTGAGCCATAGAACAATTGTTGCGATCGCTACACTGATTACGATAGGGACAAAAACTTGGGCAACCTGGTCGACCAAGCGCTGTACTGGTGCATTCCCTGACTGGGCATTCTCTACAAGATGAACAATCTTGGCGAGCATAGCGTCCTCGCCAACATCTGTCGCACGAATTTTGAGTAAGCCAGAACCGTTAATTGAACCCCCGATTACCCTTTCTCCCTCATACTTTGGTATTGGCATACTCTCACCGGTTAACAAAGACTCGTCAACATCACTGTCCCCTTCTGCAATATCTCCATCAATGGGTACGCGCTCACCAGGCCGTACGATCACCAGGTCATCTCTCTGCACCTTGTCTACTGCTATCCACTCTTCAGTACCTTCCCTTGATATACATGCCCGCTCCGGACGCAAATCCATTAACTTGATTACTGCCTCAGTAGTACCTCTTTTGGCCTTTGCCTCTAGATATTTACCCATCATAACTAGCGTAATAATGACAGCCGAAGCTTCAAAATAAAGTTGCCCTGCGGCAGAATCACCCAGGGTTGCCATCAAATACCAGCTGTATCCATAGGCTGAAGTAGTACCCAAAACTACCAAAACATCCATGTTGGCGGAACGACTCCGAAGAGCCGAAATTGCAGCGCGGTAAAAACGGGCACCAAAAATAAATTGTACTGGTGTAGCTAAAGCAACCTCTAAAAAAGGCATAACATGCGCATCGGGACCAAATGCTAAGAATGCCATGTGCTGAAGAATGAGCGGCGCTGTAAGGCAAATAGCTATGCGAAGTTTGAGTCTGTCGCGGCGCAACTCGATTTCTGCAGCAACCCTCCGTTCTTCGGCCCACTTACTTGTTGATTTTGGTATTAGGGAAAATTCAAACCCCGCCTTGTGAATGACATCACTAAGCTGGTTGCTACTCACCTCATCTTTGGTTATGCGGACTTGCCCGCGCTCAAGTGCAAAATTAACGCTTGCCTCAAGCACGCCTGGTACACGACGAAGCACTCGGGTAGCTCGCGCTGCGCACGCGGCGCAAGTCATGCCGTCAATAGCAAACTTAATGACCTCAGAGGACTGATTAGAGGTAGTTGATGGAGGGATAGTTGTGGTAACCAAGAAAGGCTCTTCGCCGCATAACACGCAGTTTGAACATACCTACTTCACAACAGGAACTGCCCTAGATTACGCATAAAATCCTTTGGAGGCTAGCACCCTTAAGGTTCTGGGTTTCAAAAACGTCTTGCATGACCCCTAGAACTCGGAATCACTAGTAACCGAAGAGCGACATAGAGAAACCCAAGGTGTCAGATGGGCAACCCCCATCAAGGCGTACATCAGCCACATGCTCGTGAATATCTGAACAAGGCCTGGAGAAACGATAAAACCTAAGATTGTGACAGACGCCCCACTCATCATGTGCACTGTATGATCCTGAAAACCGACATTGATGAATGCCAGAAAAAAAAATACAGGTGCAACGGATAGCCTAAATAATTGCATAGCTCTTACTCTTGAATCATCAGTAATTTTTAACTCTCTCTCCAACTGAAGCCAATTCATCGGAGCTGTCCATGCACAGCGCTCCTAGTGGCAACAAAAAGTCTACTGATCCACGAGAGATCTGTAGGAGAACTTCTGTCTTTGCAATTTGCAGGTAGATTTTCCCGCTTTAACTGAACCAGTGCCCTAATGATGCCCTGTAAACTCAGTCACCTCATCAAAAAAAACAAGCCTGGTTAAAAACGTATAGTCAGACTCACCCGCAGCGATACCAACAAGAACCAGCAAAAGAAGTGGCGGCAAAAGAATGGCATACATCAACGCAAGGCGCTCCCAGATCATATGCATAAATATACTTACGATAAGACCTGCTTTCAGCAACATAAAAACAATAATTAAGGTCCATCTGAGCATACCCTGAAACTGAAAATAATCCACCATGTAGGAAAATAAGCTGAGAACAAATAATAGCCCCCAAACCCAAAAATAAACACTAATCGGGTGTTGCTGTCCTTCCGCTGTTGCCATAACTCCCTCTTCCTAAAGTTGTCTTTACCAGAGATAGAAAAATGCGAAAATAAAAACCCAAACAAGATCTACGAAGTGCCAGTACAAGCCTGCAATCTCCACAAGCTCATACCTACCTTTTCCAGGTTTAGGGTTATCATAATCACCACGCATGACCTTTCTCGCAACAGTAAGTAAATAAATTACTCCGATTGTTACATGCATGCCATGGAACCCGGTGATCATAAAAAATACGGAACCAAACTGGGCGGCTCCCATAGGGTTCGCCCAAGGCCGAACCCCCTCTTCCACTATGAGTTTTGTCCACTCGAAAACCTGCATACCAACAAACATTGCACCGAAAACCGCGGTGATAAATATTAAGGTGGCTGTCTTAGTGCGATCCTTCCGATAGGCAAAATTAACTGCCATGGCCATCGTGCCACTCGAACTAATCAATATGAAAGTCATAATGGCGATCAGAATCAATGGGATTGGCTCCCCTCCAAAACTCAGAGCAAATACCTCTGCAGAATTGGGCCATGGATCAACAGCGGCGACACGAACCGCCATGTATGCACTTAAGAAACAACCAAAAATAAAAACGTCACTTAGAAGAAAAATCCACATCATCGCCTTACCCCAGGGAACCTGGAATGCTTGTCTGTCCCCAGACCAATCCGCAACGACTTCTTGGTAACCCGTACTCGCTATTGCATCTTGTGCCATATAGTCTTATTCCCCTATGTGGAAAGCAGAAGGCCGAAAATCACCAGCCAAACTAACAATAAATAATGCCAATAAGTTGTGCATAGTTCTACGCTCAACGCTACGCTTCTAGCCCTTCGGCCAACCCATAAACCAAAACTTGTTTTTCCTAAAACCCATAACCCACCTAACATGTGGACTCCATGAACAAAGGTCAAAAGATAAAATGCTGCATTAGCAGGATTTGATGCTGCATAGTGTCCGTCATCAACTAGCTGCCGCCAAACAAGTAGTTGTCCTAGCAAAAAAATGATAGTAAGAACCCCACCTACCGTAACATTGACCTTCATTACATTTGTTTCGCCTTTACGAGAAGCGGAACGTGCGGCCTGCATGGCCGCGCTGCTTAAAATCAATAACAGGGTATTAACCCAAAGCAAACCGGGTTCCGACAAAGCCACCCAATCCTCATAATCAGCTCGCATATGGATAGCAACAAAGAACAAGAAAAACAAAAATGTGATTACCGCAAGAAAAACAAACAGTCCTACCTTGGCTGTCTCAATTGGCACAATATCAGCCGGCCTAGGGTTGTTCGCCGTATCCTGCTCCAACCAAGGTTTGGTAGCTAGTTTTCGAAAAAAACTCATGTCTCTTCAGCTCCCTTTGCCCCAAGAGAGGTTGCTTCTTCCGATGACATGGTTTGCGGCAAAAAATCTTGGGATGCGCCAGGCACCGAATAATCATAAGCCCAGCGATGTACGGTTGGTAAGCTCGTGCCCCAGTTTCCATGACCCGGGACTTTGTCAGGTGTCTGCCACTCGAGTGTAGTAGCTCCCCAAGGATTGTGCTCTGCTTCCTTGCCGTACTTAATGCTCCAGATAAGATTGAAAAGAAAAATGAGCTGGGTAACCCCCACTATCAGGGCAACAATCGTGATATTGGCATTCACTGCCTCGGCAGATTCAGAAAAACTAATTCCTTCATAGGCAAAATACCGACGTGGCACCCCCAAAAAACCAAGATAATGCATCGGAAGATAAATCGAATAAACACCTAAAAATGTTAGCCAAAAATGAATTTTACCTAACGTATTGTTAAACATCCGTCCAGTCATTTTTGGGTACCAGTGATAAATTGCACCAAAGATCACCATGATGGGAGAAACGCCCATGACCATATGAAAATGCCCGATAACGAAATAGGTATCCGAGAGAGGAATGTCGGCCCCCACATTACCTAAATAGAGTCCGGTAAGGCCACCGTGCACAAAAGTGAATATGAACCCTATTGAGAAAAGCATGGGTACATTCAAAACAATATTCCCTTTCCATAGCGTTATGGTCCAGTTATAAACCTTGAGGGCAGTAGGCACAGCAATTATCAACGTGGTGGTCGCAAAGAAAAATCCGAAGTAAGGATTCATACCACTGACATACATGTGATGAGCCCAGACGACAAAGCTAATTGCACCAATGGCCACTATTGCCCAAACCATCATACGATAGCCGAATATATTTTTACGGGCATGGGTACTCAAAAGATCAGAGACAATACCGAAAGCCGGGAGAGCGACGATATAAACCTCGGGGTGACCAAAAAACCAAAACAAATGCTGGAAAAGCACTGGGCTGCCGCCAATTGTCCCGCTCGACTCACCCTGAGAAATCATGGCCGGCATGAAAAAACTGGTACCCAACAGCGCATCGAACAACATCATCACTGCGGCAACAAAAAGGGCAGGAAAAGCCAGGAGCCCGAGAATTGCAGCAGTAAAAATTCCCCATACGGACAACGGCATCCGCATGAGAGTCATCCCGCGGCAACGTGCTTGCAATACAGTGGTCACATAGTTCAAGCCACCCATCGTGAAAGCAGCAATAAAAATGGCAAGGGAAACCAACATTGCAATGATGCCACCGCCCGCACCCGGTGTGCCACCGGTAATAGCCTGAGGCGGGTATAAAGTCCACCCAGCACCGGTAGTACCGCCAGGCAGAAAAAAACCAATTAACAATACAATCACTGAAAGAAGATAAAACCAATAACTCAGCATATTCATAAAGGGAAAGACCATATCCCTAGCACCAACCATCAGTGGTATGAGGTAATTCCCGAAAGCACCAAGCAAAAGAGCCGTCAACAAATAAACAACCATGATCATTCCATGCATGGTTACAGACTGAATGTATGTATCTGGCGTTAAAAAAGAGAATGAATCCGGAAATCCCAATTGCAATCTCATCAACATCGATAGCACAAGCGCTACCATACCCACAGCCACGGCCGTCACCCCATACTGTATTGCGATGACCTTGTGATCCTGACTAAATACCCATTTGGTAATAAAACTGTGGGGATGATGAAGCGGCTGCTCATGATCCCGATCAGCAATTGCAACGTAAGCCATTAGAACTCCCTCTTAGTACCGATTCCCGTACCAATTACCTATCTTTATTCTGTTTCCCTAGTAACCCAAAGCCTCAAAGAGTATTGATATAGGCAACTACATCATTGATTGCCGCCTCATCAGGCAAAACAGTTGTCATCCAAGACATCTGGGCACCAAATGTGTCTGCAGGATGGATTCCACGAATGCCTGATTTGAAATTGCTTAATTGCCTAACTAAATACCAATCACTAATCCCGCTGAGCCTTGGTGCATTCACCGACCAAATACCTTGGCCATCCCCCCCGTGACAATAAGCGCACGTTTGATACAGTTTCTCACCGCGGGCGATATCACCAACTACTGTAATTGGAGCGGGCTCATCAGGTAAGGTATTGATGTAGGCCACCACATCATTGATGGCCCCATCATCAACCAATGTTGCTGCCATGGGCGCCATCTGTTGACCAAAAAGATCATCCTCATGTGTACCTCGAACACCAGATTTATATTGTTGCAGAGATCTTCTGAGGTACCAATCCGATTGCCCGCTAATTTTAGGGGAATTTAGTATAGGGTTATCTTGGCCCTCGGGACCATGACAGGCAGTACACAGTGCATACAACGCCTGTCCCCCAACAGGATCTCCAGCCGGTGCAGCAATAACCTCCGCATATGTGGGGTAGCCGTCTAGCCAGTTACGAAAATCACTATCTGATTCAACTACTACACTACCTCTCATTGCAAAATGAGCGGTACCACAAAGTTCCTCACATAGAAGCTCGTAAGTACCCATGCGTGTCGGTGTGAGCCACTGATAAGTAATAAGGCCCGGTACCATATCCATCTTTGTACGAAATTCGGCTACAGTAAAATTATGTAAAACGTCCTTAGAGCGAAGCAACATCTTGATCGGCTGATCAATGGGAAGGTGGACTTCTTGACTGTCAATCAAAATGTCATCCTGACCATTCAGGTCACCCTCAACCATGCCAAACGGGTTCTCAGGGGTGATTGTCCGAGAGTCCACGGCACCAAAAATTCCATCCTCTCCCGGAAATCTATAGCTCCAGCTCCATTGCTGCCCGACAGCCTCCATCTCTAAAGCTTCCTCAGGAACATTGACAAAGTTAGTCCATGTTATGAGACCAGGCAGTAGTAGTGCGACAATTCCAGCCGTAGTTATGATCGTTAACCAAAATTCGAGTTTCTTGCTCTCTGGTTCATAGGCTGCCTGAGCATCTGCACGGTAACGAAACCGCCAAACGCAATAAGCAACAAACAAATTGACAATTACAAAAGCCACTCCTGTTGCCCACACAGTGGCATTGATGGTTGAGTCCATTGCGCTCCAGTTAGAGGCTATTGTAGTAAACCACCAGGGACTCACAAAGTGAAAAACGACTGAACCAATAACCAACAGAACCAATACAATTGCTAGAGTCATACCTTACCTGTATCCCTAAAAAACTATATCTTGAAGTGAATCATCCCCAATCGAATGATCGCCTATCACTACCGCCCCTACAGAACTCGTGTTCTCCGCTGAACTTATAAGCTCTTGACCTGACGGAATAGCCACGCCGATGAAAATGAGAATAGGAATAATCGTCCAAGCTATCTCCACTTTAGCGCTGTTACAAAATTGAATTTCCCGCTCAACCCGAGTAGTAGCAATGGAATATATCATTAGTCCAAATAATACGTGGGCCACAGCCACACAAACCCAAAAAACTAAAACGTTCAGGCTGTAATTAACGTAACCGAGCTGGGCAAAGCTCGCGATTACCGAATCCGCTGAAAAAAGAGAGCTTGGGCACAAAATCAGCACTGAGGCCGCCAGAGAACTAGCCACAGACTCACGCATACTTCTGGACACTTGTCCGGACTCCTAATTTATCGTGTGTTTTTGAGCCAGAAGTGCCCAACCCGAGGGACTAAGCAGCTGGCTACTGAAACCCTGACTCTCCTTAACAGAGCCACCCTAGAACGGGAGTTAATGCTACGGCAATTGGTGTCATGCTGCAACGAGTATCCAACAAAAATGTGCTCCTATTTGAGGCACTCATCAAACACAACCATAAAACGAAAACTAGCCTGACTTATATATCAATCAGCCCTGTGTAAGTACACCAGAAACTGCATTTTACTGCAGTGTCTTAATATAAGCGGCGACATTAGTAACAGCCTCGTCACTAGCAAGCGTACCGACCATTGGGCGCATCTGAGCACCAAATATATCCTGGGGGCTCGCGCCGCGTATCGTGTCTCGGTAATTCATAATTTGCCGCTCGACATACCAGTCATATTGACCAACTAAGCTAGGCGTGTTTAGTGCTTCATTACCAGTACCATCTGGAGCATGACAAGCTTGGCAAAGTGCATAGGAAGCCTTACCCGCATTTATGTCTGCCCCAACTATAGTGGCAGCACTTAGTGGTGAATCCAAAGTTTCGATATAAGCAGCAAGATCCTGTAAAACCTGCTCCCCCTCAAGTGTCATGGAAACTGCCCTCATCTGGGTGCCGTAAATATCGCTCGCATCTGATGCCCTTAGGCCGTCTCTAAAATATTGAAGCTGACGTACAGTATAGTAAGGCTCCATCCCACTAATTCTAGGTGAATTTAAAGCTGCATTTCCTTCACCATTGACCCCATGACACACTGCGCATACCGCAAACTCAGCCTCGCCTCGAGCTGCGTCCCCCTGAGCATACCCATGCTGGGCAGTTACGAGAAAACCGATGGCCAGAAGTACCTTACTAAATTTTGATTTATCCATTCTTTGTCTCATTAAACTTGGGCATTTTGATTCCGGTGGGAAACTTACCGGAGTCTCGGCAGCTCTTCAAGGGTAATTGTGTTTTACATGGATTAGGGTCAAAAAACTAAAGTGTCTCTATCTCTCACATCAGAACTGGTAAACTAATTCAGTGGAGACTACGTTCCTGCTCTGCAGTCACGCTCAGGCTGGTCCTGACAATAACTTGAATATCTACGGTGTATTCAACGAACTTCATGCTCCCGACTTTCCTGCCCGCCAAGATCGCTTGGTACTTGCTGGAATTATCGAATGGGATAAGCAAGAGCAGGGACGTATTGTATTCAAAATTGACCTTCTGGACCCAAGCGACCGATCAATTTTTACAATAGAGGGTCATACCGATGTAAACCCTATAGAAAACTTGAACTCACCGCCGAAAAGTCAGTTTGTCCTACCAATGGAAAAGGTGCTCTTCCCTGTGGCTGGACGGTACAAGGTTCGCTTAACCATCGAAGGAAAAGAATTAACGGGCCCGTCAATTTATTTGATAAAACGCCCCAAGAATTAATGCAACCTCCCCTAATTCAGCTACCTGGCACATACTCAAGGCTAGCAATATAGGACACAACATCTCTAATCTGCTCGTCAGTTTCCAGTATTTGAGCCATTCCGCGCATGGGCGCTCCGCCTAAATCGCCCGGATGAGTCCCTCGAACGCCGGTCCGAAAATTCTCAAGCTGCCGAACCAAATACCAATCATGTTGTCTGGATAATCGGGGTGCCTCAATCAAGGTTAACCCCTGAGCGCTTTCCCCATGGCAAGCGATGCAGGTACTTTCGTATAACGCCCTACCAGCAACAACATCGCCCTCTACAGTAATAGGCGGGTCAGGTATAGGCAGTGTCTGAATATAGGCTGCCACATCCTCTATCGCCTGCTCGTCTGGCAAAACCATAGCCATAGGGCGCATTTGCTGTCCAAATAAATCATCCGCGTGAGTTCCGCGCAAGCCGCTGCGAAAATTCTGCATCTGCCGAACAACATACGCATAATCCTGGCCACCACTAGCCGGAGAATTAAGAACAGTCATCCCCTCGCCACCCGGTCCATGACAAGCGACACAAAGAGCAAAATGTCCAGCGCCTCTTTCGGGATCTCCCTCTGCCAATGCCGACGCTACACCAACCAAAGAAAAAACAAAAACAATTGCCACTACAAAAAATACTCTCATGAGCACCCCTGCAAGAAGAAAAATCCATTGTAGTTTGCGTGCTTTCCGTGCACAATCGCCAACCGAAAATTTAGGCAATCGCCAAGTAAGAATTTAGGGAGGATGTTCGGGTGAATGTCTCTGTCTTAGAGGCTCTGAAACCTCTGAGAAAATCAGCCCTATTAGGGATCGTCGGGTTTATTGGCATTGCCGTGGGCCTGAAGATAAATGCCACCTACTCTACCCACCTAAAACCCGCGCAACCGATCGAGTTTAGCCATCGTATTCATGCTGGAGAGAACCAAATTGAATGCCTTTACTGCCACTCTTCTGCGGACCGGTCCCCATCTGCTGGAGTCCCAAGTGTTGCAAAATGCGTGGGCTGTCACGAACGTGTAGTGACTGTGAGAGATTCAGCTGAAATCGAGAAACTCAACGCATACTGGCAAGACCAAGAACCAATTCCCTGGATAAAGGTTCATGATGTACCAGACTTTGTTCATTTCACCCACAAGCGACATGTTCTTGCAGGACTAGAGTGCCAGCAATGCCACGGGCCGGTAGAGACTATGGACCGCGTTGAGCGGGTAGCAGACTTAACAATGCCATGGTGTACCGATTGTCACACATTAAATCAGACCGATGACGGGCTTGATTGTTATACCTGCCACAAGTAGGTACCGAAAGGAATAATAAAAAGATCCATGGCTAATGTTAATCGCAGAGATTTTTTTAAATTTGTTGGGGCTGGGGGCGCTGGAGTGGGTGCTGGTTACCTCTACGCGGAACTGGTCAAAAGGCCACAGGAATTATTAGTACCCCAAGTTATTCCACCCGAAGATTACTCTCCCGGGCTCGCCACTTGGTATAACACTGTCTGCAATCAATGTTCTGGTGGTTGTGGCATTTCGGTCCGAATTAGGGAGGGTGAAGCTAAAAAAATTGAAGGTAACCCCGTCCACCCTATCAATCAGGGTCGACTTTGTGCGCTGGGCCAATCAGGGCTAAATGCCCTCTATAACCCAGATAGACTAAAAACTCCGCTAAGAAATAATAG
>CAYXIJ010000002.1:0-151608 GCA_964465375.1 uncultured Gammaproteobacteria bacterium | reverse complement strand
ACACTCACACTATCGTGCCCGTTAGCAGGTGCTGGCTTATGGGTGGTTGGGTTTGTGGCTTTATTGTTTTTGGTTCTCGCCATTTTGGTCTATACCAAACGGTGCCCCTTTATTACACAAAGTATGTTCATTATAGTCCTTATATCTATTTGACCTCGAAGCAATAGGCAGAATCTCTATAGTCTCAGCGCCTCAAGATTGCCCACCAGCGTGCTATGTTGACTAAACTCATTAGTGATCCAGAGACATAGGTTAAAGCCGCTGCAAATAACAGGCGACGGGCTTTAGGGTCATCGCCCGGTTTTAGAATGCGCCGATCAGCTAACAGTGGAAGTGCTCGAGAGAAACTAGCATCAAACTCAGTTGGCAGAGTTAAAAAATGGACAACCGTGGAGGAGCTAAGTGTTAGTAATCCACCTAATAATGTTAAAAGACCAAGAAATGGCACTCTCGTTATTGCGGTTGCAAAGGGAGCCGCCATTAGAAGGCCCGCACCAACTTTCTCGATGGGCCCAACCCATTTCACCAGCCTTGTTCTCCATTTCAGTGGCCGAAAGCCACGGGCATCTTGAAGCGCATGCCCGACTTCATGGGCTGCTATCGTAATCGCAGTTAATGAACGTCCCTCAAAGTTTGCAGGCGCAAGACGGACCGCTTTCTTTATGGGATCATAATGATCACCACTTTCTGTAGTTTCAGCCGCAATGTGTTTTAGACTCAGATAGTCTAAAAGCTCCCGGGCTAACTCTCCTCCGGTTTTAGGATAGCGATCCGCCGGGTGGTTATAGCGTGCCATGACAGCCTTTACCCAAAGTCCTGGTCCCAGCACCAAGGCTAGAATGAACAAGGTGAGAATAATTAGATGCACAAGAACTCCATACTGCGGAGTATTTTAGATTTTTTCTTCCTCTACCCGGTTGATCAGCCGACCAATTTCAGGCACCGAAACTTCGACTTCATCGCCATGCCTTAAATATTTGGGTGGGTCAAATCGAGCACCCGCTCCGGTAGGGGTCCCGGTAGCAATGATATCACCCGGCTTGAGTCGCATAAATGTAGACAAATACCGAATTAGATAGGGAAAATCATAAATTAAGTTTGCAGTCGTATCGTCTTGTCTTAGTTCGCCGTTGACATGCGTTTTGAGGTGCAATTTGGCTTTTGGATCGCACTCATCCGAGGTAACCATCCACGGACCCAATCCACCAGAGCGCTCAAAATTTTTTCCTTGAGTGACATTGAATTTGGCATGACGCAACCAGTCGCGAACAGAACCTTCGTTCATAAGCGTCAGGCCCGCTATATGGTCCCACACATGCTCTTCAGCAATGCGCCGCCCTTCTTTTCCAATCACGAGCACAATCTCACCTTCATAGTCGAGTTGCTCTGATTCTGGGGGTCGAATTATGGGCTCCTTGTGTCCCACAAGAGTTTCACGAGTGCGCATGAAGACGCTGGGATAGTTCGCAGCTTTAGTATCATTTTTATATTCTGCGTCTCTGTTCCCATAATTGACGCCGATACAAATAATTTTTTCAGGATTGGGGATGGTGGGTAGAAATCGAATCTGCTCTAGACCTACATCAGGCTCTAGGTTTGATGCCATTTCTTTGGCACGCTCAAATGAATCTGTTGCAAGAACGTGTCGTAGCGTAGGATTTTCTTTTCCCATCCGTCGACCTAGGTCAACAACACCGCCACCCTGGACGATTCCAAAGCTTTCGTGTGAATTTAAACTAAAACTTAGGAAGCGCATGGCAGCTCAGCCGTCCCAGCAAGGTCTGCACGCTCTAGGACACCATCCAAGCGCTCAGCCAGATCAGCTGAAGCGGATACCATGGGCAGCCGATGCTCATTTCTAGGAATGATGCCAAGTTTTTTCATCATATATTTCATCGGAATGGGGTTGGTTTCGTAAAAAACAGCCTGATTGAGCTCAAAAAGCTGATGATGCAGTTTACGGGCACGCTGAATATCTCCTATCCAAACCGCCTCACACATTTCAGCCAACGGTTGCGGTATCAGGTTACTCACGGCATTCATGAGTCCGCAGGCTCCCACTGCCATCATTGGGAAACTCAATTCTTCCAATCCAACAAATATTTTGAAATCCTCCCCAAATACCTTGAGGCAACTGGAGACAAAGCCCAAATCGTTAACCGCATGCTTCATTCCAATGAATGATTTGGAGCGATCATTGATTTTTTTGAGACTTTCCAGTGTTATGTTGACAGCGGTCCTTCCTGGGATGTGATAGATCATCCAGGGTGTCTCGTGACTAGCGGCGAGTTTCAGATAATATTCGACTAGCCCGTTTTGCGGTGGTCGGATGTAATAGGGTGTTACAACCAGCAGTGCATCTGCACCGGTTTTGACTGCATGCTGGGTCAAGATATGAGTTTCTGCCAGAGATTGGGAGCCCGTGGCGGCAACTACTGGTATTCGGTTTGACACTACTTCAATGGCTAAGGAGACCAACCGGTTCCGCTCGTCCACGGTGAGTGTCGAAGGTTCCGCGGTCGTGCCATTCACAACGATACCGTGAGAACCCTTTTCAATTTGGAACTCCAGAAGACTTCCGTATGCCTCGTAGTCCACCTTCCCATCCTTAAAAGGGGTAATAATTGGCGGGAAGGATCCCTTCAGTCTTTCTAGAGAGTTGGTCATTAATGGCCTGCCATTATGTTGGGTCATATTGGTTGGTAATTGACAGTCTAACGAAAACAATTGATCCTGTTAACTTTATAGGGATCTTCTGGTAGTGAAAGGTATTCTTCCGTGCCCCATCTGATAGTAGAATATTCTGCGAACATTGAGGATCAAATGGAGTTGGCAGGACTTTTGGATAAGTTGCATGCAGCTGCCTTAGCATCTGGTGTTTTTCCTCTTGGTGGACTGAGAACGCGTGCAGAGCGTCGTGACCATTATCGTATTGCAGATTGTGGGGTAGACAATGGATTTGTGCATGTTACGGCCATGGTTGGGCATGGACGAGAGGTGAATGTATTAAAAAGGGCGGGAGAGGAACTTTTCCAAGTGATCTGTCAGCATCTTCATCCCCTTTATGAACGGATACCCTTGGGCATATCTTTTAACATCAGGGAGTTTCACCCGGAGCTCAATTTCAAGAAAAATAATCTACACGAGTATGTGAAGACGAGAAGCAAAATAAACCATAGGACGTAATATATAGGTATGAATAAACAGGCAGCTATTAATCAAGAAAAGGCGAGCGGCTATCTGGCCCGTTTTTCCAGTAGCACTCTTGGGCATTTCATTAATGGAGGTGACAACCAGGGTACGTCGAGCGAGACGTTCGAAAATCATACTCCGGTGGATAATAGTCTCTTGGGTAAGATTGCAGCTGGAGGGGCGACTGAAGTCGATATCGCTGCCCAGGCTGCCCAGGCTGCTTTTCCGGCTTGGCGCGACCTGCCCGGGAACAAACGCCAGGCACTTTTACACGATATTGCTGATGCCATTGAAGCTCGGGCCGAGGAGATTGCGTTTGTGGAATCAATGGATACCGGGCAACCAGTTCGCTTTATGGCGGCTGCTGCCAAGCGAGGAGCGGAGAATTTCCGTTTCTTTGCTGACCGAGCCCCAAATGCTCGTGATGGTCTATCGCTACCAGCTGCGGAGCACATTAATTACACATTACGACAACCAATTGGTCCTATCTGTGCCATTACACCTTGGAACACGCCCTTTATGCTTTCAACCTGGAAAATTGCTCCGGCGCTTGCTGCGGGTTGTACTGTGGTACATAAGCCAGCCAAATGGAGCCCCCTCAGCGCGTGGTTGCTTGCAGATATTTGTGCCGAAGCTGGTTTGCCTTCGGGCGTGCTTAACACGGTGCAGGGAGCGGGAGAGACCGTTGGAAAAGCTGTGACTGAGCATGAAGCCATCAAGGCTGCTGTCTTTGTCGGTGAGTCTGGCACAGGAAGCAGGATAATGGCGCAGGGTTCCCCGACACTGAAGCGCGTTCATTTTGAACTAGGCGGCAAGAATCCAGTCATTGTGTTCGATGACGCAGATCTCGATCGCGCACTGGATGCCGTGGTATTTATGATTTGCAGCTTGAATGGTGAACGTTGCACGTCGTCCAGTCGTCTGCTGGTTCAAGGTAGTATTTACGAGGATTTCATCGAGCGGGTTGGAGCACGTATGGATGCCATGCAAATCGGGCATCCTTTGGACCCTGACACTGAAGTTGGGCCCTTGATTCACCCCCATCATGTCGAGAAAGTTATGAGTTATTTTGATATAGCGCGCGAGGAGGGTGCGGAAATTCGTGTGGGTGGAGCATTGGCTGATTTGGGTGGTAATTATGTAAGGCCGACTTTGCTGGCCGGAGCGCACAATGATATGCGAGTCGCGCAAGAGGAGATCTTCGGTCCGGTACTGACAGCGATTCCCTTTAGTGACGAAGCGGAGGCATTGGAGATTGCAAACGGTACCCAATATGGTTTAGCTGGCTATGTGTGGACAAATGATGTTGGCCGGGCAAACCGGGTAGCGCAGGGTCTCGAGATAGGCATGGTGTGGGTCAACTCTGAAAATAATCGTCATCTACCCTCACCTTTTGGGGGAATGAAGGCCAGCGGAATTGGTCGTGATGGAGGAGATTATAGTTTTGATTTTTACATGGAAACGAAAAACATCTGCATTGCCCTTGGGTCCCATCGTGTGCCGTCCTTGGGGCGTTAGGACGTGATTTCATGAGTCTCTACTACGTACAGAAATTACTCTATCAACTCAATCGAGACCCTTACATACGGAGGCGCTATCATGAGAGTTTCGAGTCCCTGCTTAAGGAGTATGAATTGACCGAGGAAGAACTCGGAGCAATTCGAGAAGGTGATATCGGACTTTTATATGTCATGGGCGTAAATGGCCAGATCCTCATGCACTATTCGGCTTTGATCGGTCAGGAGTGGGATGAGTATATCCACGCAATGAAAGAGGGTGTTAAGAACCATGGCCCAGTTCGGGCTGGTATATACAGGTTGTTGAAGGACGGTGAGTCATGAGTCTGGTCTTCGCCGGAGCTTGCAGTCACGCGCCGGGTATTACCGGGCGATCAGAGCGCGCCGACCCAAAACTTCGAGAGGAATTTTATCGTAATCTAGACAGAATACGTGAACGCCTTGAGGCGGCCAGCCCCGACGCATTGATTGTGGTTGCAGCGGAGCATTTTGCAAATTTCTTCATGGACAACATGCCTGCTTACTGCATGGGTATGGCGGATGAATACGAGGGCCCCATAGAGGATGAAGAATGGTTGGCGATCAAGCGAAGAAAAATACCGGGCAATCCAAATTTATCTAAACGCATTATTTGCGATGTGATGCAAAAGATTGATTTAGCCTATGCAGAAGAGTGGAAATTCGACCACGGGATCATGGTCCCGCTGCATTTTTTGACGCCTCGCTATGATCTTCCTGTTGTCCCGGTGAACATCAATTGTCAGGGACCACCATTGAGCCCATTGCATCGGGCTTACGAATTTGGTCGTACACTGCGGGCCGCGTGTGATGCGCAACCAGAGCGCATTGCTTTGCTTGGCACAGGAGGCATGTCGCATTGGCCCTGTACCCCTGATTCTGGAGCGATAAACGAGTTGTGGGATCGTACGTTTCTTGATCACTTCATTAATAATCGTAAGGATGATCTAATTTCGTATACGGATGAAGAGGTGTTGAGAGAGGGTGGACAAGGTGCTTTTGAAATTCGCACGTTTGCTACTGTTGCCGGTGCTACGGAGGGTTCCACCGGGGAACTTCTTTTTTATGCGCCTATTCCCGTGTACGCCGTGGGTTGTTACGCAGCCACGATGGCGGTTGAATAGAAATATCATTTTGTTCTAGATTTTTTTCCGGAATCAAATCCCGTAAAAAAGTTATCTTTTCTTTTGCACGCATCCGGATTTTTATAAAGCTAATAGGCTGCCATGACAATTTTTTGTGCTTGCCTTAATTTTTTTATCGTAATCAGGTGTTTCAATTTTCAGGGTAATCATGGATAAATCGCTATCAGACAAACGTAGTCCTTTTGCACTCATTTTTTTTCTGGGCGCACTAACTGCACTTGGCCCTCTTTGTAACGATACTTATTCGCCATTTTTACCATTGATTTCCCGGTCATTGGGCACATTGCCTGGGCAAGCCCAGCTGACTATGAGCACCATATTGCTCGGATTTGCGGGTGGACAATTAGTATATGGACCTCTCTCGGATCATTTTGGTCGACGTCCACTGCTCTTACTGGGATTAACTGTCTTTATGTTTGCGAGCATCGGATGTGCATTTGCATTGACCATTAATCAGCTGTTGTTTGGTCGTTTTTTGCAGGGTCTTGGTGCAGCAGCAGGTATGGTGTTATCCAGAGCAATCATTCTAGATCGATGGCGCGGTAGTCAGGCATCGCGTGTTTTATCTATGGTGATGGTGATCGCATTTTTTGCACCGGTAGCTGCTCCGATGCTGGGTGGATGGCTCGCTACTTTTGGATATTGGCCAATTGTTTTTTGGATGCTTGCACTAGTGGGCGCCATAGGGGTTATAGCGACACTTATTCTTTTGCCAAGAGCAGGAATTGATCGTTCGGATGTCAGTATTCTGGGCAGTTTCTTGGCTTACGGTAAGCTAATTAGACGCAGTGAAGTGGTTGGACATATTTTTTGTTCAGGATTGGCTATGGCTGGCGTTATGATTTTTGTCACTGGATCCCCGTTTGTTTTTATTGAGTATTTTGGTTTGGCTCCCTACGTGTTCGGCTATTGTTTTGCGTTTGTGATGCTGGGCGGGGCGTTAGGGGCTTTTTTGAATGGCCGAATGGTGGTTGGTATAGGCACCATGAAGCTAGTCTCTTTTGGTACTGGTCTGATTGCAATTTCAAGTTTTGCTTGTTTTGCTGCGACTCTGATGACTGGGAACGTTTTAGGGATCATTCTGCCTTTTTGTGGCTATTTATTTGGGGTTGGGTTTGTAGTGACCAATCTGATTACGCGGACGTTGAGTCTTTATCCAGATCAGGCTGGAGCAGGTGCAGCACTTTTCGGTGTAGGTCAGTTTCTCATGGGAGCAACGGCAGCAGCTGTCTTGGGATTGATGGAGGTACAAACCCCGCTTCCCCTTTCAGTTTCTATTGTTATTCTGGGCCCGTTTTGCGCGCTAGTATGGTGGATTTGGCTGAGGGGACTCCCTGTTTTTACAGATTAAATATCCTGCATGCGTTTATCCCTCTTATTTTTGCGGCTGTTTTTTTGGATAGGGCATCTATTCTGGCAAGACAGCCTTGCATATCTCCGATGACATGAGGATAGTCCGAGCCGAACAACAGGTTATCATCAGACGCTGCTACTTCTAGGCAAAGTGAAAGTGCGCTTTGCGAATAAACCACTGTATCGTAGTAAATGCGCTTCAGGTATGTACTGGGTTTTTCCTTGATGGTTTCAGAGCAGGCCGGAATCATTTCGTAGCAGCGATCAAGGCGACCCGCAAGATATGGCAATGTCGCACCTCCGTGACTCGCAATAATTTTGAGATTGGGATAACGATCAAAAAAACCATCCAGAATCATTCTGGAAATTGCTAGCGTCGTGTCAAGCATGAATCCGACAGGGGGAACCAGTCCGTATTCATCCATGCTCATGTCTCGCACACCTTGGGGTGCTGTGGGGTGGACTAGAACAGGGAGAGCTTGCTGATCGATAGCCTTCCAGACATTAGCGAAACTGTCATCCGTGAGATTTTGGCCGTCAATGTTCGCGATTTGCATGACGCCGACGGCACCAGATTCTCGCGCCCTTTTGAGCTCCTTTAGTGCTAGCTCCTCGTGTTGCCATGGTATGGAAGCAAACCAGCGAATTCGGTCGGGCCGCAAGGTTTGCTGCTCAGCCATGGAGTCATTAACCATTCTCGCCGCTTTTAGGCTTACTTCTGGATTTCCAAAAAAGGCGTTGGGGCAAGTAAGAGAAACGATAGCAATATCAACACGGGCATCGTCCATGTCCTTGATTCTAAGATCATAATCCCACATGGCATTCGTCAGTGTCATGAAGGGTGCATCCCACATAAAAATAGATTTCTGTCCGGATTTGGTTGCCTTAATTTGGTACTTTTCTCCTCCTTGTTGACTGAGAAGCTGGAGGTAGTCTTGAGAGAGCATGTGGGTATGGACATCAATAACTGGCACGATATAACTCCTAGTCAGGGGTATAAATTAATGCTTCTGGTTTAATAGCTGGTGAAAAAGGCTTGATTCTCTCTTAAAGAATCCCTCTGTGTGGAAAGAGTCTTCTAGTTCCAGAAGCTCATAATCTAGGTGGTGGCATATCTCATGCAGAATCGTACGCAGATAAGTTTTAAACGCAACTACCTTTTTGTGGTGTGCTGTTCTCATCCAGACCGTAATGCGTGCCCGTCGTTTTTTTTCTGAGCCCTCATATAAACCATGCAACTCTCCCCACCTGTCGCTTGGTCTAGCTGACAACACTTTGATAGTGACTGGTTTCACTTCCAGGGTTTCTAGAATAATGGCAGTGAGTTGGCGTGTCAGTTTCTCTACTGTACCTCTGTTTTCGGCCAACAGGGCTTCTTCCAGTTTGCCTACCATGGGCCGAAAGTTCTTTTCCCCAGGAAGACGAACTTGCTTTATATTGTCGCTGCGCCGGTAAATGGCCTTCTGTTTGGGTTTCAGCTTATCGTAGTAAGGGAAGGGCACAGAAAGATAATCCTTGGCTCTGGTTAATTAGCATCAGATAACAGCGCTATTTCAGTTCAGCATAAGCGCAACAAGAGGTAGCATATGAATCGATAGGTTGGCTGTTATCTCCGAACCTGACGAGAGTGTTTGTTGCCATAATTCAAGTGGTTCAGGGGCAAATATCAGTTCCGGTTTTGCTGGAATTACGTGCCAATCCCCACGTTTGATTTCTTGATCTAGCTGCTGTGGGCCCCATTCTGCATGTCCTGTGTAGAGCCTCAGGTTACTTTCATTTTTTGCAGAATTTATGACTAGGCGGAGAAAATCCAGTTCCGAGCTCGCGTATACGCCCTCCATTACAAGTAGTGCGTCTGCTTCCAAATTGCCCATCCCCTTCGTAAGGATCAGAATATTTGATCGCTGAAGCGGGCCACCGATGTAAATATGACCTTCATAATCATCTAGAAAATCTAGTTCTGGGAAGGCTGTAGTGGGCGCAACCCACGTTGGTCGGTTCAGTATGATACCTAAGGATCCGCCAGTATCGTGCTGAAGTATCAGTACTACTGTTTCCGAAAAACGTGGATCGGACAAGCTCTCCCGAGCGATTAGTAGGGATCCTCTTGCTGGAGTTTGTGCCAAAGTTTCCTCCCCGCACACTTGCAGGCCAAATCCCACAAACCACATCAAATACATCCATTTCATAATCTACATGATACCTTAGTGGTTAGTTCCCGGATGGGATAGGGTACAACGAGTTGATGTCCAGATTAAGATGAAACAAAAAGAAAAAACAATTGTCTGGTTTGGGGTCATCTGAGCGTGACCAAAGATATTATCCGTATACGGGGTGCGTGCCAGAATAACTTAAAGGGCTTGAATCTTGATTTGCCACTTAAAAAGCTCATTGTTATCACTGGTGTAAGTGGCTCTGGAAAATCGTCATTGGCTTTCGACACTATTTATGCTGAAGGCCAACGGCGCTACATAGAAACATTTTCTCCGTACGCTCGACAATTTTTGGATCGCATGGACAAGCCGCATGTAGATCGGATAGAAGGGATACCTCCTGCTATTGCGATTGATCAGACAAATCCGGTGCGCACATCACGCTCCACCGTTGGAACAATGACTGAAATCAATGATCACCTGAAGCTCTTATTTGCAAAGGCTTCTGTGCTTTATTGTTCAGGATGTGGAGATGAGGTACGTCGCGATTCTCCTGAAACGATTTTCTTGTCCCTAGAAGAAAGCTTAGGAGAGAAAACCGGCATTGCATCGCAAATTTTGATTACTTTTGAGGTAAATGTACCGAAAAATTTTCAGTCTAAGGAAGTGGAAGAATTTCTTGCGGTCCAGGGCTACACACGGATTCATTCAAAACACGGCAGGAAACTTGAGGTCATTCAGGATCGGCTCCGGTTAAAAAAGAGCGCTCACAGCCGTGTTCTCGAAGCGCTGGAGGTATCGTTGGAGCGAGGTCACGGAAAGGTGATCGTACGTTCACTGGAAGAGGATGGTGTTTCGCTGAAATTTTCCTCAGCGTTGCATTGTCCCCAATGTGATATTAGTTATACAGATCCAGTTTCCAGTAGTTTTTCTTTTAATTCACCAGTTGGCGCATGCGAGATGTGCCGGGGCTTTGGTCGAACCATAGGCATTGATTATGGTCTTGTGATCCCTGATGAGAGAAAAAGTATCAGGGACGGGGCTGTTAAGCCTTTTCAAACTAAAAGCCGACGCAGATTCCAAACTAAACTAATCAGGCTTGCTACAGCTAAGGGTATTCCTGTGGACGCACCTTGGTCTAATTTGACAGAAAAGCAGAAGACTTGGGTACTTGAAGGCGAGGGAATTCGGGGTAAGGATAAATGGCACGGGGTAAAGCGTTTTTTCGCTTACCTCGAACGAAAAAGTTACCGTATGCCTGTCCGGGTATTGCTTTCCAAATACAGGTCCTATGATATTTGTTCTGCTTGTGATGGCGCTCGGCTGAAGCCCGAATCACTTTTATGGCGGATTGGAAATTTAGCTGATGCCGAACAAGTCTTGATGCCCAGTAAGCGCTTCAAGCGCTCAGCTCAGAAGCTGAATACGAAAAAATTTGCTGATTTACCAGGGTTCGCAATACACGATGTAATGTTGTTACCCGTAGCAGAGCTATCGCATTTCTTTGAGATCATCCATTTGCCAAGGCCCCTTGATGAGGCCGCTGAGCTGTTGCTAAAAGAAATTCAAAGCCGGCTCCATTATTTGAAGGAAGTGGGTCTAGGTTATCTCACACTAGACCGCCAGTCACGAACACTTAGCGGAGGAGAGGTCCAGCGAATTAACCTGACGACAGCACTGGGCACATCTTTGGTAAACACACTTTTTGTTTTGGATGAGCCCAGTATCGGCCTGCATTCCCGAGATATTGAGCGAGTAGTGGGTATTTTGAAGCGACTTCGGGATGCAGGAAATACGTTGATAGTAGTGGAACATGACGCTCAAATAATGATGGCGGCTGATCGAGTCTTGGATTTGGGTCCCGGGCCAGGTGCAGCCGGTGGTGAAATAGTATTTTTTGGTTCACCTAATCGCCTTTTGAGCAGCAGTGATTCGGATACGGCTCGGTATTTACAAACCGAGAAATGCATTGAGCCCTCTCCTAGTCCTAGGAATGTAAAACATTGTAATTGGTTAAAAATTTCAGGGGCCGCTGAAAACAACCTGAAAAACATCGATGTAAAAATTCCATTAAACAAATTTGTATGTGTCACTGGAGTCAGTGGCTCTGGAAAATCAACGTTGATTCATAACGTACTTTTTAATGCTCTGGCCAAGCTGAAAGGTAAACCTAAAGATCCGGCGGGTCTTCACAAAGCCCTGCAAGGTGATGAGTATCTGGCAGATGCAGTTTTAGTGGACCAGTCACCGATCGGGCGTACCACCCGATCCAATCCAGCAAGTTTTGTAGGGGCGCTTCGGGCCATCCGTATTCTTTTTTCAAAGGAACTATTGGCAAAGGAGCGTGGATACACGGCGGGGACATTCAGCTTCAATTCTGGAAACGGCCGCTGTCCGGGTTGCTCAGGGACCGGCTTCGAGCGCGTTGAGATGCAGTTTTTGAGTGATGTTTATTTGCGTTGTGGTGATTGCAATGGGCGTCGCTTTCGTCCTGAAGTGCTGGAGGTAAAACTGACAACGTTCGGCCATGGGGGCAAACTTAAATCCATCTCTGATGTCCTTGATATGACTGTGCGTGAGGCAATGACATTTTTTTGTCATGCACCGGAAGTACTCAAGGTCCTAAGACCATTAGTTGTTGTTGGTCTTGAATATCTATCGTTGGGGCAGCCTGTACCTACCTTGTCTGGAGGAGAAGCCCAACGTCTTAAGCTGGCAGGTAGTCTTGCTAAGGTGACAACGCGCCGAAAAAATTCGGAGAATAACGAGCTATTGTTTGTGTTGGATGAACCTACAACCGGGCTGCATTTTTCCGATGTAGCCAGACTTCTTAGTGCATTTGATGAGTTAATCAACCGCGGCCATTCCGTTTTGGTGATTGAGCACAACCTAGATGTGATTAATGCCGCGGATTGGATTATTGACCTTGGTCCGGAGGGAGGTGAATCTGGTGGCCACCTAATAGCTAGCGGTCCCCCTAAGAAAGTTATGGAGGTTAGTAATAGCTGGACAGGGCAGGCACTAGAGAGTTATCGGCGACAACCTAAACGCAAGAGTACAAAAAAAAGAACCCGAAGTGTGGAGCAAAAACCCAGAGCAACTAAAGATATTCAGATTGTGCGTGGGCGCGAGCACAATCTTAAAAACGTTAATCTCTCGATTCCTCGGGATTGTCTCACAGTTATTACTGGTGTAAGTGGTTCCGGAAAGAGCACAGTTGCCTTTGATATTTTGTTTGCTGAGGGACAGCGACGATATCTTGAGTCTTTAAACGCTTATGCCAGACAGTTTGTACAACCGGCCGGCCGCGCTGAGGTTGATGCTGTGTTTGGCGTGCCACCAACTATTGCGATCGAACAACGCAGTAGTCGTGGCGGACGCAAAAGTACAGTTGCGACCCTGACCGAGATTTATCATTTTTTACGACTGTTGTTTGTGAAATTGGGTACCCAGTATTGCCCACACTGTGATGTAGCGATCAATGCTCAAAGTAAAGAGGCAATTTTGGCTAAGGTGATGACAAAATATCGCGGAGAGCATATCAAGTTTTGGAGTCCTTTGGTTGTGGGCCGGAAAGGTTATTACACTGAACTGGCGTCATGGGCTGCAAGCAAGGGGTATGAACATCTTAAAGTGGATGGCGTACTAGTGCCCACCGAAGAATGGCCTCGCCTAGATCGATTTAAAGAACATGATATTGACCTTCCTATTTGCGATGTCAAAATTTCACCTAAATCTGAAAATGTCATCAGCGAGCTGCTATCTCAATCCTTGGGATATGGCAAAGGGATAGTTAAAATCTCCAAATCCGGTGGGTCAGATAAAAAGAACAATAGGGAAGAGATTTTTTCGGTGCAACGGTCCTGCCCTAGTTGTGGGCGTAGTTTTCAAGCTCTTGATCCCAGAATTTTTTCTTATAATTCTAGACACGGTTGGTGCCAACGGTGCTTTGGAACCGGGCTCGAGTTGCCTGACTTTGATCACGAACAAAGCGGCGAAGAGGCATGTTGGCTGGAGGGGCAGGAAGGTGAGCCCGGTGAATGCGGTTCCTGTCATGGACAACGGCTCAGAGCCGAGGCATTGGCTGTGTATTTTCAAAATCTCAGTATTACAGATTTCTCCAGTTTATCTATTAAAGAGGCCTCAATCTGGCTAAAAGATTTAAAACTTAAAGATCGTGATCAACAGATCGCCCGCGATTTGTTGGAAGAGATTTCCAGTCGCTTGAATTTTCTAGGTATGGTGGGATTAAGTTATTTGTCTTTGGACCGGGCTGCCCCTACTTTAAGTGGCGGGGAAGCACAAAGAATTCGACTCGCTGCTCAACTTGGATCCAATTTACGGGGCGTTTGCTACATCTTGGATGAGCCAAGTATCGGCTTACACCCTCGTGACAACCATATGTTGCTTGATACAGTGCAGAAACTTGCGGCCAAGGGCAATACTGTTGTAGTAGTTGAGCATGACGAAGAAACTATCAGGCGAGCAGATCACATTATAGATCTAGGTCCTGGCCCGGGAGCCCATGGCGGTGAAGTTGTTGTAGCTGGCAGTTTGTCCAAAGTGCTGAAGTCACGTCGCTCGGTTACGGGACGCTTGCTGACTGAGCCGCTTGTGCACCCAATGAATGGCAAGAGGCGCATCATTTCACAAGTTAATGGGCCTGGACATCTGAGTATCAGCAGCGCATCAAGGCACAATCTTTGTGACATCAATGTTGATTTTCCCCTAGGAGCTTTGATCTGTGTTACGGGGGTTAGTGGTAGCGGCAAGAGTACATTGATTAGGAACATCCTTTATGAAAATTTGGTGCGTTTATTGATGAAGGATCGTAATCGTCGCTCTAGGCCGATTGGATGTGACAGTTTTGAAGGATGGGAGCCTATCACCCGGGTGTTGGAGGTAGATCAGACACCCATTGGCAAGACTTCGCGCTCGTGTCCGGCTACCTATGTTGGTATTTGGAACGATGTGCGTAGATTGTTTGCTCAAACTCTTGAGGCGCGCATGCGGGGATACAGCGCTGGCCGTTTCTCTTTCAATATTGCCGGCGGACGTTGTGATGGTTGCGAGGGACAAGGACTTAGAAAGATCGAAATGAATTTTTTACCAGATGTACGTGTGCGTTGTGAGCGGTGCAATAGTGCGCGCTTTAACAGCGAGACTCTCGAGGTGAAGTACAGAGGCAAGAATATTGCTGAGGTTCTGGCAATGAGTGTTGATGAGGCTACTGTTTTTTTCTCTACACATCCCAAACTTGAACATACTCTAAAATTGCTCCAGCACGTAGGCCTTGGCTATCTTCCGTTGGGTCAACAGAGCCCTACTTTATCCGGCGGTGAAGCTCAGCGCCTAAAGTTGGTTACAGAACTGACGAAAGCGCGCCCCAGAATTGACAAGACCAACGTAGGTCTACGGCATACGCTTTACGTATTGGATGAGCCTACAATCGGGCTTCACATGGCAGATGTAGCAAAGTTAATTCACGTTCTGCACCAGTTAGTAGATGCCGGCAACACAGTGATTACTATAGAGCACAACCTAGATATTATTGCAGAGGCAGATTGGCTTATTGATATGGGACCTGATGGTGGTGATGCTGGTGGGCGAATCGTGGCACAGGGGCCACCCAAAAAGGTGATGCGCCGCAAGCGTGGCTCGCATACAGCGAAGGCATTGGCAGAATTTTTTAGGACACGCCCTTCTTGTCACAGAGAAGACAGTCTAGTCTAGAATGTGTGACAACAGCCCATCAGCGAGTTTAGGGTGAAACCAAGTGGATTTTGGTGGCATGAGCTCGTTAGCATCAGCGACTGCCATCAATTGCTCCATGCTCGTGGGATAAAGAGCAAAGGCGATAGCCCACTTTCCTGAGTCCACGAGGTTTTTCAGTTCTTCTTGACCCTTAATGCCGCCGACAAAGGAAATCCGAGGGTTGGTTCTCGGGTCATCTATGCCTAGAATCGGATTGATTAGGTGTTTCTGTAGCAACGCGATGTCTAGACTCGCAGATGGGTGGTTATTTTTTAAATTGTTATGGATTTTTAGCCGATACCAATTGCCACTTAAGTACATTCCATAGGTTGTCGGGACATTCGGTTTAACCGGACCATCGCTTATATCTACATCGAAGCACATACTTAACTTTTTTAATATTTCTTCTTGGGAGTGCCCATTCAGATCTTTCACAACACGGTTGTAATCAAGAATTTTTAGTTCATTGTGAGGAAAGGCTACCGTCAAAAAATAGTTATAACTTGCATTTTTTTGTTCTTGCTGGGTTTTACTGTGACGCCGCGCTGAAACTTTGGAGGCTGCGGCTGAGCGATGGTGGCCATCTGCTATATAGATAGCATCCATAGTATTGATTGTGCGGGAAATAGCTGTCAGCGTGTCCGGATCATCTACTCGCCATATGGTGTGGGCTGCATCATGCTGAGTTATATTTTCGAATAGCGGTTCTTCGGATTTTTTAATGTTTAGTAATTGATTGATTTTTTCGTTGTTCCTATACACGGAGAGTACAGGGCCCGTTTGTGCATTCAGGGCTTCGATATTGCGAATGCGATCGTTTTCCTTTACAGGTGTTGTCAGTTCATGTCTTCGTATCCTATGGGTATCATAAGCCTGAATGGAAGCAGTAAAGGCAATGCCCGTTTGTTGATGATCATCAGTTTGAATTTGATAAATGTAATACGCAGGTTTTGGGTCACGCACCAAGACCCCAAGGTTTTTGAGTTTCTGGAAGTTTTCCGCAGCTTTTGCGTAGACGGTATCAGCATAAGGATTGGTACCTGACGGAAATTCTACCTCAGGTCTCGAGATTCTCAGAAAGCTATAGGGGCGTTCCCTAACAAGGGCGCGGGCTTCCAATTCGTTAACTACATCATAGGGCGGTGCGATAACTGCTGAAGCATGCTCTCGAGATGGCCGAAGCGCGGCAAATGGCCTGACAAATTTTTTCATGTGCAGATTATAGGTCGTTGAGAAAATACTTGATCTACTATTAGTAGCATTTTAATTTTTGCGATACTGTATTTTACGGTTTCGATATTCTAGTCTTTTCTAAGGTTGATTCTGTACCGGGACAGCCCACAGGTCATATTCTTCTGAGCGCTCTACTTGGACCGTAGAAATATCCCCAGGCGAGAGATTTATTTCAGGCGGCAAAAATACTTTTCCATCAATTTCTGGGGCATCACCCTTGGAGCGTGCGACAATGTTGTTGTTCCCTACAGAGTCAACGATAACATCGATTTTTTGCCCTACCCTCTGGCTGAGTCTGCGCTTTGAAATCTTTTTTTGAGTAGCCATAAGTTGATGCCATCTTCTTTCAGAAGTTTCTTTTGGGACTGCGTTTGGTAGCTTATTCGCGGCTGCACCGTTTACTGCTTCATAACGAAAACAGCCAACTCGGTCGAGCTCCGCTTCTTCAAGCCACTCTAGTAAGTACTGGAAATCTTTCTCGGTCTCGCCCGGAAAACCAACAATGAAGGTGGACCGTATCGTTAGTTCGGGAACCTCCCTGCGCCACGCAAAAATACGTTCTAATGTTTTTACTTCGGCAGCAGGTCGTTTCATAGCCTTAAGAACATGCGGGCTCGCGTGCTGAAAAGGTATATCTAGATAGGGCAGAAGTTGCTTATCGCCCATCAGAGGTATGAGTTCATCTACGTGGGGATAGGGATAAATGTAGTGCAAGCGAATCCAGATCCCAAGTTTGCCTAGAGCCTTGCATAGCGGCGTCATCCGTGTCGCAATTGGCAGGTTTTTCCACTTAAATTCAGCGTAGTTGATATCGACCCCATAGGCACTAGTATCCTGAGAGATGACCAGGATTTCCCGAACACCAGATGCAACCAATTTTTCTGCCTCTTTGAGCACCTCGCTCACTGGCCGACTCACCAAGGTCCCACGCAGTTTTGGGATGATGCAGAAGCTGCATCGGTGATTACATCCTTCGGATATCTTGAGATAGGCGTAGTGATGCGGCGTGAGTTTGATTCCTTGTGGAGGAATTAGGTCCAAAAAAGGTTCGTGTGGGGGCGGCAGAAGATTGTTAACCGTTGAGATGACCGTGTCATATTGTTGGGGGCCGGTGATAGCAAGTACTCTGGGATGTATAGCTTTGATAAAGTCAGCCTCAGCACCCAAACACCCCGTTACGATTACGTGGCCGTTTTTTGCTAGAGCTTCTCCAATTGCACTTAGGGATTCTTCGCGCGCGCTGTTCAAGAACCCGCAGGTATTCACCACCACCAGATCAGCTCCTTCGTACGTCGAAACCGTGCTATAACCTTCAGCTTGTAGTCGACTAATGATACGCTCGGAATCCACGAGTGCTTTAGGGCAGCCGAGACTGACAAAGCCAATTTTTGGGGAGGGTTTCATTTGATCAATAGGGGTACTTGTTTATCGTGGGTCGGGTATTCGGCCACGGTGGGTAGAAAAAGGCAACTGAGGCAATGTGTCTTCGCTAAACTCTCGGGAAAATGGCCAGGATAGGGGTATGGGGAAAAATATTACAAAGGAGGAGCTTGGTCAGCTGGTAGGGAAGTCTGTAGGGGTTTCTGATTGGTTCACTATTGATCAGGATAGGATTAATCAATTTGCCGATGTCACCAAGGACCATCAATTTCTGCACGTAGATCCGGAACGAGCTGCTACTACCCCCTTCGGTACCACCATCGCCCACGGTATGCTGACATTTTCAATGATCATCTATCTTTGTGAAAAATTAGTGCCACCACTTGAGGGGGTACAGATGGTCATTAATTATGGATTTGATAAGGTTCGTTTTTCTGCTCCCGTAAAAGCTGGGAGTCGCATCCGTGCTTCGTCTGAACTACTGAGGGTTAGCGAGCGGGGAGGGCATATTTTGGTTAAGACAAAAGTGACCATTGAGATTGAAGGTGGAGAAAAGCCCGCACTGGTAGCGGAGTGGCTTACGATGCATGTATGTTCGTAACATTTTAGCGGGAAGCTCCCGTTTTTTTTAAACAGACTATCGGATGAGTTTTGGAGTTGCGTTTTTTTCAGGTTGATGTGTTCACCAAGCGTTTGTTTGGTGGAAATCCTGCAGGGATTATCCCCTTAGAGAAGTGGTTAGATGATGTGGTCATGCAGCGTATTGCACGAGAGAACAATTTGTCTGAAACAGCATTCTTCGTTTCTGAAGGGAATCGCTATGGGTTAAGATGGTTTACGCCTACAGTAGAGGTGAGTTTATGTGGTCACGGCACGCTTGCGTCCGCATTTGTGTTATTTAATGAACTCGAGCCGGGAAGGACTGAAGTTTGCTTTGAGACCTTGAGTGGTTTACTAAGCGTGACGCAGAATGGTGATCGTATCCTCATGGATTTTCCGGCATGGGTACTGGAGCCGGTAGATAAAATACCTAAGGCTTTAGTTGAAGGTATAGGTATGACCCCGATGGAAGTTTTAATTACCAGCTCAAAGGACAACCTGTTCGCAATTCTGAGAGATGAGGCTCAGGTGCGTTCTGTTCAACCTAGGTTGGAGTGTCTAGAAACTCTTCATCCCGCGGGTGTTGTCATAACTGCACAAGGTGAGCATTCGGATTGCGCGTCCCGTTATTTTGCTCCTAGTTACGGCATCCCGGAGGACCCGGGAACCGGCTCGATTCACTGTGGTCTTGCGCCTTTCTGGGGGGAGCGTTTGAGAAAAAAAGAAATCCATGCTTATCAAATGTCATCCCGAGGGGCAGAACTGTACTGTGAGCACCGGGGAGATCGGGTGATAATTGGCGGTGAGGCTGTTAAGTATTTAGAGGGCAGAATAATATTGTAGGATCAGTCATACCCCAAACGTTAAAAGGACTGTTGTTGTAGTATAGGTTTTCCCAGTCACGGATGAGACTTGGGAAATGTCTTACTTTTGGAAAAAGACCAAGGATTTGCCATGAAACTCAAATTATTTTTGATATTGAGCGGGATTTTTTTAGGCGCTGGCTGCGGTCAGAACTCGGATACCGGAGATGTGGGTACAGCGGAGGATCCCTCCGAGACCATGGTTGCTAGAGTAGAGGCCGCAATGAACTCAGGTGGTCGCTCTGCGGATGATAAAGCGATAGATGCTAATCGAAAGCCAACTGAAATTTTGGCGTTCATGGGTATTGAAGAAGGGATATCTGTGTTAGATGCATCGGCAGGAGGAGGTTATTACACAGAACTTTTGTCTGCCGCTGTTGGTCCCAACGGTACGGTCTACATGCAAAACAATCAAGCTTCGGCCCAGCGAAACGATGTGGCCATTGGCGCCCGATTGGCAGGCGGACGGCTAGCCAATGTTGAGCGTATCGATAGAGGGTTGGCAGAGCTTGGCATGGATGGGCAGATTGATGTTGCGTTTGCGATTCTCACGCTTCACGATCAATATAATTTTCAGGGTAGAGAGGGTGCCATTGGGTTTCTCTCGGCCATCCATGTAGCACTTAAGCCCGGAGGGATCCTTGCGCTCATAGATCACGCAGGAATAGCCGACCAAGATAATACTGCCTTGCATCGGATTGAACAGAGTATCGTCGAAGAACTCATTAATCAGACAGGATTCATTATTGAGGCAAGCTCTGGGTTATTATCGAATTCGAACGATAGTCACACACTTAATATTCGTGATCCGAGTATTCGTCGTCAGACGGACCGTTTTGTAATTCGAGCTAGGAAGCAGTAGGGGACGAATACGCTAACTCCACTGATTTGCCCGAGGATACGGCTTCGAGAAATATTTGTTAGGTTTAGCTAAGCTTCTAGTAGTCATATTGCTTGATCTCGGCTACCTTTTAGCTGCAATCGCAGCTTTGCCATGGATTATTTGCAGGCTAGTGCTGCATGGAGATCAAAGGGGATTCCTACAGCGATTCGGAGCTGGTCTAGATGAAGGTTTGCGCGGATCAATTTGGTTGCACGGGTCTTCCGCAGGTGAGATTTCTCTACTGAAACCCCTAGTTCAACTTTTAGAGCGGGATTTTCCAGATACTCCACTTCTCATTTCTGCCTATTCTTCAACCGGACATGCAACGGCCAGTAAACTTTTCCCTAAGCATAGGGTAGTTTTTTTCCCATATGATTTTTCCATTATCGTTTTCCGTTTTTTGCGACATTTTAATCCAAGTCTTGTGGTGATTATGGAGTCTGAATTCTGGCCAAATTTTCTTTTGGCTTCTCAGAGCTTGGGTGTTCCAGTTGCTGTACTTAACGGAAGAATGTCCCCGAAATCTTATCGGTTGCATGATTGGACCCGGTTTATTTCTCTTATCTTGCGGAACGTACCGTTAATTGCAGTACAGACAGAAGATCATAAAAAAAGGCTGCAGCGTCTTGGTATGCCTGAGCATCGGGTTCATGTAACGGGGAATATGAAGTATGACCTAGCTCAGCCCCTGCCAAATTTGAAGCAGACGAAAAATCTTCGTGAGAAGTTGGGCTATGAACCCAACGATGTAGTGATTATTGGCGGCAGCTTGCATAAGGGCGAAGATGATGTGCTTCTCGAGGCTTATAGGCGGTTGCCTGATCAAACAGCTTCATCATCACTAATCATTGTGCCCCGTTACCCGGCAGAAGCCACTGGCTTTCAGCAACGAGCACAAGCGGGTGGTTGTAGAGTAATTTTGAAAACCGAAATTGATGGCGGAAGGAGACCCTTAGGGTCGAAGGGAATTCTGATAGCAGATACGGTTGGGGAGCTCAGTGATTTGTATGCCCTAGCAGATATTGCCTTTGTCGGGGGGAGTTTATTTTATCGGGGTGGCAACAAGGGTGGGCACAACTTGATGGAGCCAGCGATACTGGGGCTTCCGATTTTGTTCGGTCCATACAGCATTAGTTTTAAAGAGACGGTAGATGTTTTGCTTGACGCCAATGCGGGCATGATGGTCTGTGATGCAATCGAACTTTCAAACGCTTTGGGATCTTTGTTGGATAACAGTGAGAATCGGCGCAAGATGGGTATTCGTGCCTACGAAGTGATCATGAACCATCAGGGAGCCACTGAAAGAAACTACGCTTTACTTTTATCGCTACTAAAAATGGAGACTTAGTGCTTGTCAGCCTTTAACTTTGATCGCACAATGCCGCGTGCAGCTGCTATATAGGATGCCTGATGGCCAAAAAGCACGTACAGATCGCCGATATAGATTGTGGCTCCGATCAATTATTCTTGATCTGTGGCCCTTGCGTTATAGAGGCTGAATCACTAATGATGGAGACGGCTGAGCGGCTCAAGGGTATTTCTGAGGATCTTGATATTCCTTTGATTTTTAAATCCTCCTTTGCTAAGGATAACCGTAGCTCCCTGGATTACTATCAGGGGCCAGGGCTGGAAGAGGGGCTGAGAATTCTAGATAAAATCAAGCAGGCATTCGACGTACCCATTTTGACGGATATCCATTATCCGTACCAAGCGGAACCAGCGGCAGAAGTCGTGGATGTTTTACAGATACCGGCATATCTTTGCATGCAAACGGAATTAGTCGTTGCGGCAGCTGAGACCGGTGCGGTTGTGAATCTAAAGCATGGCCAGTTCATTGCGCCCGATAATATGGTTAAGCCAGTTAAAAAAATAGAAGTCTGTGGGGGAGATAAAATTTTACTCACTGAGCGTGGTTATACATTCGGCTATAACGATCTTGTCGTGGATCCCAGGAGTTTCATGTTGCTAGGCGAGATTGGCTACCCTGTGATCTTCGACATCACACACACTATTCGCAAGTATGGCATTCCAAGTAAGGACCCACAGGGAGGAAATCGAGAATTTCTGTCCGTATTATCCCGGGCTGGTGTTGCGGCAGGGGTGGACGGAGTTTTTATAGAGGCTCACCCGAAGCCTCCAGAGGCACTTTGCGATGCAGCCAGTCAGTATTATTTGGATCAGCTTTCTGAGTTCGTTAAACCGCTTTTAGAAATTCATCATTTGGTTCGAATGCAGGACTCACAGTAGTACAAGGGAATGCCATGGACTTATACCTAGACTCAGTAGATTTTAAGGAAATTGAGGAAGCTTTGGATTTTGGATTCGTGAGGGGACTTACTACTACGCCAACATTTATGCACCGGCACGGTATTACTGATATTGATGGGGCAATCGTCAAGTTGTCCGGGATGGTACCAGAGCTTCAAGTAGAGGCCCTCGGTGAAAACGTGGATGCTATTGTGAATGAAGCTGAACGTATTCTGTCTTTGGATCTCCAAAAGGAACCCGTTTTTAAAGTGCCTATATCGAATATGGGTGTAAAGGCTTGCCAAAGGCTTACGGGGAAAGGCCACCGGGTAAACGTACATTTGATTTACACCCTGAACCAGGCCTATATGGCGATGGCAGCGGGTGCAGCTTTCATATGTCCATTAGCTGGTAGACTTCAGGACCAGGGCCATGATGCCATCAAACTTTTCGAGCAGTGTGTTGAATTAATTGAAAAGCATGGCTATTCATCCAAAGTAATGTTCTCCTCGGTTCGACATGCAGAGCATGTCCGCCAGGCACTCCTGGCAGGCGTCCATGTTTGCACGGTTCCTTTTGGTGTGATGGCTCGTTTGTGTGATAACACATTAACCACTCTTGGCACTACTCAGTTCCAAGAGCATACGAAGCTAATGACAGCTCAGGTTAAGGATTTGATCCGAAGTCATAATCCTATTTGTAGGGCCTCAGAAACTCTAACATCAGCAATGGTGGCAATGACTGAATCGGGTCTTGGAATCGTTTCTCTTGTCGATGGGGATGGAAACATTGCTGGGATTTTTACAGATGGAGACCTACGCCGTCGTTTGCAGAATGACGGTCGAGAGATTTTAGACAAGACGTTGGAAGAGATTGGGTACTCGAAGAATCCAGTAACCACAGGTGCGGAAGCACTGCTTGATGAAGCAGTGCGATTGTTCAAGGAATTTGAAGTGGATAGTATTGTTGTTACAAAAAACAGCAAGCCCGTTGGTGTGCTAGATATCCAAGATATCATTAAGCTTGGCTTGCTTGGGCAAGAACATCTGTAGAGTAGGAGCCTGCAAGCAGATGATTTCACAAATTTTGGTGGTTTCCTAATTAAAGGGAGTTTTTCCTGAGCCGTAGGAAAAATCGGAACTTGGCTTTTTGGCCGGTAGTCAGCTATCTGTTACTACCTTACGTAGTCCTCAATCTAATTTGGCGCGCTGTCCGATTTCCCCCGTATTGGTCCCGGTGGCCGGAGCGGTTTGGGTATGTCCGTTTTATGCGAGAGCAGAGAGTGATCTGGTTACACGCTGTATCTGTGGGAGAGGTTCGCTCTGCAGCACCCTTGATTAGTGCCCTCGAGGGCCGTTACCCCACGCACAAGATCTTGTTGACTACCATGACGCCTACTGGGTCTAGGCAGGCGTGGGAGCTTTTTGGTGATCGAGTCAATCATGCTTATGTTCCCTATGATTTTCCGGGTGCTGTGCGCCGCTTCATGGACCGAGTCCAACCGGAATTGGCAGTTATTGCTGAGCCAGAGTTCTGGCCAAATATTTTTAGGGCTTGTGAGGTCAGGAAAATCCCACTCTTCTTGGTAAACGTAAGAATTTCTCAGGCTTCCCTAAAAGGTTATTTGCGGATCGCCCGCACTAGCCGAGATATGCTGAAAAATGCGGATCTGATTTGTGCTCAGAGTAACAATAATGCTCAACGGTTGAGAGTGCTTGGAGTATCTGAGGACCGGCTCACGGTAACGGGAAATCTTAAGTTTGATGCTCACATATCTCAGGAATTATTGGATGAGGGGACTCAGTTACGAGCTGACTGGGGAGAGCAGCGCCTTGTCTGGATTGCAGCTAGCACCCATCGCGGGGAGGAACGAAAAGTTTTGGCCGCTTTTGATCAACTAAGGACATCCCATCCTAAACTGTTGTTGGTGCTGGTACCCCGCCATCCAGAGCGCTTTGCAGGTGTAACCCGACTGTGTCAGCGGGCTGGCTATCGAATTGCACAGCGTAGTAAGCATATTGGCTGTCTTCCCGAGGATATAGATATTGTAGTCGGCGATACTATGGGCGAGCTTCGGCTATTTTATGCCGCTTCGGACCTAGCTTTTATTGGCGGAAGTCTTATTTCTTTCGGCGGGCAAAATCCTTTAGAAGCCTGTGCGGTCAGTGTTCCGGTATTGTTTGGGCCACATATGTTTCATTTCGAAGAGATTAGTGCCATGGCGCTGGAATGGGGGGCAGGTCGGCAAGTCAGAAATCCACAAGAATTGATTGATGCGGTTACGTTATACATCGAGCAGCCTAAATTGCTGGTTGCTGCAAGTCAGGCGGCTCATCGTTTGGTCGCGGATAATCGGGGCGCTCTGGACCGAACCCTTGCTCAGATGACAGAGGTCTTAGACAGAACAGGTAGCCATCTGAACGAGGGTATCAAAGGCGCCCATTATCTGTAGGGTATACGAATTGAAATTTTTGTGTTATCCGGCCCGGAGCGCCTCTAGCGGTACGAGACTTGCCGCCCGGTATGCAGGCATCAGGCCTGCGGCAACGCCAATTGTTACGGCAGTGATTTCTGAGAGAATGGCATAAAGTAACGGTATTTGAGCCGGAAAGTTTGGCACTATCCAGGTTGTAATTGCCACGATTGTAATAGCTAGCAGGAGTCCTCCTGCACCACCGAGACTTGCCAGGACCATTGCCTCACCTAGAAACAGCTGGGTAATTCGATATTTTGGGGTGCCAATCGCACGAAGAAGGCCAATCTCATGAGTTCGCTCCCTTACTGCTATTGTCATAATAGTAAAAATGCCTACACCACCGACCAGTAGCGAGATTCCGCCCAGTGCCGCTACAGCAAAAGTGAGCACGCCGACTATAGAACCCAGTGCATCTAGCATTTGTTGTTGGCTTGTTACAGTAAAGTCTTCTCCGCCATGACGTGCCATCATGATGCGAGTTACTCCAGCAATCACTTCTGCAGTAGGTGCGCCATCTTGGTAGACTACATCGATTTCGTGCAGGCCTTCCCGATTAAAAAGTTCAAGACCACGTGCTGCAGGAATATATACTGAGTCGTCTAGATCGATACCCAGCATCTCTCCTTTTGGTTTCATGACGCCGACAACTCGATAACGCTCGCCCCCCACACGGATGCGTTTTCCAATGGGAGTCTCCGAGGAAAAGAGTTCTTGCCGAAGAGTAGAGCCCAGCACTGCAACTGCACGGGGTCGGTCTAATTCATCCTCGGCCAGAAAACTGCCGATGGACAGTTCAAATTTGAATGCTAGATTGAAATCCGGACCAACAGCTATAGTGTTCACTGTACGTTGCCGGCCCCTGTTTTCTACAGGTGCAATGCCAGACACGAGTGGAACAGAATACTGAACATAGGGCGCGCGCTTTAATGCAATTGCGTCTTGTAGACTTAGTGGCCGCACGGAATTAAGAACCCCTGCTGAAATTCCCAGCGTATTTGCTTTGCCTGGTTGCACTGCCAGTACGGTTGTACCGAATTGGGTGAATTGTTCAACTATATACTGATTTACTCCCTCGCCAATGGAGGTGAGTAGAACTACAGTGGTAACACCGATTCCAATGCTTAATGCAGTTAGAGAGCTACGCATCCGGTTAGACACAACTGATTGCGTCGTGAAACGCAGAATGTCTCGCATCAGCATTTTAGCGTGCGGCTAGCGCAGATACGGGATCAAGTCGGGCTGCATGCCAAGCTGGAATGATGCTAAATGCTAGTCCACTCGTTGTCGCCATGCCAATCGAACCCGCCATTGCCCAAATGGGAGCGGTGAAGTTGAGTTCGGGAGTCAAAATACTTAATAGCTCCGCTCCCCCGTTGCCAAGGATTAGCCCCAATAGTCCGCCTAGCCCTGTAAGGCACATTGCCTCCGTCAGAAACAGCATAAGGATCTGATGTTTTTGAGCTCCTAGGGCTTTGAGTACACCGATTTCTTGGGTGCGTTGACTGACTGCTACAAGCATTACGTTCATGATTAATATGCCAGCTACCATCAGACTAATAGCGGCTATACCGGCAAGGCCCAAAGTGATCATTTGAAATATAGAATCAAATGTTTCAAGGACAGCATCTTGAGTCACGACGGTGATGTCTTCTTCTCCTTGATGTCGTGACTTAATAATTTCTATGATATCTTGCTTGGCTCGATTTATCGCCTGCGGGCCAGTTGCTTGCACGAGAATTCTGAACAGTCCAGGTGCGTCGAACAGTTGCTGCGCATTAGCTATGGGAAGGATTACGAGTTCGTCTGAGTCTAGAAAGCCTGTGCGCCCTGCCTGAACTAAAGTACCGCTGATTCGGCAGCGAGTGTCGCCAATCCGAAGCCACTGCCCTATGGGGTTTGTGTTGCCGAAGAATTCTTCCTTCACCACACTCCCGATTACACATACGGGTGTCGCCACATCCATATCCACTGCGGGGAGAAATTGCCCTAGTCCAATTCTCCAGAATTGAATATCCAGCATTTCAGCAGTAGTACCTATTACCGTAATTTCCCGTTGTCGTTGTTGCCAGGATGCCGTTCCACTACCTAGGATGATAGGCGCTATCTTTTCCACATGAACACTCCGGTGGAGTGCTATGGCGTCTTGTAGGGTTAGATCTCGGGGTGTTTCTCCCATTAAAACTCCGGTCACACCAGCCCCGGAAGTTTCGGTTTTTCCAGGTAGAATAATTAACAGATGTGTACCCAGAGACGTAAATTGTCCATTGACGTACTGGCGCGCGCCTTCACCTACCGCTGTCAGCAGCACTACTGCTGCTACTCCGATCGCTGTTGCCAGAACCAACATAAAGGTTCGCAGCGGGTAACGGCTAATTGCCTGTGCTGATAATCCGATAGTGTCAATTATTTTCATAACTGTCTTTTTGTGTCGTAGCGTACTTTTCCATCATGAAGGGTAAGGTGCCTGCTCGCGCGTTTACCTATTTCTGGGTCATGAGTAACCACAATCAAACTGATGCCTTCTTGGTTTAGTTGCTCTATGATCTGTATGACTTCGTCACCAGATTTCGAGTCTAAATTTCCAGTGGGTTCGTCTGCTAGGAGCGCCGCAGGTTCCATAGAAATAGCACGCCCGATGGCAACCCGTTGGCGCTCGCCTCCAGATAGCTGATCTGGCCGATGGTTTAATCGGTTAGCGAGTCCCATAGATTTGAGTACATCTCGTGATCGCTCCCGTCTAGCGTCAACTGATTTTCCGGCCAATAGCATCGGCAACTCTACGTTTTCTCGGGCACTTAATCGGGGTATAAGATGAAAAAACTGGAAAATAAAACCGATGTTTCTTTGACGCTGTTCGGCTAGGGTGCGTTCTTCAAGTCGGGAGACATCCTTTTCATTGAGCCAATAAGTTCCCTTGGTGGGTCGATCTAGGAGACCTAAAATATTTAGCAGAGTTGATTTTCCAGAACCTGACGGGCCCATGATTGATATGTATTCACCGCGTTGTATTTCTAGATCGATATGATTCAGCGCAGTAACAATTTGATCACCAACTTGAAAATTTCGACAAATGCCCCGTAGCTTTATCATGCAGATTTATTCAGGTTGTACGACCACTCCATTGCCAATGCCCTCTCGATCAATGGAGCTGACTACTTGCTCTCCCTCCCTTAATCCGGCAGTAACTTCGGTAAATTCCCAATTAGAGAGACCCGTCTCAACTTCTATTAAAGTCAACCGGCCAGTTTCCTTTTGGAAAATAAAAACCTTATTGCCTTCCGTAATTACAGATGTGGGAATGCGTAAAACGTCCTCTCGATTTTCCAATAAAACTTCGACATCTGCGCTGTAACCTGGCAGAAGATCATCGTTATTCGTATCATTAATTTCTGCCTCAATCTCTACGGTTCGTGCCTGTTTCTCCAAGTCCAGCACGTAGGGTGCAACACGTCGCACATGACCATCAAATTTTCGATTTGGAAATGCATCTAGACTGATAAGCGCAGGCAATCCCTCTCTAATCAATGGTGCATCAACTTCGTCAATGGGGGCGCTGATGTACAGGCAGGTAGCATCAATAAGATCCACCGTTGGCGGCATAGGAATCCCTACAGGGGATGGTGTAACGAATTCACCCAGTTCGCCATTAATCTCCGCAATTACACCAGAGAATGGAGCAGTTAAGCGGGTACGCTCCAAGGCAGCCTCTGCAACTGCTATTCGCGCTTCACTTACTGTAGTCACATCTTGTGCTGCAGCACAGGCAGCTGCTCTAGATTTTGCATCACCCACCGCCTTTTCTGCTGCCTCAACCGAGGCTAGGCCTTGAGCCTCGATTTGTGTGAGGCGATTTGCTTCCCTTTGCGCAACATCTGCGATAACGCAAACCTCTCTGGCCCTAGAGCGTGAAGCTATAGTATCTCGTTCTGCGCGAGTTCGTTCAGCTTTGAGATCTGCATTCCATAGTTCAAGTAAAAGTTGCCCCTCTTCAACATAGTCTCCGTCAGAGACCGGGAGTCTCGAAATTTGGCCACCCAAGGCGGGCGAGAGTTCCGCACGACGGCATGCATCTACTGTGCCAGCACGAGTATTGACTACCGTAGTAGCCACACTTCCACGCTCTACGCTGACTAACGTTACCAAAATTGGTTGTGGACGGCTTACAAGCCAAAATATGGCGATACCTCCGAGAACAACTAACAAGAAAATATAAAAATTCTTCATCAAGCTACAAATTAAAGTTTTGTGAGTTCATGGACTGGTAGTTTTGGATGAATTTAAATTTCAGCAAGGAATCGCTCAGCATCGAGGGCTGCCATGCAGCCAGAACCAGCCGAGGTAATTGCTTGTCGGTAAATAGGATCAGCTACGTCCCCTGCCGCAAAAACACCTTTAACGCTGGTCGCCGTGGCGTAGCCTTTTGAGCCAGTTTGTATAGTAATGTAGTCGTTTTCCATTTTTAGTTGGTTTCTAAATATAGCAGTGTTCGGCGTATGCCCAATAGCAATAAAAACCCCCTGTACAGGAATTTGTTTTTTCTTGTTGTTTTTAGTATTTGCGAGACGGATACCAGTGACTCCTTTCTCGTCTCCCAGCACTTCCTCAAGAATGTGATTCCACTGAATTTCCACATTTTCGTTTTCAGCTTTTTTAGTTAACCGATTACTAAGAATTTTTTCAGCTCGGAATTGGTCGCGACGATGTACTACTGTAACGTGAGAAGCTATGTTCGCTAAGTACAATGCCTCTTCCACTGCGGTATTTCCGCCACCAATCACGGCGACTGGCTGATCTTTAAAAAAGAAACCATCGCAGGTGGCGCAAGCTGAAACACCTTTGCCCTTGAAAGCTTCCTCTGAGGGTAATCCTAAATACTGAGCCGAAGCACCGGTGGCAACTATCAGTGAATCACATGTGTATTTTCCGTTGTCACCTTCAAGCCTAAAGGGCCTTTGTTCTAGGTGTGTCTTGTTAATTTGATCAAAAATCATCGTAGTACCAAAACGCTCGGCATGCCGCTTCATTCGCTCCATAAGCTCAGGGCCTTGAACGCCATTATCATCGCCAGGCCAATTGTCAACATCGGTCGTAGTAGTCATTTGACCACCCACTTCAATTCCCGTAATGATTGTGGGTTCTAGTGCTGCACGAGCAGCATAGACTGCGGCGCTATAACCGGCAGGGCCGGAACCAAGAATCAAAAGTTGATGGTGTATACTGCTCATAGCGTTTCCCCAGAGTGTAATAGTAGTGCACAGTTGCATCCACTACACTATATTAGGCGACCTATTTTTCTTTCAAGCTCCTTATAAGGGGTAGCGTGTACTGGAGTTTTGGTTTATGGCAAAAAATTATTTGTTTACTTCTGAATCTGTATCAGAAGGGCACCCGGATAAGATGGCTGATCAGATTTCTGATGCGGTTTTGGATAAGGTGATTGCTAAAGATCCGGATTGCCGGGTAGCTTGTGAGACATTAACCAAAACCGGTATGGTTGTGGTAGCTGGGGAGATATCGACTGATGCCACTATCGAGGTAGAGGAACTAGTACGTAGGGTAGTACTTGATATCGGATATGACAGCTCTGAGGTAGGTTTTGATGGTAACACCTGCGCTGTGTTAAATGCGCTAGGTAAGCAGTCAACGGACATTGCGCAGGGAGTAAATCGATCAGTCCCGGAGGAACAAGGTGCGGGTGATCAGGGGCTAATGTTTGGTTATGCAACCAATGAAACTGATGCGTTAATGCCGGCACCAATCGTGTTTGCACATCGCTTAGTAGAGCGGCAGGCAGAGGTGCGTAAAGCTGGCGAACTGCCTTGGCTAAGGCCTGATGCAAAAAGTCAGGTTACGTTTCAGTATGAAGATGAAAAACCCGTTGGGGTCGATGCCGTAGTTTTATCAACCCAACATGCGCCGGAAGTTTCGGATGATGATCTTAATGAGGGAGTAATGGAGTGCATTATTAAGCCTGTATTACCAAAAAAATGGTTGAGCCAGGATACACGCTATCACATAAATCCAACGGGGCGGTTTGTGATAGGGGGGCCCATGGGCGACTGTGGTTTGACTGGACGAAAAATTATTGTAGATACATACGGAGGGATGGCCCGACATGGTGGCGGTGCTTTTTCTGGAAAGGATCCCTCCAAGGTTGATCGTTCAGCTGCTTATGCCTGCCGGTATGTAGCCAAGAATGTGGTGGCAGCAGGTTTGGCTGATCGGTGTGAGATTCAAGTTTCATACGCTATTGGTGTTGCAGAGCCTACCTCTGTTATGGTGCAAACCTTTGGTACCAACAAGGTACCGGAGGAACAGATTAATGCTTTGATACGAGAGCACTTTGATCTTCGTCCGTATGGCATTCTCCAGATGCTGAATTTAATTCGGCCGATATATCAAAAAACGGCTGCTTACGGACATTTTGGTCGTAGTGAGCCGGACTTCCTTTGGGAGAATACTGATAAGGCCGAAGTGCTCAAGATTAATGCTGCGGCCTAGGCGGTACCCGGACATTCCAGGAATAAAATCATGACCGCATTGATTTGTGGATCTATTGCCTATGACAATATTATGTCATTCGATGAATCATTTAAGAGTCATATTCTTCCCGAGCAGATTCATATCTTGAATGTAGCTTTTCTGGTCCCAAAGATGAGGCGCGACTTCGGTGGTTGTGCCTTGAATATTGCCTACAATCTCAAGTTATTAGGCGAGGATCCTCTACCCATGGGAACCGCAGGCAAGGATTTTGGGTCATATGAGGTTTGGCTGAAAGAGTGGGGAATTCGGCAGGACTGTATAAGGGTGTTGGAAGAAACCTTTACTGCCCAAGCATTCATAATTACCGATATTGATGACAATCAAATCACAGCGTTTCATCCGGGCGCGATGAGTTATTCACAGCACAACAAGGTATCGGATGCGCAAGAGGTTACCTTGGGTATCATTTCTCCTGATGGACGTGATGGCATGATTCAGCATGCGGAGGAGTTTGCACTTGCTGAGATTCCATTTGTGTTTGATCCTGGTCAGGGCTTACCTATGTTTGATGGTTCAGAGTTAAGGCGATTTGTGGAGAAAGCAAACTGGGTAACAGTCAATCACTATGAATGGGAGCTTCTCAAGGAGCGAACAGGTTGGGATGTGAATGATTTCAAAGATAATCTGCAGGCGCTTATTGTTACGCAAGGGGGTGAAGGTTCAACAATCTATACTTCTGAAAATGATTATCAAATACCCGTCGTGATCCCTGGTGCAGTTTGTGATCCAACAGGATGTGGTGATGCGTATCGTGCCGGTTTACTTTATGGACTACTTCATGGCTACGATTGGATGACTACGGGTTGTATCGCAAGCTTGATGGGAGCTATTAAGATAGAATCTCACGGGACGCAAAATCATCACTTTGAGTTTGAGGAGTTTAAGCGGCGTTTTGAGGCTAGTTTTGGGCACGCTTTAAAGGGAGTGGAAAAATAAGATGAGTCAGGCGATTGCTATCGAGAGCACTGAAAAGGATTACGTAGTCAAGGATATTTCCCTTGCAGATTTTGGGCGCCGAGAGATTGTGTTGGCAGAGCACGAGATGCCGGGCCTAATGGCGATACGAGAAGAGTATGGGTCCTCACAACCACTTAAGGGATGTCGCATCACGGGTTCTTTGCACATGACGATCCAGACGGCTGTCCTGATTGAAACTTTATTGGCTTTAGGAGCAAAAGTACGATGGGCCAGCTGCAATATTTTTTCTACCCAAGATCATGCGGCTGCAGCGATTGCAGCTGAGGGTATACCGGTCTTTGCTTACAAGGGAGAAACGCTTGAAGAATACTGGGATTACGTAGACCAGATCTTTGATTGGGGGAATGACAAGGGACCAAACATGATTCTGGATGATGGGGGGGATGCCACTTTGTTTGTGCATCTCGGCTATCAGGCCGAGAAGGACCCCTCGGTGCTGGAAAAAGAGCCGGAGAGCGAAGAGGAGCGAGTGCTCTTGGCTCAGATTAGGAAATCTATCAGTAAAAGCCCTCAGCGTTTTCAGGCGATTGCGGATGGCATCTTGGGTGTGACCGAGGAAACTACAACGGGAGTGCATCGGCTCTATCAGATGTTTGAGCAGAACGGACTCTTATTTCCGGCAATTAATGTCAATGACTCAGTCACTAAATCTAAGTTCGATAATCTCTATGGATGCCGTCACTCATTGGTGGACGGCATTATGCGTGCTACGGATGTGATGTTAGCGGGAAAAATTGCAGTTGTTGCGGGCTATGGAGATGTGGGAAAAGGATCAGCACAATCATTGAGGGCGCAGGCGGCTCGGGTCATCGTCACCGAAATTGACCCCATTTGTGCTCTACAGGCCGCCATGGAGGGTTATGAAATTATGACCATGGATGAAGCATGTAGTATTGGTGAGGTATTTGTCACAGCTACCGGTTGCGTCGACGTGCTGACCGAAGACCACATGAAGAAAATGAAACACAACGCGATTGTTTGCAACATTGGTCATTTCGACAATGAAATTCAGATTGATCAGATTCGTAAATACCAATGGGAAAAAATAAAACCCCAGGTTGACAAGATCACCTTTCCTGATGGCAAAAGCATTATTTTGCTGGCTGAGGGACGCTTGGTGAATTTAGGTTGTGCGACCGGACACCCGAGTTTTGTTATGTCTAACAGCTTTACAAACCAGACTCTGGCACAAATCGAGCTTTATACCAATCTTAGCCAATACCCTCTGGGTGTACACACCTTGCCTAAGGAACTTGACGAAAAGGTAGCGCGTTTGCACTTAGATAAACTTGGTGTTCGTCTGGAAGCGCTTACACCCAAACAAGCTGATTATATGGGCTTGCCTGTTGAGGGTCCCTACAAATCGGATCACTACAAATACTAATGCTGCCTTGAGGCTAGAGGGTGTGAGTTGAAAATTGCTCTAACCCCAAGTTCTGACCGAACGTGCTTTTTTTGTTAAGAAGCGTGGTTTTCGGGTATCTTAGTTTTCCTCTAGCTTTTTGCGTTCTGTATCAGAATTTCTAAAGAATTTTTGGCATGATCAAGTGCTCTTGAGTCTTGCAGAAAGCGTTGCGAGAAGTTGAATCCTAGGCCGATGCTGTTGAACTGAAACGCGAACTGGGCGGTGTCTAGGCCTTGTTTGAACGCGCCCTCTGCGACAGCCTTTTGTGCGCTTCGACGGATACAATCCATCCAAACGATCTGTTCTTGAATAAGATAATTACGAAGTTGACCATCCCTATTTTCCAATTCTATGCAAGCGCTTATCAGTGCGCTGGCCTTTGCTTGATCATCGGCGGTTGCCCAGTCCATCCAGAAACCAAAAAGCTTGTGCAGTCGGTCTTTCCCTGTTTTTTTTTGGAGTCCGGGCCCTATGACTTTTGTTTTGAAATCCTCGACGACTGCCTCAAGGACAGCAAGTTGTAGGCTTTCCTTGGAGCCAAAATGCCCAAACAGGCCACTTTTCGACATCCTGGTTTTTTTTGCTAGCTCTCCGATACTGAAGCCTTCAAACCCCATTACGCTGGTGAGGTAAATAGCTTCTGCTAGAATAACTCGCCTTGTTTTATCCCCTTTTTTCACATATTTTTTATACTGAACGTTCGTGCCTTTTGCAACTTTTTTATGTCTTGCTGCGTCCTACTCAGCAACTAGCCCATCGTCGAGCTGGTTCAGCAATGCCCTAGCCGTACCATCGGAAGGTGATATTGCTAGGAGCGCGCGAGCGTACCGGAGAGCATCCTCGGTCGCACCCATATCACGATGGATAGTAGCTAACGCGATTAGAATCTCACGGTTTCCTGGAAATCGTTCGTGGGCCTTTTGTAGTATTTCTATTCCACGCTCGCGCTCGTTCATAGAGTTTAGTGCAACTCCGAGAATATACTGATAATAGGGCTCTTCCGGAGCAAGCTGGCTTGCCTGGGCCAACATTTCCAGCGCTTCTGCGGGCTTATTGGCTCTCACTAAGGAGAATCCCAAGGCAGCCGTTAGGGCCTGATCATCCGGATTGAGCTCCATTCCCTCACGCAACAATCGTTCCGCCTCATTTTCTCGGCCTTGGCTGCGGTAAAGGTCAGATAAATTGACATAGGTCGGAGTAAAAGAGGGGCTCTGCTCTAGGCCAATTTGAAACGTCTCTTCAGCATCACCTAATCTTCCGAGTTGGCCAAGAGTTCCGCCAAGATTGAACAAACCTTCTCCTCGATCGCTGTTAAAACGTTGTGACTCAATGTACTCGTTCACCGCAGCGTCCAAGTCTTGACGTCTGCGCTCGCTGAGCTCGTTGCGTAGGGGAATTAGCGTTCGCCCTGCGTCCATTCGAAAGGCCTTCAGGGGATGGCTGAGAAAGCGCTGAGCAAGCTGCATACGCATTTCAACTGGGATATTCTGTAGAGCTTCCAGTGCCGCAAGCTGCACTAGAGGTTCCCTGTCGCTCAAACTCTGTATCAACAGGTCTAGCGTTTGGCCATCAATCTGGTTCGCAAGGAGATTTATCGCTGTGGCGCGGACAATCGCAGGCATTTCGTTGTCCTCAATTACTCGACTCAACATAGGTATTCGGCTTTCACTCCATGTACGTCCTGCATGGATAGCCTCTCCGTAATGAAATCTGGTATTCCGTCCTTCTGGGTACCAGCTTCCTACTTGGTTCGCAGCCCACTGAGCTGTTTGATCTTGATGGCAGTCATTGCAAGCATTTGGAGTTCCGATTTTCACCGACAGATCAGGTCGTGGTACCCGGAAACTGTGGTCACTGCGGGGATCTACGACCATGTAAGTTTCACTCCGCATATGACAATCAATGCAACCAACAGACGTGCTCTCCGCCGAGTGTCGATGGTGTTCGTATGTGTCAAATTGGGTTACCAAATGGCACTGACTGCAAAGTGCGTTGCCCGACGCACGCAGCTTAGTACTGTGGGGGTCATGACAATCACTGCAGCTAACCCCTGCCCTGTACATGGCACTTTGTAGAAAAGAACCATAGACAAAAACCTCTCCGAGGATTTGGCCATCTGAATGATAGAGCGTAGGACTCAGGAGCGCGGGGCGGTAGGCGTCAAGCAAGGCTTGGCCTGGCTCGTATTCGTCGCTGAACTGTGAGCGCCGGGCATGGCATTGGCCACATACTTCAACCTCATCGTGTCTAGTCAGTTCAGGCATCCGGCTTGCGATACCGGTTTCATCGTTGAGTACCCATGATCTGTTTTTAGTTTTAAGTCCGAGCTGAGTATCGGAAGGTGCTGCGACATGGTGGGATCCCGGTCCGTGACAGGCTTCGCAGTCCACGTCTATGCTGGACCAAGTGGTTTCAAACGTGTCCTCAGATAAAGTGTAGTTTTTTTTCAGATTAGTTGAGTGGCATTCAGCGCAGGTCGTATTCCAATTCTGGAATGTGCCTGTCCAGTGCAACGGGTCGTTGTGGTCAATTTTTTCATCCGGATAAAGGTGAAACCAGCGCTGGCCCCCCTCTGCAGAAGATCGGGTATCCCAAGCAATACTAATGGATTGGTAGTGTCCTCCCGGTAACTGCACTAGATATTGCTGAAGGGGTTCGAAGCCGAACGTATGGGTAATTTTATAGTTCTCCAGAGCTCCGCTTGGCCCATCGGTCCGAATCCAAAAATCTCCATCTTGCTCGAAAAAGATGCTGGCAACATCGTTGTAGACGAAGCTGATGTTATCGAAGTCCCCGAGTACTGTTTGATCAGAGGCAACTTGCATGGCCAGGTCATGATCAGACTCTCTCCAGGCCGTCGCCTCTTCCGTGTGGCAGGAGACGCAAGTCTGCCCACCAACGAAAGTCGGGACTTCTTGGGGTGCTGAAATTTCAGTTTGAAGTAATTCTTCCTGCTCCGGCGTGCAGGCTGACAGCAAGATGAAAAAGGCCCAGGCGATTAATCCTCTTAATCTCCAACTCATATTAGGTGCCAGCGCGTGGAGTTGTTTTTCAAATCATTTTCGCCTTACCCTTTTTAGGGATTAGTTGCAGGGTTGAGAACATCCTGAACAAATTCTAAAACTTGGCTACTCATCTGATCGTCAATTGAATTGAAACTCATGACTCCGGACACATGATTATGTCCATGGAGTTGCACATACTTTGGGCAATCCTCGTATTTATCGCAGAGCATGGCATAGGCTTTAGCGACGGATGTTTCTATGCCAAATGAGTCAAGCTGAGCGCTTAGAAGAAATATAGGAATACGAGATCCTTGGTAGCTGCTTATGAGACCCAATCCGACGCGCTTCTCGCGCTGAGCCCTATCCTCTCCGTAGTAGGTTTTTGCTACATCGTTATCGCTCGCAGAGAAGGACCCTGAATTCAGAATGCCTCCAATTACCCCAGAGCCATTAGTTAGATGGGAAGGCTCATGGAAGAGGTAAGTAGCTACATGGCTGGCGCCAGCTGACGAGCCCATCAGGAAAATTGATTCAGGATCCCCGCCAAAATCTAGGATGTTGTCTTTAATCCATGCAACAATATCCCGAACATCCTCAGCGCCTTGAGGCCAATGAATATCAGGTACCAACCGGTAGTTGGCATTAATGCCAATCATCCCTTGGCGAGCGAAGAACGTTGGAATATTGCCGTAAAGAAGTCCATCTGTATTTCCCATGTCCTTGTCGCCGGCTACCATGCCTCCACCGTGCAGAAAAACTATGATTGGAGCCGAGACCGGTTTTTCTTGTGGGAGGTAGATATCAATGGTGTGCAGTTCATCGTTACCATAGCTAATGTCATTAACGATTCTTACGCCGTCTCGGGATGCTTGTTTTTGCAACGGCAGGTAGATATCCCGGGTGGCAGCGAGTACGCGAGGATTAAATTGTTTTCCTATTTGTTGCACGCCCGCGCGAACGGCCTCCAGGTCCTCGTCATTCGCGGACAGGGTCATTTGCCCTGCTATTAGTCCCGCTAACAATATGAGCCAATAAAGTGATTGCTTCATCAGATATCCTCCTTTGTGATTTCTATTATCGGATATTCGGACTCGTTCGCTTATTTTCATTTATCCGATTTAGCTAAAACTGAAAGTGTAGTTAAAGGAAAAGAGATTCATTACATTTTTTTCGGGGGCTTTTGAAAAAAAGCGTATACATACACAACGATCCCACCACCAGCAATTATTGTTCCTAAGCTGAAATTAGAGCCAACCATGAATATTTCAAATAAGAGTCCAACAACGACGGCAATAATTCCAATAATTTTGAGTTTTTTCATGAATTCAAATTCCTAAGCTTATTTTATTTTTTGAGCTTTATGTATCTGCTCTCCCGGGAACAAAAAATAATTAAAGCAGGCTGTAAAATAAAGAAAATAACAATATTTACTGAATTGTAACCCATTCCTATAACATCCCTGATAGCTTGTAGTGACTGAATGATGCCAAAAGATTGTGTCCATCGTTTCCATTTCTTCAATGAGCAATAAGTGTAAGCTGAGTTAGTGAAGGCCAGACTCAATATCATAATAGGTGCGCTCCTTTTTTCGACGGGAGGAGTAGCTATAAAGGCCGTTACTTTGACGGGTTGGCAGATCTCCAGTTTTCGTTGTCTGGTGGCGGCAATCACCTTGCTACTTGTACTACCCAGTGCGCGCAACAATTGGACATGGCGGTCGTTTATTGTTGCCATTCCCTATGCGGCTACTTTTACGCTTTACACTTTTGCAAACAAATACACTACAGCCGCCAACGCAATCTTTTTGCAGGGCACTGCTCCATTGTACATTCTGTTGCTGGGCCCGGTTCTGTTAGATGAGAAAATTGGTCGCCGAGACCTAGCATTTCTAGCCTCAATGGTTGTGGGCCTTTTGCTCATTTTTGCCTCCAATGGAGAGACCTCATTAACTGCTACTCATCCTATGTTAGGAAATTTTTTGGCGGCTTGTGCTGGGGTTACTTGGGCCTTAACGATTGTCGGTCTACGTTGGCTTGCTGTCCGCTCGCAGCATTTCGATGATCGGCCAGTTACAGCCGTAATTGGTGGAAGTTTCTTGGCCTTCTTTTTCTGCAGTTTTTTTGCGTTTCCGATAGAAACAGTCACAGTGATGGACGGGCTAATTATTGTTTATTTGGGTGTTTTTCAAATTGCATTGGCTTATATATTTGTCACTCATGGTATTCGCGATGTCCCAGCGCTGGAGAGTTCGCTTTTATTATTAGTGGAACCACTACTTTCTCCTGTTTGGGCTTGGGTAATCTTGGGAGAAGGACTCGAAGCAGTGGCTATTCTTGGTGGAGTGCTAATCATATTGGCCACGGCATTACATATTGTTAGAAGAACTCCAGCCTGACCCAGGCTATTATGAGCCTTCTAGTCTTAAGGAGCCTAGCTTATGGGTCATTCGAGAGATACTACTGACGACTCGTTGACAGCCCAAGATCTTTCCAGATTGTTTCATCCAGCCACTAATCTTGCGGTTCACCACGAGAAAGGCCCGTTAATGGTGACTCGCGGGGAAGGAATTCGAGTTTGGGATCAGGATGGTAACGAATACATCGAAGGTATGTCAGGGCTGTGGTGTACTTCTTTAGGGTACGGGGAAGAGGAGTTAGCAAGGAGTGCCTATGAGCAAATGAGAATTCTTCCCTTTGGGCATCTCTTTGGGGGAAAGAGTCATCCGGCAGGGGTTGCGCTAGCAGAAAAATTGGTCTCAATGGCACCATTTGAGGCCTCTAGGGTGTTTTTTGCTAACTCGGGCTCGGAAGCCAACGATACCCAGGTTAAGTTGGTCTGGTACTACAATAATGCGATTGGTCGCCCCAACAAGAAAAAGATTATTTCGCGTCACAAGGGTTATCACGGGACCACTATTGCGGCGGCAGGGCTTACTGGCTTACCTTCTTTCCATAGCGGTTTTGATGTGCCAATGCCGCGCATTATTCATACGGACTGTCCTTATTACTATCGCGGTGCAGAGCGCGGTGAGAGTGAAGAGGACTATGCATCTCGGCTTGTCAATAATCTTGAGGAGCTAATCATTGCTGAAGACCCTGATACGGTGGCTGCGTTTATAGCGGAGCCGATGATTGGTGTTGGTGGGGTTATTCTTCCGCCGGCTACCTATTTTAAGAAGGCACAGGAGGTGCTGGAGAAATACGACATATTCTTGATTGATGATGAGGTGATCACAGGTTTTGGCCGTACAGGAGAGATTTGGGGTGCCCAGAGTTTCGGCATGAAGCCGACGACACTGACTGCTGCAAAGGCGCTTTCCTCTGCCTACTTGCCCATTAGCGCAGTGTTTGTGCCAGAATTTCTCTATGAGCCTATGATAGAGGCTAGTGGGAGGGCTGGGATTTTTGGTCACGGTTTCACCTATTCGGGCCACCCAGTTAGCGCTGCAGTTGCGTTGAGAGCCCTGGAACTCTACGAAGAGCGCAAGCTTTATGATCACGTAAGAAGGGTGAGCCCTTACTTTCAAAGTAGGTTCCGTGAAATGTTGGACCACCCACTGGTGGGCGATGTGAGAGGTATTGGCCTTGTTGGTGCTTGTGAGCTGGTGAAGGACAAGCAGTCTAAAGAATCTTTTAGGCCTGAGAACAGTGTGGGTTTTTATCTAGCGGAGCGCTGCCAAGCCCACGGCCTGATTGCTAGGGCTTTAGGTGATATTGTCGCGCTGTGCCCACCGTATATTGTTACAGAATCAGATATCGATGAGATTTTTGATCGGTACGCGAAAGGCTTGGACGACACATTGAAGTGGGCTCATAAGGAGCGGTATTTATGAGGGCTTAACTGTAGTCACTTCCTGATTTAAGAGTCAGAGTTTATTTCGATAATTGCCTCAATCTCCACTGAGACACCGATGGGCATGTTCGCAGCGCCAATCGCGATACGCGCGTGCGTGCCGGCGTCACCGAATATTTCTTGAATTAATTCTGACGCTCCGTTCACTACCGCGGCAACTTCGTCGAAGTCCTCAGTGACACTGACAAAACCATTTACTTTTAGAAAGCGATTGATGCGGTCCAGATTGCCGGCCAAAGCGTTGCGTGTATGGGCGAGTAGATTGAGAGCGCTCAAACGCGCCGCCTCACGGCCTTCCTCCAGGGTGAGGTTTCTTCCAATTTTGCCCTGGTAGCGGATTTCACCTTCCCATTGAGGGATTTGGCCGGACACAAATAATAAATTTCCGCTAATCGTATAGGGAAGGATCTTGGCGACTCTAGGCTTTTGTGCTTGCGGTAAAATGATCCCCAATTCTTCGAGTCTTGTGTCTATGCGACCGGCCATTTGTTGTTTTTCGTAGAGCGTCAGGTTTCGATAGTATTGCTATTATGACATGATCCGCCGGTTGCGCTGGAGCGTGGAAAAATTAGTTTTCTAGCCTAGCTGCTTATGCTACTCAGCTATTGATTCTTTGGGGTATTGTTCGAACACTTGATTTTGCGGATCTGTGCGCAAGACTACCCACTCTGTTTTAGAGCTTGTCATAAGATGAGTCCGTTTCGGTGGGATTGGTAGGGAGCTATCAATAATCGAGGCAAATGGATGAACAGGTTCTGCCATTTTGGTGATCAGGCCCGTAAGCTACTACCACATATTTTGCAAAAAGATCTTTGGAGATGGCTCTTTGTTTTCTCTCCAGTTTCTTCACTTGTTAATGGGTATGCTCAGAATGCACGGTAAATGAAACCAGGCCATGACAGCAGGATCCTTTTAATAGTATGACAGCCTCCTTTTTTGGGCACTCATTTTAGCGTGGTGTGGTAGGCCTTGAGGTATCATGTGAGACTAGCTTTGTCGGAGAATTGTCTCCCATGGGTTTTACAACAAAACAAATTCACGCAGGAGTGAGCCCGGATCCTGTTACAGGGTCTATCTTAACGCCTGTGTATCAGACTACTACCTTTGTGCAGGAGTCCGTGGATGATTACCTTGGTAAGGGCTATTCTTATTCGCGGAGTGCAAATCCTACCGTCCGGGCGCTGGAGAAAAAATTGTCATCGCTGGAGGGGGGATTTGATTGCACCTGCTATTCCACTGGGATGGCTGCAATTCAGGCTGTTATTCAGGCATCCCTCAATGGAGGAGAGCATGCCGTGGTGTCTGATGTAGCGTATGGGGGTACTTACCGTTTATGTACAAAGATATACCAGCGTTATGGTGTTGAGTTTACATTTTCTGATACATCTGACCCGGACACGGTAAGTGCAGCGATTAAAGATAATACGCGATTGATATTGACGGAAACACCGGCTAATCCGAACCTTAAGTGTACGGATATTGCCGCGATTTCTGAGATTTCTCGTTCCCGTGGTATTACCCATGCGGTTGATAACACTTTCCTAACACCTTTCTACCAGCGGCCTTTGGAATTAGGCGCAGATATTGTGATCCATAGTACAACCAAATATTTTGATGGACACAATGCCACAGTAGGGGGTGCGGTTATCACCAAGAGCCAGGATTTAGATGAACCTATTCGGTTTATCCAGAACGCAAGTGGCGTCATTATGTCTCCTTGGGTTGCGTGGCTCACCTTGCAGGGTTGCAAGACGCTGTCCATTCGACTCGAGAGGCAATCAGCCAATGCCCAGGCTATTGCTGAATTTCTAGAGTCTCATCCGAAGGTATCGACGGTTAACTATCCAGGATTAGAATCATTTAGCCAATTCGAGCTGGCTAGCCGTCAAGCAGAAGGCTTTGGCGCTATGCTTGGGTTTGAGGTACATGGCGGAGTAGAAGCCGGAAAAAAACTTATTGGCGCTCTTAGACTTTGTGCGCTGGCGGAAAATCTGGGGTCGGTGGAGACACTAATAACTCATCCCGTGACTATGACGCATGCTGATGTCGATAAAGCAGAGAGGGACCGGGTAGGTATAACCGACAGTTTTCTGAGGCTCTCGGTAGGACTAGAGGATGTTGAGGATCTCATCGCAGATCTAAGCCAAGCCTTGAGTTACATCTAGTTTTTTTTGGAAAGCGAAGACCCGTGATGCCGAATCTTACGGAGATCAATATTTTTCCCCTTAAGTCCTGTGGACAAATTTCGGTACAGAGCGCGGCCGTTGAAGAGCGGGGCCTTCAGGGAGATAGACGTTACATGTTAGTAGATGTCACCGGTCGTTTTTTGACACAACGAGAGTATCCAAAGATGACCTTGATTCAAGTCGACGTGCGTGATTCTGGTTTAGAGGTGACGGCTCCAGGCCAGCCTCCGTTAGAGTTTTCAGTAGACTTGGAATGGCATAGAGTGCGGCAGGTCAAGGTTTGGCGCGATCATATGGAGGTAAGTTTAGGCCCAGATAGTGTGAATGAGTGGTTCACGCAGGTCATGGGATTTCCGTGTCAGCTCGTCTATATGGGCAAACAACATCGCCGTGCCTTGAGGGCAGGCAGGGGAAAAGTTGGAGATCAAGTCAGTTTTGCTGATGGGTCCCCACTTTTATTGATTTCTGAAGCGTCACTGAATGAGCTAAATAAGCGGCTCATGCAGCCAGTGGAGATGAAACGATTTCGGCCTAATTTAGTGACAACCGCCGACAGGCCATTTGCTGAGGATAATTGGTCGCGCATTCGAATTGGGGAGGTTGAGTTTGATTTGGGTTGGGCCTGTGCACGTTGCGTACTTACCACTGTCGACCCAGACACTGCTCGTAAGGATGTAGCCGGAGAGCCCCTTATGACGCTTAAGGGGTTTCGCCGGGGTCCAGAAGGTGTAATGTTTGGCCAGAATCTCATTCCACGGCGTCTTGGGACACTCAATGTAGGGGACCCAATCGAACTTTTATAATGGACTAAGTCATGAAGAAAGAAACCCGGCTTACACATCAACGCAAGGTGTTATTACCTGATGGCAATGAGGCAGTCGTCCCGCCCATCTATCGCTCCGTAAAGTTTACCTATCCGAGCATTGAGGCTTCTTTGAATCCGGAGGCTCGGCATACGGGGTTCGAGTACACACGCGACGCTAACCCTACAACACGACAACTCGAGCTTTTATCAGCTGAGCTTCAGGGTCGGGCGGACGGGGTTTGTGTGGCAAGTGGGATGGCAGCAGTATGGCTTTCTTTGTTGGGCAACTTACAAGCCGGTGAACGACTGACGTTTTTCGTCCAGTCATACCGACCAATCCGGACTTTGGTAAGAAATGTACTGCCGCGTTTTGGTATTAATTATTCGATGTTAGATGTTCATCAACATGATGATTTAGAGCGCGTTTTTGCCCAAGAAGACACAAAGTTGTTGATTTTTGAGGCGCCAACCAACCCTATGCTACAGGTTCCAGATATTGAGGGCATAGTATCTTTGGCAAAAAAACATAATGTTACTACCGTGCTGGATAATACATTCGGCGGCTTACATAATCATGGGCAGTTTGAAATCGACTATTACGTACACAGCCTAACTAAGTATGCGAGTGGACACGGAGATGTTATGGGCGGTGTTGTGATAGCTGATGAAGGACGCATCAAGGCTATTCATGAATTAGCAACCAGCATAGGTTCGACGATGGATCCTGGTGCTGCCTACCTAATCCTAAGAGGGCTTAGAACTTATCACCTTCGTCATGCCCGCCACTCATCATCAGCACTTGCTGTTGCTGAGTACCTTGCAGCTAGCCCTCTAGTAGAAAAAGTCTTTTATCCGGGCCTCAAAAGTGACTCTGAACACAAATTAGCAACTAAACAAATGGATGGGTGTGGGGCAGTATTGACATTTAACTTAAAGGGAGACAAGACACATACATGGGCATTTATTGATGCCCTCAAGTTGTTTGCTACTGCTTCCAGTATTGGCTCTGCAGAATCTCTGGTTGCCCCAGTTAAACTTTATTTTGCCAGCGACTTAGATGAGCAGGAACTTAAGCAAGCAGGCATAAAAGACAGTACGGTCCGTCTTTCCATAGGGTTGGAACATCCAGACGATTTAATTGGCGATTTAGAGAAGGCCTTTGCAAGGGTTTTTAGTTAAGTGGGTTGCTCGAGAGACTGATTGCTACCGTATTATTATTGAGGTAACCATGGTGGCAACGGCAGTCCTTCTGACGCTAGGAACGCTGGATTATAGATTTTGGATTGATATCGACTTCCAGAGTCACATAGGATTGTCACGATCGTTTTGCCCGGCCCTAAGTCTTTAGCTAATTGAATTGCCCCCGCAACGTTAACCCCACTGGATCCCCCAAGTAACAGTCCTTCTAGTTGCAGCAATGAGTAACATGTGGAGAGCATTTCTTCATCTGAGATTTGATATGCGTTATCAATAAGTGAATCCTTTAGGTTACCAGTCACACGTCCCTGTCCAATACCTTCACTGATAGAGCTACCTTCCGCCTTAAGCTCCCCAGTTTTAATCCAGCTGTAAATTGCCGCTCCCATGGGATCTGCAGCTGCAACAACTACATCAGGATTTTTGTGTTTTAGGTAGGCACTTACACCAGCTAGCGTCCCGCCAGTTCCAACAGCACAGATAAAACCATCAACACTACCATCTGTTTGTTGCCAAATTTCTGGTCCGGTACTTGCTGTGTGCCCTTCTCTGTTTGCCAAATTGTCCCACTGATTAGCATAGAGAACGCCGTTAGGTGCTGTTTGACTAAGTTCTTTTGCAGTTCTTTCAGCTACGTGGACATAATTGTTGGGGTCTCGGTAGGGTACCGCTGGCACTTCTCGCAGTTCAGCGCCACTGACACGTAACGCATCTTTTTTTTCTTGTGACTGCGTATCCGGTATTAAAATAAGTGTTTGATAGCCCCTTGCGTTAGCAACACGAGCTAAGCCAATTCCCGTGTTGCCTGCAGTCCCTTCTACAATGAGCCCTCCCGGTTCTATAAGACCATGCTTTTCTGCGTCCAAAACAATATATTTAGCTGCTCTGTCTTTCACTGATCCACCCGGGTTTAAATATTCAGCCTTTCCGAGAATTGTACAGCCCGTGATCTCAGATGCTCTCCGCAGCTTAATTAGCGGCGTATTTCCTATTGCGTCAATAAAGCCTTCACGAATATCCATAAAGCTCTCTTTTTAATTTGAAGGATTAGTTTGAAACAGGGACATATTGCGGCTCTTATTCGACTACGGTTATGGTGATTCTCTGGGATATTACAGGTGGTAGGTGAGGAATATGTAGATGGTCTCCTACTACCATCTGGAGAGTATGTACCCCAAGAGATAACTCTAGCTCCGTTTCAGTTTGGCCAAGCCCGTAATGAATGATTTTATCCGTGGCAGGAAGTGGTTGATTTTCTGGAGGCAGCGGGTCGGTATCCACTAGCAGGTGATGGTGTCCAGTGTTTGGAAATTGCGTCAACGCAGGGGCAATTCCTAGGCCCCTTAATCCAAATCTCACCGTAAAAGGTGATGACACCTCATCACCATCTTTTGGCGATTGAATGTAGGCCAATGCTCCATCAGGCGCTGGAGTTCGGGGTAGGGTGACTTCTTGGGAGCCTGCCATCGGAATCCAAACTGATAGAACAATGCTGGTGATCAATGTTATCGTCTTCATGAGCATCCTTTGAGCGTGTGTGAGCGTAGGATAGTACCAGCACTGCCCGGTTTATGGGGTACAGGACGCTTAGGCGGTCTTTGGTGGCTTTTGGGCGTACTTACTTGACTGCATTATGGAAAAATTCAAGTTAAATTCCACCAAAAAAGTTAAAACGACAGTTAATATAGGAACATAGGCGTCTGCATAAGAGCATAATTTGCATAAGTGAGGTTCGATTATGGAGTTAAAAATGCGGGAATACGCAACCTTTTTATTCCTACGAGCATCTAAGTATTTAGAGGCTATGGGCACCGGATGCCGCCAGCGGGTTCCGAAAATGAGCAAATTTTTCAAGGTTTTTCCGATAGTGACTGGGTTAGCGCTAGGATTAGTGGCGTGTACCAGTACACCTCCCATGCCTAGCCAACAAGGCCCTCAGAGTCCCATGCCGCCGTCCCAATCCCAGTCACGTGGCCCTCAAATGCCACCAGGCAGCCAGTCCGGTCAGCAGGGCGAAGAGCAAACAGCGGGCGGCCCTCAAATGCCACCAGGCAGCCAGTCCGGTCAGCAGGGCGAAGAGCAAACAGCGGGCGATGGTCAGACTGGCAGTTGGCCTGACGGAACTCAGGCAGGTACAGGTCAGCAGGGCCGGGGTGGTGATGACGAATTTGATCGTTCCCTTGAGGATTTTGATCGGATTATGGGTGCAGAGCAGGCATCTATGGCACGTGCTGGCATAGGTACGGCCGCAGATGAAATTTTGGGCCAAACAGCAGAGGTTGGGGGTTCTCCTGAGGTCCCTGTAGGCCAAAGCGGAGGCGGTGATTCCAGTAATAGCAGGGAAAATCAATCTTTTCGTGCCGACGAAATCACAGATGAAGAAACAATGCCATCAGTAGAAGGTTGTGAAGACGAAGACACAGTTGCGCGCCAATTGTGCGAGGCGGCAACCGAAGAAGAGGACCCATTTCTTCGTGCAGCTCTGTGGGAAGAATATAATGAATACAATAAAATTCTGGCTCGCCAGTGAAGTGAGGTAATTTTCTATGCGGGCGACTTATTTTCTTTTTGTATTAGCAAGCCTTATTTCGGGGTGCGCAAGTAATGAGGTTCGTTTGGCTCACTCGGTCGATTTGGTGCCTGCCACCCAGTCTATTCCGGAAGAGCAGCTGCTCGACATTGGTATAGCTGTTTTTGATTCAGGGGTTCCTGAAGGTGAAGTGGATAAAGAAATTCTCGAGGAACTTATTAGAGATGGCACTTTCGTTTACATCCGCCGAACCGAGGCTCGTTATATGGCAGTGACTCTGAGAGATACGCTACAGAGAAGCGGTCACTGGGGCGCAGTCTGGGTTACGCCCTCGGTCTCCACTGCGGCAGATGTCAATGTTACGGCTGAAATTCTACGATCCGATGGAGATGAGTTCTTGCTTTATGTGAGAGCCATTGACGCTTGCGGTCGCGTTTGGTTGGATGGTGAGTATGGTATGGGTACTGCGGCCGGGGCCTATAACCGACAAAGGTTTGGGGGCTTAGATCCTTATCAAGATGTTTTTAGCTCTATCGCAAACGACTTGGCGGTGGTACAGGAGAAATTAGCGATCAACGAGGCTGAGAAAATCAGATCTATAGCCCAGCTGCGTTTTGCAGGAGAGTTGAGCCCAGAGGCTTTTGGAGAGCATGTTGTTCAGAGCAATCGGGGGGAATATGAGCTCAGGCGCTTACCTGCTGAAGGGGATCCAATGTTTGACCGAACCCAACGGATTCGCGAGCGAGAGCATTTGTTTGTGGAAACCTTGAACCAGCATTACGATCAATTCTATCAAGACTCTATTGAGTCTTATGATGGGTGGCGCCAATTTTCACGCGAAGAAGCAATTGCCATAAAGGAATTACAACGATCCACTCGGTGGCGTACCGGTCTTGGTATTGCGACAGTGGTGGCTTCCGTGGTCTATGGTAGTCAAAGTGATGGTAATAGTTTCTCAGATCGCATGGTGCGGGATGCCCTGATGTACGTGGGGATGGATATGATTAGAACTGGTGCTGTCCGAAAGCAGGAAAAGCGTTTGCACGAGGAAACCCTCGAAGAGCTTTCTAGTAGCTTTGATGACGAAGTCAGGCCGATGGTGGTAGAGATTGAGGGTACACAACATCGTCTGACGGGAACGGCAGATGTGCAATATCAGGAATGGCGTCAGTTACTAAAAGATCTATTTGTTTCAGAGACTGGGCTTCTGCCCGCAGATATGTCGATATATACGGAGCTCCCACCAAGTGAATTGGAACTTATCGCAATTCCCGAGACTGCGTCAGGTAGCAAATCAGTGGGCCAAAACGAGGACGTGAATTCGGAGGCAGTCGATACGGGTGTAGCGACTGACACCTGAGTTCGAAATCTAGGACTCACCGTACCGAAGATATCCCCATGGGTACTTATAAGCGTACGACTAACCAGAATGAACCAGGTTTTGCTAATGTAGTTTCGGCCGATATTCTGAGAAGCACTCATCATCAGGAGATCCTTCTACCGGGTAGTGTTTTACCAGGAGGGTTTCGTCTCACTGCATTTCTTGGAGCTGGTGGTATGTCACAAGTGTGGAAGGCAGAGGCTTCGGATGGGAGTGTAGTAGCTATCAAACTACAAAAATCGGGTGTGCCCCGAGCCTTTGGTTTTCAAGAATTGATTCGTCGTGAATTCGAAATTCTTAATTCCCTGAATCATCCTTGCGTATCAGCAGCGATTGATTTGATTGCTTTGGGCGGGAGCCCAGCGTTGGTAATGGAATATCTAGGTGAAGGGGACCTGGTATCTCTGTGTGGAGCCCATCCTCGTTGTTGGGCGGGTGCAGCTAGAGATTTAGCTGGCGCATTGGAATATATTCACAATCAAGGCATGGTCCATCTTGACGTTAAACCACGCAATGTTCTCTTTGATAGCAATCAGGGAGCACACCTAGTAGATTTTGCCCTGGCGGAGCCCCTAAATTGCCAAACTTTCAAAGATGGAGGGACACTGGCTTATCAGAGTCCGGAGCAGCGCCGGGGTGAGGCGCCAGCGGTGGCTGATGATGTGTATGCGTTTGCAGCGTTGCTCTATGAACTTATTACAGGCTGTTTGCCATTTGGTGTGAATCCCTCGTTGACGCGCCTAGAACCCTTGGCATTCCCCTTGGGCCCACAGGGCAGTGGTTCGGTGCTTTCTGAGCTGGCTGAATTGGTTCACGTAACGCTGGGGTCAGACTCAGGTCGCCGCCCAAAGAGCATGTATGTTTTTTTAGATGTCTTAGAATCAGTTGTAGCATTTTGGCGATAGCATTGGTGGAGTTGTGAAAAAACAGAATCCTAACCAGCCGGAACATGACGAAACCATTATTCCGGTCAGGCCCGGTATAAAGGAAAATTTTGCTACGCCCATGCCGCTGGATAGCGAAGAACGGGACTATAGCTTTAAATTAATTGTTTTAGCATTAGTTGTTTTGGCGTCCTTGGCATTGGGAGTTATTTTTTTGCTGCCTAGCTGGGTAGAAAATCAGGTACCCACTACTGAAATGGTAGAACAGCCTGCACTTTCTCCTGAGTCAAATTCAGGGATCCTGGTGATGTCACCCGAAGAGTTGGGTATTTTGCGCGATAAAGCTGAGGCGTTGCTAGCTGAACTATTACAGCAGCAGGGCCTACTGGAAGCGCAGGGTGCAGTAAATTGGGCTGGCGAGGACTGGGATCTTTATCAGACATTGTTTCGGGATGGCGATGACGCTTTCTTAGCAGATGCCTTTTATGATGCTGTGCCTAGCTACCAAAAAGCACTTGATTTAGGAATTTCTTTGCTTGCTAGGTCTAAAAACATTATTGACCGAGCTTTAGAGGTAGGAAATGAAGCCCTTGTTGCTGGTAATCCATCTCTAGCGGAAGAGCAGTTTCAGTTAGTTTTACGTATAGAAGCGGACCATGTTGATGGTCAGAATGGATTGGAAAGAGCGCAAACATTACCCAACGTGTTGGCCCGTATGGAACAGGGCGCAGAACGAGACCGGAATGGTGATCTCGTTGGTGCTTTAGAGCTTTATCGTAATGCAGCGGCGCTTGACTCGCTTTGGGTACCTGCCAGATTAGCTGTAGCCAATACAACCCGTCGTATCGCTGATGCTAGATTCGACTCACTGGTCTCTATAGCACTGAATGCTTTGGCTCAAGAGGAATTTGAAGAGGCTCATCAATTTTTCACTGATGCATTAAAAATGCGACCTGATTCTTTGGAAGCTTCAGATGGATTGGTTCAAGCAGATCAGGGGATGAAATTGGGCCAGATTGCTCTTGCGCAGGTTCGGGCTACTGCTTTTGAGAAAAGAGAGTTATGGGAGCGTGCTACTCAACAATATCTTCTCGCATTAAATTCTGATAATTCCCTTGAATTTGCCAAGACAGGACTTCTCCGCGCCCAGACCAGAGCTGACTTAGATGCCAAATTTGAAGGTCTTTTCCGAAACCCAAATGTTCTTTTTACCGATCAAATTTTGAGAGATGCAGGCATTCTTTTGGAAGATGCACGAGGAATAGATGGAAGGGGGCCACGATTGAGCGGGCAGATCGCTGAGCTTGATAGGCTGGTTCGTTTAGCCTCCACGCCAATCGATGTGGAATTGCGTTCTGATGGGCTCACCAACGTGACTTTGTACCGTGTAGGCTCCCTAGGTAGCTTCATTACCCACCACATGCAGATTCGTCCCGGACCATATACAGCCTTGGGAAGTCGAGCTGGGTACCGAGATGTGCGTGTTGCCTTTGAAGTATTACCGGGAAATGCGCCGAACCCGATTGAAATTTTTTGTGTGGAACGGATCAATTAGTTGTGATGATCAGTAGTAATAAAAAATGGGTTTTGCATTTGGTCGAAGGTGGACAAGAAAAGTATTTTTCTGCTAACCATCTCCCGGTTTCTTTGGGGGGCAATCCTTCCGATGATGTGAGGCTAGACAACATTTCTGGCTCCCTGCAAATAGATATGTTAGATGAAGCCTTTTTTGTTTTGCCAGTTCGAAATACTAGCGGGCTTCGTATAAATGGAGAGCTATTATCTGGGTCACGTTGGCTTCGTGATGGAGATGTCATTGCTTTGGATGCAGCTCGATTAAGCTGCACGCTTTCGGATAATCGTTTGAGTCTTGTGATTGATATTCAGATTACGGGTAGTGATACGGTGCCGCCGGACTTGGAGGAATTGGCAAAGGAATCGGATGACCTTGGTGATATTGAGATTACACCAGTTACATTTCGTCCCAAGCTAGAAGAGCAGGCTGATAGCCATTTTTTTAGACCCAGTAAGGGGTTTCTAGGAGTGGGGGGTGGATTGGTTGTATTGGCTATTATCGGATGGTTTGCATTTACAGCTAAGTCTGTCCAGCTCGTGTTTACGCCTCAACCTGAAGCCGTTAGTCTTCCCGGTACATTTTTCAAACTTCAGCTTGCAGATCGCTATTTACTCCGCTCCGGTACGCATCGTATTAGCGCTACACTTTTTGGATACCACACTTTGGAGACCGAAATTGATGTCGGACTGTCTTCGGATCAATCTTTTGAACTTTCTTTAAAGCGATTACCCGGGCTAATTAGTGTTTCGGTTGATTCAGATTTAGATACAGATGTCTATGTGGATGGCCAGCTGTTCGGTAGTGCGCCGCTAGTGGATGCAGAGGTTTCTACTGGATTGCGCCGATTTGAGTTTGTGGCTGATCGGCATTTGTCAGAAATCAGAGAATTTGAGGTCATTGGGGGTGGTCAAAGACAAAACATGTCTGTCGTACTCACACCGAACTGGTCACCAGTAACTTTGATTACTGAACCGGGTGGCGCACAGGTTTTTGTAGATGAAGCACCCCTTGGAGGAACGCCTTTGGTCATGGAGCTGGTAGCTGGCGAGCGACGAATTGAAGCAAGACTCAAAGGGTTTAATATTTGGAGAAGCACAATTTTAGTGAACGCAGACCAACCTCTGGAACTGCCGCTAGTAATGCTTTCTCCAGCTGATGGTCAATTAGAACTTACAAGTAGTCCAGCTGATGCAATCGTGAGTGTTAATGGGGAGTATCGTGGCCGAACCCCTCTTACTTTGGGTTTACTTCCGGATCGGGACCACCAGATTGGACTCACTAAACCGGGTTATGATTCCGTCATGCAGGTGTTGTCTGTTGTAGCTGACAGTCAACAGGAACTAAATATCAACCTAGTTGCACAATTGGGTGAGGTAGGCATCAGTAGCGAACCAACTGGTGCAGCTGTTTGGGTTGATGGTGAACGCCAAGGTAATACACCTACTCGTTTAATGCTTATGGCAATAAATCATCAACTGGAAATTGGTTACCCTGGTTTTGCAAGCCAGTCTGCGGAGGTAACACCTCGTCCTGGTTTCCCTCAGGTCTTAGAGTTTAAGTTAGAGGAATTGGATGTTACGACTGGAAGTGGCTACCCAAAGGTTATTGAAACTAGTTTGGGCCAAGATTTATTACTTGTTTTGCCAGGCGAATTTATTATGGGCTCGTCGCGACGCGAACAAGGGCGCCGCTCAAATGAGTCAATGCGTACAGTTAGGCTAAGTACAGCTTTTTATCTAGGTGCTCGGGAAGTTAGTAATGCAGAATTCAGGGAATTTAAACCTGAGCACAATTCAGGATCTTTTTCGGGTGTTTCTTTGGATGAAGATGATCAGCCCGTGGTGAGAGTGACTTGGGGAGAGGTTGCACAATTTCTTAACTGGCTCAGTATTACTGACGGATTTCAGCCTGTATATGAAGAGCGGCAGGGAACTTGGGTATTAGTACGTCCAGTGCGCAATGGTTATCGTTTGCCCACAGAGGCTGAGTGGGCCTGGGCTTCGCGATTTGCGGAAAGAGAGGAAGCTCTAACCTATCCTTGGGGTGCTGAGTTACCCCCCCCGGACCGCACCGGCAATTATGCCGATGTTAGTGCCTCTCAGTTATTAAGAACAACACTAGTCACTTATAACGATGGCTTTCAGGTGGCAGCGCCGGTAGGAAGCTTCGAGCCCAACGCCCTTGGATTTTTTGATCTTGGTGGCAATGTTTCAGAATGGATCCAGGATTACTATGAAATTACGGCTATCAGCTCAGAGGGAGTCATTGAGGACCCTCTGGGCCCTGAAATTGGTGGTTTGCACGTGGTTCGGGGCTCTAGCTGGACTAGTGCTACCTTGACGAATCTTCGGCTTGCCTACCGAGACTATAATGGTAGTACCCGAGAGAACCTTGGTTTTCGTATTGCGCGCAATTTGGAATGATGGAGCCAGGCTTTGTTTAAACTTATAAACTGGTATGGGAAATAATGATCAATTTTAAGGTTAGAGTGTTTGTGCTGGGGAGCTTGCTGAGCTTGTTTTCATTGGGATTAGGTCAGGAGGATGAGCAAGAAGTAGAGGGAGCAACGCCTCCCCCAAGGGCGGAGGCTGAGTCAGAAAGAACTTTGCCAAACACTGAAGTCTTCATTCCTTCGGAAGAGATTGCGGCCGATGAAGAAGTTATTTTTCCTATAGATATTTAGGTTTAGCCGGGGGCATTGCCTGATGAAACGTCGTTTTCCAGCCGAGTTTGTTTATCAAGTGTTTGCGCTAATTATCGCAATCATCGTGGTGCACGCAGTCTACGTTACGGTAGTTAGGCCTAAAGCGGCGGCTGTGATGGCCGAGCAGACACTGCGTATTGAGCAAGAAGAAAGCTATACGCCAGAACGCTCTGTGTGGGTGATTATTCAGGACTTCGAACAGGAATCCTGTTTTATTTTAATGATTTGGGCGTTCTGCATCATGGGCTACAAAGCGCTCCGGGCGCTTAAGGAAAGAGCTCTTTTGCAGCAGGAATTTGTTCGAGTTCAAGAGGGCGTCCGTATTCTTCCTGAGGATACAAGGGAATATGCTCGCAACATTCAATCGCTTCCCGAGCGCTTGAGAGAAATGCTGCTTCCTAGGGTTATGCTTTCTTCGCTTGAACGGTTTGGGTCCACGCGTAACGTGCAAGATGTATCCGCGGTGGCAACTAGTTTGTGTGAGTCGGAAGGTGAACGATTGGAATCCGAGCTTTCTATGATCCGTTATATCGCTTGGGCCATACCTTCTGTGGGATTTATTGGAACAGTACGCGGAATAGGTGAGGCCTTGGGGCAGGCACACCGCGCTGTAGATGGTGACATCGCGGGGGTGACCCAGAGCTTGGGTACCGCATTTAATTCTACTTTTATTGCGCTTTTGATTTCTATTGTTGTGATGTTTCTTGTTCACCAGCTACAACTTTTACAGGAGCGTTTTGTTTTTGATGCTCAAACTCACATCGATCACAATTTAATTCGCCACATGCAGGCTAGAGGAGTTTAAAATTTTCAGGAGTTGATTGATGACCACGCTCGCAATCGACATCAATGACGCAAGTCTGGTAGTTGCCCGCGAAGGGGAAATACTGGCTAGAGAGCCTGGCTATGCGCTAGTGGAGGATGGGCGCATTGTCACTGGTACTGAGGCGCTTCGGCAGGCACGCGTTAAGCCTCGTCAGGTGAGCAGCCGTTATTGGACTAATTTGAGTATAAACAGTAATACCGCGGGCGTAGAAGGGGTCGATAGTGCCTCAGAACTTGCCCATGCTCAGCTCAAAACATTGTGGACCCAAATTCCGGACAAAGCGGACGATGTTGTCCTGATAGTGCCAAATCACTACACGCGAGAACAGCTTGGTGTATTACTTGGATTAACTCAAGAGATCGGAATTCAGGTGCGTGGAATGTTAAATGCAGCTGCTGCTGTCAGTGCACGACCGTACCCAGGCCGGCAGCTTGTCCACTTAGATGTTGGTTTACACCGAGTCTCTGCGACACCATTGGAGCAGAGCGATAGCGTAATGGCATTACAGGAAATTGGCTTGGAAGATACTGGCTTGACAAGCGTTATGGATCTCTGGGCCCAACGTTTTTCAGAGCTTTTCGTTCTTGCGACACGCTTTGATCCTCTTCATCGAGCTGATACTGAGCAGCTTATATATGATTGCCTACCGGACTGGCTGCAGTCGATACAAGAGAAAGACATATGTGAACTCGAACTAGAGCATTACCAAGATGTTCACCGGATTGAAGTTCGGCAGCAGCAGCTGTTGGCAGCCGTGTCAGGATTTTATCGTGCATTAGTACAACTAGTGGCTCAGGTTAGGCAAAGTGGGGCTGGTCTCGTTGTGCAGGTTTCCCACCATCTTGGGGCATTACCCGGCTTAATGACTGAATTACAACGTTTAGATGATGCTCTTGTGTTGGGCTTGGAGCCCGATGCAACCGTGATAGGTGCGTTAGCTATGCCAACTGTTGACTCTAAAAGCGGTCAGGTCAAATTGCTAAAGCGGGTGCCATGGCGTGAACGGGCGCAAGGGCGGGTTATGGCCGATAAAAATGTTTTTCAGAATTCAGAGAAAATCCTGGATGTTGGTTCGAGTCATGTGGTTTATAGAGGAATTGCATATCCTGTGGGCACCAAGGGGTTATCAATTGGCCGCACCAAAGATAAAGAACGTCGTTCTATCGTACTTGAGGGAGACCATAGTGGCGTTTCTAGCTCGCATTGTGAATTGGTTTTGCGCGATGGTGAAGTCAAACTTATTGATCACAGTCGTCACGGAACATTTGTAAACGAAAAGAGAGTTTCGGCTGAAACCACGCTGTATCCCGCAGATGTTATTCGTATCGGTTCACCTGGTGAGGAGTTGCGGGTAATAAGTTTAGGAAAGGATTGTGGCTCGTAAAAAGCTAAACGTATTTTCCTTGTCTTTTCTGGACGCGATGACCTGTGGTTTCGGCGCAGTTATTTTATTCTTCATGGTGATTAACGCCAATGTCTCTGAGCGCAGTGAGCTTGAGCTCGATGATCTTGGTAGTGAAGTAAACCGTATGGAGTTAAGAGTACTTTCGGGGAAAAAAAATCTAGTTCAACTTAAAGATGAGCTAGCTAAGCTTATCGAAGATATGGCCGTATTAGCTGGAATGCGGGATGAGGTTATGGAAGAAATTCTTAGTACGGAAAATGAACTAAATTCTGTAACTGAGGACACAAATGCTCGCAAGGAGGCTATCGAGCAACTAAGGTCGGAGCTTGATGATCTAAGAGAGGAAAATGAAAGGCTGTCGGCGGCTAGTGTTACTCCAGAAGATGCGGGAAACCGTATTCGTAGTTTCACGGGTGACGGGAATAGGCAGTATTTAACAGGCCTACGGATGGGTGGGCAGCGCGTACTTATTTTAGTAGACGTTTCTACAAGTATGCTGGATCGCACTATCGTAAATATTATTCGGCGGCGTAATATGCCGGTGGAGCAAAAACTGCAGGCACCAAAATGGCAACAAGTAGTCAATACGGTGGATTGGCTTACTACCCAGATTCCGCCTGGCATTCAATTTCAGATTTATGCTTTTAACGAAGAAGCTTGGCCGTTGTTGGATGGTACCAGTGGTCGTTGGCTTACCGTTGAGGATGGTGCCCAATTAGATGCGGCAGTCCAGGTACTTAAAGATACATCGCCAGAGGGTCCGACTAGCCTGCATGCAGCTATGAATGTTGCTAGGACCTTGGACCCAAAGCCCGATAATTTGTATTTGCTTGTAGATGGCCTACCAACCATGGGTGAGGTTATTCCAACACAGGCAGGCGTAACTGGTAGGGAACGAGTTAATCATTTCGAACGAGCTGTTCGCCGGCTGCCCCTGAATATTCCGGTTAATGTGATTCTCTATGCGATGGAGGGAGATCCTTTGGCCGCGCCGGCTTATTGGCAGCTCTCGCTAACTACTGGTGGATCCATGATGGCACCTTCAGAGGATTGGCCATGAGAAAAAAAGATCGAGACACAGAGACACTTAATCTTTCTTTTTTGGATGTAATATGTTGTGGCTTTGGAGCTATTATTCTCTTACTTGTTTTAACGAAGATCTTTGAGCCTATCCGTCTTGAGGAGAGTCATGCGGAGCTTGAGGAGTTGATTACGCGCTATCAAGAGGAACTTAATGATCTCCGTGGAGAGACCGAGATCGTCGAGCGCGAACGAATTTCTACTGTGACGCAATTAGATTCAGAAAATTTACAGCTTTCCCGTTTACAGGAGCAACTCTCAAGAATTCGCTCCGAGTTTTTGGCTACTGGAGATAATGCTGATATCAATACGGAACTGCAAGGCCAGCTTGCGTTAGCTAAGCAACGGTTGACTGAGGAGATGCAGCGGCTATTAGCTGATTATCGCCCGGATCCAGATGATTACAACGTAGGCGGCATACCTGTAGATAGCGAGTACATCGTTTTTATTATTGATACCTCAGGGAGTATGCGCCAGTACGCCTGGGATAGGGTTCAACAACAGATACAAGAAACACTTGAGGTCTATCCTGAGGTGAAAGGAATCCAGGTTTTGAATGATATGGGCGAATACATGTTCAAAAGTTACCGCAATGAGTGGATTCCAGATACGCCTGCTAGGCGGGAAGCAATCATGGATGCCTTGAGAAATTGGAATGCATTCTCCAACTCCAGTCCCAGAGAGGGTATTTTGACTGCTATAGAGAGCTTCTACGACCCTGAAAAAAGAGTGAGCTTATATGTTTACAGTGATGATTTTTCATCCGGGTCAATTAATGGGGTAGTAAGGGAAGTGGATCGCCGCAATCGTGCTGATGAGAGGGGCGAGCGTCGGGTACGGATCCATGCTGTAGCTTTTCCAGTACTTTTCGAGGTTACTGGCGACATGTTAACCGCTGCTCGATTTGCCATTCTTATGCGGACGCTTTGTCAAAGAAACGGAGGTACCTTTGTCGCGCTTCCTCATCGCCGGGCCCGTTGAGCTGTCAGATTTTGTCAGGTTCCTTCTTCTAGTCGTCTCATTTCATCGCTGCTCTGTCGTTGTCGATCTTTTTAATTGAGAGGCAATACATAGGGATCTTTAAAAGCGGAAGGAGGCAGCAATGATGAAATACATTTTGTTAACTGTGATTTGCACGATTGTTATCAGTGATTTGGGTTTAGCGGACGAAGTAGGACCGCCTTCTAGACAAGAGAGCATAGGGGTTGGTGCCGGGGCAGTTCTTGGTGGTTCTGTTGGTGGTCCGGTTGGGTCGATTCTAGGCGCAGCTCTCGGTAGTTGGCTGGGAGATAGGTTCTATAAAGAGCAAGCAGCGAAGTTGGAATTCGAGCAGCGTTGGGAGGTGCTTAGGGACGAGGCTGAAATCTTGAACGCCAGTATTAAAGCGCGCGAACAAGAAATGATTAAGCTTGAATCAGAGCTATTGGAAGGAACAGCGGAAACGCAAGATGTGCTGCAGCAAATGTTGAGCGTTCAAGTACTGTTTAGAACGGGAGAAAGCGACCTCGACCGAATCAATCAAGACTGGTTTGAGCGGTTAGCTGAGTTGCTCGCTAACATGGATGGGATGTTAATTCGTGTAGAGGGATTTGCTGATGCTCGGGGAAATGTAGAGTACAACGCACAGCTTTCCACTGATCGTGCGTTAGCGGTTCAAGATGCTCTAATTCATGCTGGCGTACCTTCGGGCCGTATTGTTCTGAATTCTTATGGTGAGCAGTTTTCCCGTGCGGACGAAAGCGATTTAGATGGTTTAGCTATGGAACGTCGGGTGGAACTTAGTCTGATAAATAGCAGTGAACGTCAACGGGTTGCTCAGAAGTAAGTACGTTGTCGAAAACCCTACAACATGTAGCGCGTGATGTAGCTCCCAAAGACCTGAGCATGTCCTAAAACTGCTTCAATATTTCGAGAAATATTTTTAAAACAGACTCCCTAAAGATTTGTGGAGATCAATAGAGGATCCGGGATTTTAGTGTGTCCTTAAAGGGTACTCTTTTTAGCTAAACGAGGAAGTTTTTCGAAGATAAAGAAAATTCGTTCTTTTTTATTAACTGAGATAAGGACCTAGAAAAGTTAATAGGTTTGGAGCGGCTTCTTGGCTTTCTAGCCTAGGTACAATCTGTATAGGTGTAGGATGGAGGAACCGCTCCAGTATTTGTGCGGTTTTTTCGGCCTTCATTGGTTGGTTGATGGATTCGCTAATAATAACTCCGGCTATCGTTTGACCGCGTGCCTGGAGCATGCCTGCCGCAGACAGTGTATGACTCAAAGTCCCTAAGTAGCTACCCACAACTAAGACTACCGGTGCTCTTAGCGCCTGAATCCAATCTAGTACCGTATGCTCTTGATTCAATGGCACCATAACGCCGCCAATACCTTCTATTAGAGTAACATCTACATCTTCTTGTTTTAAGCAAAAGTCAGTGAGTTCATGGAGGTCGATGTTGCGACTTTCTAGTTCTGCGGCTACATCGGGTGACAACGCTGCACTGAATCTCCACGGTGATACTCTGGCTAGGTTTTTTTCATCAAGCCGAAGGTTAATAGCCCTCAGCAGCAGATGGCTGTCACTGTTTTCAGGGTGTGCGGAGTCAAATCCTGTTACCAAGGGTTTTAGGGTACGAACGCGATAACCAGAATGAGTCAGCTGAGTTGCAAGGAGAGTCGTCACAAATGTTTTTCCAATCTCCGTGCCTGAGGCCGTTACGAAAAACGTCTTCATAACGGTTTCAGTAAGGGCCGTATAGCTGAAGCGAACTCAAGCACATCTTCCTCCGAGTGAGCTGCGGAAAACGTGCACCTTAATCTTGCCGTGTCCCGTGGAACCGACGGTGGGCGAATGGCGGTAACGAGAAACCCTTTTTTTTCCAGCAATTGACTAGCCACTAACGCTTTCTCGGGGGTGTGAAAAATAATTGGGACAATAGCGCTTTTAGCTTGTGGTAGCCCGAGCTCATCAGTGAAAAGTTGTGCTCGCTTAATGGGAAGGGTTATGAGGATCGGGTCTCTCTCAATGATTTCAAGGGCTTTAATAGCAGCAGCGACAGTACCAGCAGGTAGCCCAGTCGTGTAAACAAAAGTGCGTGCTCTGTTGCGAATTAGGCTGGTTATTTGTTGGCTTGCACAAATGAATCCGCCATATGCACCCGCGGCTTTCGACAATGTGCCCATCTGAAGTGGAATCGTTATTGGACTTTTTTGTGTGAAACCGGAGCCTCGTCCGTGCCCGAGTACCCCCAAGCCATGAGCATCGTCGTTCATCAACCAAGCATTAAAATGAATGGCGAGCTTGGAGAGCTCTGACAGCGGCGCCAGATCACCTTCCATACTGAACACGCCTTCTGTAATTAGTAAACAGTGCTGGTGTTTTTTGCGATAATTTTGCAAAAGCTCTTCCGCGTGCCGAATATTATTATGCTGAAAATTTAATATCCGACCGCCAGTCAGCTTTGCGCCTGTTTTCAGGCAGGAGTGACTCAATTCATCTATTAGGATCAAGTCATCAGACCCAATTAAAGTTGGAATGACCCCTACACCCGCTAAATACCCACTTCCGAAGACCACTGAATCGTCGGTTCCTTTAAGGTGTGCTAGCCGTTTCTCTAATGCCTGAAATAGAGGGTGATTACCTGTAATCAAACGGGATGCACCTGCCCCAGTGCCATATTCGCGCGTGGCTTTCACGCTGGCTTCTATGACTTCTTTGTGGGCAGACAAACCTAAGTAATCATTGCAGGAGAAACTTATTAACTTCTTTTCTCCCTGAAGCGTGCGGGCAAGCGCCTTACGCTCAGTGATTCTGAGTTCGCGCTTAAGTTCAAGGGCTTCCAGCTCCCTGAGTTTATTGTCAGCTAATTGTTCTAGAGTTTTAAGACTCAATGGGTTTATTCATTTAAGAGTTTGTTGACTCAAACCACCTTCCCACCCAATGCGCTCAGTAGCTCATCAGTTTGTTTTTGCATCAATTTCATATTGCCTTTACTTTCCACATTTAAGCGAACAACAGGTTCAGTATTGGATGCTCTCAGATTGAACCTCCAGTCTGCAAACTCTATGCTGACTCCATCTGTGTAGTCGATACTGAGTGCGCTTTCGGCATAAAGTGATTTAATTCTATTAATTGTAGTCTCGACATTTTCCACCTTGCGGTTAATTTCCCCACTAGCAGGGAAAAGTTCCATTCTTTCGCTTACTAACGCGGAGAGCGGATCATTTTTTTGACTCATAATTTCTGTCACTAGTAGCCATGGAATCATACCGCTGTCTGCGTAGGAGAAATTACGGAAGTAATGATGTGCACTCATTTCCCCGCCATAGATGGCATTTTTTTCTCGCATGGTTTGCTTTATGAATGCGTGCCCAGATTTACTTTGCAATGCTTGTCCGCCTTCTTTTTTTACTATATCTAAAATATTCCACGTCAGACGTGGGTCATGGACAATTCTTTCTCCAGGAAATTTTTCTAGGAAAGATTGTGCTAGCAGGCCCACAATATAGTAACCATCGATAAATCTGCCGCTCTCATCGAAGAAGAAGCAACGATCATAGTCTCCGTCCCATGCTAGCCCTAAGTCCGCACCAGTTTTCTGGACGTGCATTATTGTTTCGCTACGCTTTGTTTCTAGCAATGGATTTGGTACACCGTTCGGAAAAGTACCATCGGGCTCATGGTGCATCTTAAAAAATTCAAAGGGCAGATGGGGTTCCAGTAGGTCTAGGATTGGCCCAGCACCACCGTTGCCTGCATTGACCACAATTTTCAAGGGTGAGAGATTGGGCGTACTTACATAGGACAGAAGGTGCTGTATATAGTCAGGTTTGACATCTTTTTTTGTAACAAGACCCTTTCTGCCCGTGGCAGGGAATTGATTTTTTTCCGCTAGAATCCGGATTTCCTCTAGTCCCGTGTCCGCACTAATCGGCTGTGATTTCTCACGTACAAATTTTAGGCCGTTGTAATCAGGCGGATTATGACTGGCGGTGACCATGATTCCGCCATCGAGATTTTCGTGAAATGTAGCAAAGTAACTTAATTCAGATCCGCCTATTCCAATGTCAATTATGTCGACCCCTGAATCGGTTAGGCCCGAAATGAGTGCTTGAGAAAGACTGTAACTGGATAGGCGGATATCATGTCCGACGGCTACCTTCTGAGGTTCTACAAATGCTGCATAGGCGCGCCCTATGCGATAAACGACATCTTCATTGAGTTCCTCTGGAACAAGTCCGCGAACATCGTAGGCTTTGAAACAATTTAAACTTTTCATATTAAGGAGCATCGACCGAGTACCATTGTAGTATAGCGATACGCGCCCGGATGGGGCAGTCGCAGGAAAATGAGTACGGGCGGACTACACGGGATCGGTCACACTCCTTTATTTCGGGCTACTTTATCGAGGAACACCAATGGATCTAACTCATGCTTGGCTACCTTATAGCCAGATGCAAACATTACCCAAGCCTATTGAGGCTGTGGGAGCAGAAGGTGTGCGCATTACACTTAAGGATGGAAGGACGCTTGTCGACGGAACTTCATCATGGTGGGTAGCCTGTCATGGCTATAATCATCCTTACATAAAAGCCGCTGTAAAGGATCAGTTAGAGCGCATGTCACACATCATGCTGGGGGGTATCGTTCATGCTCCTATGCTCAAGTTGACTGAACAGCTTTGCAAGATCTTGCCAGGAGATCTGAATCATGCGTTTCTTTCTGAATCAGGTTCGGTTTCTGTGGAAATCGCCATGAAAATGGCAACACAATTTTTCACCAATCAGGGTGATCGAGACAAAATCCTCTTTTTAGGCTTTCGTCATGGTTACCATGGCGATACTTTTGCGGCTATGTCTGTCGGTGACCCTGAGGATGGGAATAGTCGGCCTTTTGCTGGCATTATTCCAGCGCAAATGATTGTCGATTTACCTAGAAATAGGAGTGAGTTGGCGGACTTTGAGGCATTTGTGGCAAAAAACTCAACTCAGTTGGCGGCTGTGATTTTGGAGCCACTGGTACAGGCGGCGGGTGGAATGAAGTTTCATAGTCCGATGATCCTCGCTGGAATTGCTGAAATTGCTGGTCGACACGGGGTTTTGCTGATTTTGGATGAGATTGCTACAGGTTTTGGGCGGACTGGTACGCTGTTCGCTTGTGAGCAAGCAGGTGTAGTGCCGGACATAATCACGCTCTCAAAAGCGCTTACGGGCGGAACTTCGCCTCTGGCCGCTACAGTAGCCACAGACCGTGTATACGAGGCCTTCCTTTCAGAATCGGAGGGTGATGCCCTGATGCACGGGCCAACCTTTTCAGGACATCCTTTAGGGTGTGCGGCTGCAATTGCATCTTTGTCACTCTTTGAAATGGAGCCACGTCTGGAGCAGGTTGTGCGAATTGAAGCTCAACTTTCTGATGGATTGGAGCTTTGTCGTTCAATAAAGGGGGTGCATGATGTTCGCTGTAAGGGTGCAGTTGGTGTAGTTCAATTGGATCGAGTGCCGGACTTAGCTGGCCTCAGGCACTGCTTTATACAGGAAGGTGTATGGGTGCGCCCATTTGGTGATGTTGTGTACCTTATGCCGCCACTGATAATAGGTGAAATTGATCTCGAGATTTTGATGAGTGCCATACATCGGGTTTTGTCCCGTAGTTCAGATCTTTTATAGTCTTGGTATCGATTTTAGTATCTTGTGCTCAAGTGGCTAATAAAATTCCGTAGCTAGGTTAGATAATTACCCTAAAACATTTCCGAGGCATCTGGATCCACAGTTTTTTTACTGTCATAGCGATTAGGGATGTAGTCTCCGGTCACCATTTTTTTGTAGGATAAGCCCGGCGGCACCATAGGATAAACCCCGGCTTCCTGATCGATAATAACTTCTAGAAAAGCGGGGCCATCGAATGCAAGAAACTCTTTTAGTACTGTGGGCACATCCTCTTTCTGTTCCAATCGTTTGGCATAGCGGAAGCCGTCTGCTTGAGCCGTTTTTATAAAGTCTTTTTTTCGAAGTGATTTATCACTGGCGGCTATTCTTCCCCTAAAAAAGAGGCGTTGCCACTGCATTACCATGCCATCTCCGTAGTTGTTAAGAACCACAATCTTAATGGGAAGGTCATAAGTTGTGACGGTCTCAAGCTCACCTAAATTCATGCGAATGCTCGCATCCCCATCAATGTCGATGACCTGCTTGTCGGGCTGAGCCAACTGAGCCCCGATAGCAGCGGGCAGCCCAAATCCCATAGTTCCCATACTTCCAGAGGTCAGCCACAAACGAGGGTCACAGAAGTCACAGTATTGTGCTGCCCACATTTGGTGTTGTCCCACACCGGTTGTGATAATGGCCTTGCCTTTTGTAATTTTGTTCATGGTTTCAATTACGTAATTTGGCTGAATTAGCTTACTTTCGCGGTCATAGTTGAGTGCGTAAGTGGATTTTAATTTTCCAATTTCTTCATGCCATGGAGAATAATCGGAATTGAAATTTATTTTCTGTCCGTAATTAATGAGCGTTTCCAGCGCTTTCTTCAGTATGCCCAGGTGATACCAATCGGTTGACTTCACCTTATTGATTTCTGATGGGTCCAAGTCGAAGTGCAGGATATGCTTCGCATTTGCTGCGAAACGTTTTGGGTCTCCAGCTACCCGATCATCGAACCGGGCACCTACATTTATTAGTAGATCACAATCATCCACAGCGTAATTGGCATATGCAGTACCGTGCATGCCAAGCATGTGTAGTGACAGCGGGTGCTTGGTGTCAAAGCTCCCGAGACCCATCAGCGTAGTTGTTACAGGTATTTTGAAGGTGAGTGCTAATTTTCTTAATGCATCACTAGCATTACCATTGATTACGCCACCACCGGCATAAATCAGTGGACGCTTTGCCCCGGCTAGCATGGAGAAGAATTCTTTGCATTTTTGTTTGTTTAGAGTGTTGTTGCTAACCGCTTCTAGTCGGTGTCGGTATCCGAGGATGGAAAGGCAGCCCTTGCCCTGATAAGCCCCTTCCCAGTTTTGAATGTCCTTTGGTACATCCACAACTACAGGTCCTGGGCGGCCCGTTCTCGCTAATTCGAAAGCGGTCCGCATAGTCGATTCGAGTTTTTTGGGGTCCGTGACTAAATATACGTGTTTAGCCACTGAGCTCATGACTCCTCTCACAGGAGCCTCCTGAAATGCATCTGTGCCAATAGCTGTAGTTCCAACTTGCCCACATATAACGACGATAGGAACTGAGTCTGCCATGCAGTCTCGTACAGGGGTGACGCAATTAGTAGCGCCTGGGCCAGAGGTGACTATGGCTACCCCGACTTTTCCGCTAGCCCGCGCATAGCCAGCTGCCATAAACGTAGCACCCTGCTCATTGGCCGGAACAACTACTGGCATTGGATCTTTGTTACCATTTTCCTTGTTGTACCGGAACAACGCGTCAAAAGTGGGTAGGATAGCTCCTCCGCTGTATCCGAAAAGTGTGCTAACACCCTCATCGGCTAACACTTGAACAATTATGTCTGCTCCATTCATGGTGGTCTGTGAGTGTTGCGTTGCCTCACCCGAGTTTAGTTTGATTTTAGTGCCCATTTTTTTTGACAAAGGCGGATATTGCTCCGGTTTGTACTAACACGCTCAGTGTTGCCGATAAAGCTTACGCATTGCAATACCCTTTGTTCTCAGCCAACATCTTAGTATGCGACACGTTATCTCGATACTGCTCCAAAATGAGGCCGGCGCCTTGGCTCGGGTAGCCGATTTGTTTTCCTCTCGCGCTTACAATATTGAGAGCCTTAATGTAGCGCCCACCAGCGATGAGATGGTATCTCGTCTCACCTTGGTAACTCACGGATCTGATGACGTTATAGATCAGATCTCTAAGCAGCTAGCTAAACTGGTGGATGTCATCAATATAATTGACATGACCAGTGGTGATCATATCGAGAGGGAGATAGCCTTATTTAAGCTCCAGATTGAAGGGAGTGAGTTGGAAAATTTGGAGGCGCTTGCCCGGGACTTTGGAGCCAAAATATTAGACACCCATGAGGGTCATTACACCGTAGAGTTGATCGGCGGAAGTGCGGACGTTGATCGATTCATGAGTAGCATTGGTGAGAAGGCTGAGATTTTAACCGTGGTGCGCAGTGGGGCTATGGCCGTGGCCAGAGGTGCGCCTGTGCTTAATCCCACTTCATCACTTTGAGGTAGCTTGTGGCTTTTAAATCACAAGTAGGCGGTGCAAAGCATCTACTTGATGCGCGGCGAGTCGTAATTAAGATCGGTTCTTCGCTGTTTGTGAATCAGTTGAGCGGCACCCTTGATCGAGCCTGGTTAGCGGCACTATGTAGTGACATTTCAGCCATGCGTAAGTCGGGCCAAGAGGTGGCGATAGTGTCATCCGGCTCTATTGCTTTGGGGGCTGGTCAACTAGGCTTGGCATCTGATCGCATGCGTTTGGAAGAGAGCCAGGCATCGGCAGCGGTGGGCCAAATTCAGCTTGCCCACGCCTATCAAGAAGAACTCGGCCTTAAAGATCTTGCGGCAGCCCAAGTTTTATTAACTCTGGATGACAGCGAGAGTCGACGGCGCTACCTAAATGCTGAAGGTACGCTCCTTACTTTGCTCAGTCGTGGCGCAATACCCGTAGTTAATGAAAATGACACAGTTGCCACAGAAGAAATACGCTACGGAGATAACGATCGTTTGGCAGCACATGTAGCCCAAATGCTCAGCGCTGATTGCTTAATTATTCTTTCTGATGTGGATGGACTGTACACTTCTGACCCGAAAACCGACCAACAAGCGCGGCATATTCCCGAAATTACTGATCTTAATCATGACTATTGGGATATGGCTGGAGGCCCTGGCTCGGCTCAGGGTGCCGGTGGAATGCGCACTAAACTTGATGCAGCGCGCATCGCACTTGGAGCTGGTTGTCGGGTGGTGATAACAAGTGGTCGTGTTAAGGAACCTATACGAGAACTTCTTGGCGGTGCTCGGGCTACTTGGTTTATACCAACCTCAACTCCTAAAGCAGCGCGCAAGCAATGGATTGCTAGCACCCTTAAGCCTAAAGGTGCTTTGACAGTGGACGGTGGCGCACAGCGTGCGCTTCTTTCGGGTAAAAGTCTTTTGCCAGCAGGTGTATTGGCAGTGGAGGGTGACTTTGATCGGGGCGAGGTTGTGCAGATTTTAGGGCATGATGGCGCAGAGGTTGGGCGTGGACTAACTGCTTATACCTCTAGTGAGACTCGTTCCATAGCAGGCTGCCAATCAGGCGCAATCAACGGTATTTTAGGTTATTGCAGGCGGGACGAGATAGTTCATAGAAACGACTTGGTATTAACCCAGGACGAGACAGGCTTATGACATCGGTAAATACAGAGGGTGGGAATGAGAACCTACACCAGCAGATGCTTCTATTGGGCAAAATGGCCCGACAGGCGGCCCGCGTGCTTGAGAGGGCTGAAGAGGATGAAAGAAACGCAGCTCTTGAGGCAGCAGCAGCAGAGGTAAGCCGATCCATATTGGATATTCTAAAAGCCAACTCAGCCGATATGGAGAGTGCTCGTAGTAAAAACCTATCAGGTGCCCTATTAGACCGTTTAGCCCTAGATGAAGCACGTATTCATGCGATGGTCTCTGGTATTAAGGATATTGCTAGACTGCCTGATCCAGTGGGGAAGGTCATTGATGAATGGCAACGACCAAATGGGCTCCGGATACAGCGAGTGCGGGTCCCATTGGGAGTAATTGGTATTATTTATGAGAGTCGACCCAATGTTACCGCTGATGCGGGGGCTCTCTGTCTTAAGAGCGGCAACGCGGTTATCTTAAGAGGAGGGTCGGAGAGCATGCGTTCTAGTGCTGCCATTCATGTTTGTATTGTCAAGGGACTTCAGGAGGTTGGATTGCCCGAGGCAGCAGTTCAGATGGTTCCAACGCAGGACCGCGAGGCAGTTGGAATATTACTCAGGGATATGGCGGACTTCTTGGATGTCGTGGTGCCTCGGGGTGGTAAGGGACTGATAGCGAGAGTGCAACAAGATGCCCGCATCCCGGTGATGGGACATTTAGAGGGAATCTGCCACACCTACGTTCACGGGGCAGCGGATCTGCAGATGGCACGCAGTATTGTAGTCAATGCTAAGATGCGCCGGACCGGCATTTGTGGTGCTACTGAAACTGTTTTAGTTGATAAGTCTTGTGTAGACACTCATCTTAAGCCATTGGTATTGGATTTAATTGAAGCCGGTTGTGAGGTTCGGGGAGACCCAACGACTCAAGCTTGCGATGAGCGTGTAGTGGCAGCATCAGACTCTGACTGGGGTACAGAGTATTTAGACGCTGTGGTTGCAGTAAAGATCGTTGAGGGGCTTGACCAAGCGATTCATCACATCGAAAGGTTTGGGTCAGGGCATACTGAGTCGATCGTCAGCGAAGATACGAGTGTGGCAGAGCAATTTTTCGGGGCGCTTGATAGTGCCATTCTTATGCACAATACGTCTACGCAGTTTGCGGATGGTGGTGAGTTTGGTATGGGTGCAGAGCTCGGCATCGCCACTGGACGGATCCATGCTCGCGGTCCGGTCGGCGCCGAGCAGCTTACTAGCTATAAGTATGTGGTCAGGGGTAGTGGTCAAATTCGGCCCTAAGAATAACGATTAGTCAATCTACGTTATGTGAACATTTCATGCCATCAAAATTAAACTTGATATAAGAACAGCGGTTGGGGAGGAGCAAATAGGGCATGAGTTTTAATATTAGTCCCAATACTATTGATTCCTATGAACTTAGCGATGAGCTTCGCAACGATAGTGCTGGTGCTTGTGTCTGCTTCGAAGGTTGGGTACGAGATCACAATGATGGCGAGTCTGTGATCCGCCTTGAGTATGAAGCCCATGATGGTATAGCTATCAAGGAAGGACAAAAGATTATTAACGAAGCCTGCGCGCGCTTTAATCTGCTTGGTGCCAGCTGTATTCATCGAGTAGGAGTTCTAGAAATTGGGGATTGTGCTGTGTGGGTAGGTGTTAGCGCTGGCCATCGGGCCCCCGCTTTGGACGCTTGCCGCTACATTATTGATGAGCTGAAACATCGCTTGCCCATCTGGAAAAAAGAACACTATAGTGATGGACACTCAGGCTGGATCAACTGGGACGGAACGAGAAAGCGAGAGGGGCGCTAAGACGAATTTTCCTTAATTTAAAGTGTATTTTAGTCGCTTTAAATCCTCGTCAGTGTCGATATCGAGTGTTGCCTCCGGCATTGCTACGGTCGTGGTATTTATGTCAGATTGTTTCAGCAAATACCGGGCCCCAGTGTCACCAGATAATAGCTTGATATCAGCCCAGTACTGTTTGGGCAGTATGGTTGGTGCACCAATGGTCTCAGAGAAATAAGACGCAGCTGGCACACTTGGTTTGGCGCGCCAAGCTTTTACCAAGCGATCCAGGGAACGGGCGTCTATTCGAGGTTGGTCACTAAGCATCAATAGTGCGGCACGTGCACTCGAAGGGAGGGCCTTGAGTCCAACGATCAGAGAGCTCGCCATTCCCGACCTCCACTGGTGATTCACAATGATGGAGACGTTTTGTGGGTGTCTTGCAAGCAGTGCCCTCAATCTAAGTGAGTGTGCGCCTAGTACAACAATGGTTCGCTTTGGAGAAATTGATGTCGCAGCACTTGTTGCATGCAGCAACAACGGTCGACCGCGATATTGGATTAATTGCTTAGGTTTTCCTAGGCGACTGGACGCACCGGCAGCAAGGATTACGCACCATAGTCCACTACGGTCGTTTAACACGGTCATAATCACACTATACTAGACAGTGCTATGTTAGTGAGCTTATTGGCAACCACAATTTTTTGGCTGCATTTTCTTTGGGTAGTGTTTGCTTTATTGGGAGCGCTAGTAGTACTTGTGTGGCCCTGGGCCATTTGGGGCCACCTGCTGGCAGTTGCTTGGTCTTCTGCGGTGTTTGTGTTTGGCTGGACTTGTCCCCTGACGCCGCTGGAGAAATATTTTAGGCGGTTAGCTGGTCAACCGGGTTTTGATGGTGGCTTTATTGAGCACTATATTCTCCGACCCATCGGTTCGACAGGATTAACTCGCTCAATGGAGGTTGGCTTCGGCCTGTCGGTATTCGCATGGAATGTACTACTGTATTGGTTTTTTTCTCAGTAGCAGAGTGTCAGAATTGCTTCCACCTTAGTGTAGCCTGAGCTTGCCACCCAGTTAGAATCCTGCGAAGGTACCTGTTATGCCAAAAGCTGACGACAGAGAATTTGTCTCCCTTAGCATCGCTGTCTTGACGGTTTCTGATACAAGAACAAAAGCAACGGATAGGTCTGGTCGTCTACTCATCGAGCGCGCGACCCAAGCCGGCCACAATATTGCAGATGAAAAGATTGTTAGTGATGATATCTATAAGATTCGTGTTGTTGTTTCTCAGTGGATTGCGGATCCAAAGGTCAATGCAATTTTATCAACGGGTGGAACTGGCGTGACGGGCCGCGATGGAACCCCTGAGGCAATTTCTCCATTGTTGGAAAAAGAGATAACAGGTTTTGGAGAGTTATTTAGAATTATTTCTTTCGAGGAGATCGGGACCTCTAGCCTACAATCACGCTGCTTGGCTGGAGTGGCCAACGGGACTTATATTTTTTGTTTGCCAGGCTCAACCGACGCATGTGTTACCGGTTGGGATAAGCTTATTGCCAAGCAACTAGATTATCGTACGCTGCCATGCAATCTGGTGGAGCTCATGCCACGCCTAAAAGAAGAGTAGTCTTCCCAGCATGTCATTCTTCCCCTATCATTGGTCCATATTGCCCGCGTAGCGGGCTTGTTACCGAGGGGTGGTCGGAAACGGCCTGAGAGGTTAGCCTGGATGCTAGTCAACCCTTTGAACCTGATCCGGTTAGTACCGGCGAAGGGACTGGAGTTTTCCAAGTAATTCCCATTCGCAATACAGGCCGGATCTTTCATAGAGGAGGTCCGACATAAAAATCATCCCAAGTTTTGTTGGATGGAGCATCGTCTTTGTGAGGTCAGTAGCGACTGCAATATTGCTAAACTCAGTTTTTTTGAATGCTCAGGAGCTGGAGCACCGGACCCCTCTGGAAGAAATCATAGTGACAGCTGGGTTTCGCCAAGATTCTTTGATGAGTACTTCGGCTAGCGTCTCGATTATTGATGACGCGAGTATAGAGAGTCGAGGAGCCCAACACCTTGAGTCAGTACTAAATACTTCGGCCAATATAAATTATTCTGGTGGCGCATCTCGAGCTCGCTTCCTGCAGGTACGTGGGATTGGTGATTTAGAGCAGTTCGTTGACCCAAAACATTTTCCCTCGATTGGCATTACCATGAATGGAATCAATCTAGGGGGCGTGGCTAACTCAGCTATGTTATTCGATGTAGAGCAGATAGAGATTCTCCGTGGTCCTCAGGGAACACGTTTCGGGGGCAGCGCATTAGGTGGAATGGTTAATATCCTCGGCAAGAGACCTACAGAAATGCTGGAAGGTTACATTGAGGTCGGTGCGGGAAACTATGGGAGCTGGCATGTGGACGGTGCCATTAGTGGGGCACTGAGTGATATCGTTACCGTGCGTTTGGCAGCTCAGCACAATGAAAGCCAAGGATACATTAGTAATACGTTTCTTAATCGAGATGATACGGATGGTCACAATGAAACTTCTGTTCGCGGAACTTTTCACATTAATTCCAGCGAAAGGTCTCAGTACAATATAACGGCACTTTATTTCGATGGGAAAAATGGTTACGACGCTTTCTCGCTAGATAACACTCGAGAGACACTATCGGATCAACCGGGGCAGGACAGCCAGACTAGTTTAGCGCTTGCAGGGGAGGCAGAGTGGCAACTTGGGGAATTCTCAACCCTGCAAGCAAATGCAGTTTGGCTGGAAAGCGATCTTGATTATGGATTTGACGAGGACTGGACATTTGTTGGTATCTGCGACGGGGCGCTTTGTGATCCGGTTTCAGATTTTTTCTCCCATACTGATAGTTACCTGAGAAAGAGGAGCGATCTTTTTTTAGACATGCGTCTACTGGGAGATTTTCCTTTTTCCGATGCTCAATACGTCATTGGTTTATATACAGAGCGAAAAAAAGAAAATCTGCACCGTAAGTACTACGGAGATTTTTTCAGTTTTTATGAAATCAAAAGGCGTGCTATTTATGGCAATCTCACGATTCCTTTTAATCGGGGGCTTGGGCTTACCGCGGGGATTCGTTATGAAAAATTTGATGATAGTTATCGAGATACCCAAAGCTTTGTATCTGTCAGTGACGATACCCTTCAGAATGGTGAGTTAACGCTAACCTATCAAACCTTAGGCAGTTCATTTTTTTATGCAACAATTTCCCGTGGAAGCAAACCCGGTGGTGTTAATACGGTTGCAAGCTCAAACATACCGATTATGAGATCGGAGTTTCAAACATTCATGCGGCCTAGACTCCAAGTGGCCACGGAGACATTACTTAATAGAGAGCTCGGGATAAAGGGCATCTATTTTGATGATCAAATCATTTTTCGTGCTGCCCTATTCCATATGGACCGAAATAATGCACAACTGGAATCATGGATGTGGGATGGACAAAATTTTTTGTGGATAGGCTTTTTGGATAATGTTAATGGGTACACTTCGGGTGCAGAGATAGAGCTGAGTTATCAATTTTCGGCACGAGCGGAGTTGTTTGGTTCGCTTGGATGGCTCAAGACGAAAATAAAAGAGATAACCATATTTGATCTAGATCGCGGGGATTTTGTTGTCCGAAATAATATTGATCAGGCCAAGTCTCCCGCATGGCAATTTAATTTGGGTGCGAAAGTATCGCTTAGTGAAAAACTTGATTTTAGGGTAGAACTTGAAGGACAAGATAATAGCCGTTTTGGGTATTATCATACGGCGGGCCTTGATAGCTATGTATTAATGAATGCAAGTTTCCGCTATCGGCTGGGGGCAGCTGAATTACAGATGTGGGGTCGCAATCTAACTAATAAGGATTATGCTATTCATGGCCTTTATTTTGGCAATGACCCCCGTAAGGGTTGGACCAACGAATCCTATTATCAATATGGAGAGCCCCGTGTATTTGGAATTGGGATTAAATATTTATTTTGATTAAGATACTGTAATACAAAAGAATTTTTCCTGATTTAAGATGTATCTGACAAATTATGGATAGCCTGACATCTATTTTAGGGACCTTTTCGTTACTCGAAACAATGGCAGCGTTACTAGCTGTTGGGTATTTAGTTCTCGCGATCCGACAGAATGTTTTGTGTTGGTTAGTCCAGTTAATTAGTTCTTTTTTATACATTGCGATTTTTTTTCAAGCTCGCCTGTATATGGAGTCGGCCCTATATTTTTTTTACGCTGCCATAGCTGTTTATGGTTGGTTTCAGTGGACTTCTGGTGGCCTGCATCGGGAGTGTCTTCAAATTTCGATTTGGACACCAACTAGGCATGGCATAGTTTTGACTTTAATACTGGTTTTCACCGTTCTGTTTGGAATGATTTTGAGGCGGACAGATGCTGCTTTTCCGTTTCTTGATTCATTCACTACTATTGCAGCGGTTGTTGCTACCTATATGGTTGCAAACAAAATTCTGGAGAACTGGGTGTACTGGTTCGTGATCGATGGCATTTCTGTCTATCTTTACCAGGCACGCGAACTTTATGTCACTTCGTTGCTTTTTGTTCTCTATCTGGTGTTAATTTTCATTGGTTTCCATCGCTGGTGGTTTGACTGGCGCGGCCAAGATGCCCCAATAGGAAGATAGTGTCTTGAAGAAGGAAGTAGGGCCAACTTACGCACTCCAATGGCTGGCAACATCTTTTCCAGAAGCGGGAGAAGCAGTTTTTTCAAACAGCTATATCAACAAAATAAGCGGAGGTATAAGTAATGAGAGTTACCGAGTAGTAACAGGAGATTGTGACTGGGTAGTTCGGTTGCGAAAATTTAAAAAGGCTAGGTATCTGCTTGATATCGACATTGAGATAAAGTTGCTTAAGAGTGCGGCAGAAGCTGACCTTGTCCCTGTGGCAGTCAAGGGTGATTCAGTGGCTGGAATTCTTGTTACCCAATACTTAAAAGGCTCCAAGCCTTGGACTCAGAGCTTGGCCCGACAGTATCGAAACATCAAACGGATAGCTAGTAGGCTGCGGGAGTTCCATCAAATTGACATGAATCTGGAAGCATATCGCCCTCTGGGCATTAGTCAAAGTTATATCGATGAAGCGGGAAGTTTGTGTGAGCGTGATAGAGCTTGGAGCAAGGAATTAATCATACATGCAAAGAATTACGAACAGTGCTACCACCCCAAAGTAGTCTGTCACAATGATCTTGTTGCGGAGAACATTCTCGACGATGGTACGCTTAGGTTTATTGATCTCGAGTATGCGGTAGCTGCTGATCCGATTTTGGATCTAGCTAGCTTGGTTGCTATGAATGATTTTGAGGGGGATCAGGTAAATTATTTGTTATACAGCTACTATGAGGGGGGATCGCCCTGCAGTACCCAGAGTTTTTTTAACGTCGTTCGGATGACTCGCCTGCTGGGTTATTTCTGGTGTTTGTCACGTATGCAGGAAGCTGAAGATTCATCTCCGTTTAAGCTTTTTGCTGCGGAGATAGCGGCAATGCTAAGGTAATACGTCATGTCTAAAGTTGGTTTTATAGGGTTGGGGGTCATGGGTTTTCCCATGGCTGGTTGGCTGAGTAAGTCAGGCCACAATGTTACTGTTTTTAATCGCTCAACTGAAAAGACAAAAAGATGGTGCAAGGAATTCCAAGGACAGGCAGTGTCTAGCCTGAAAGAACTGGCTGTCGATTCAGAAGTGGTTTTTGTGTGTGTGGGTGATGATCCAGATGTCAGGGAAGTACTTTTAAGTCCCAGAGGTGTGCTTTCAGAGATGAATTCTGGTTCGATACTCGTCGACCATACTACGGTTTCTGCCGAAGTCGCTAGAGAAGTTGCCGAAGCAGGTGTTACCAGGGGCATTAGTTGTTTAGATGCGCCCGTTTCAGGTGGTCAGTCTGGAGCTGAGGAAGGTTGTCTGACAGTTATGGTGGGAGGTGAAATCGAGGCCTTTGAACGCGTAGTGCCACTAATCGACTGTTATGCCCAAAGAGTGCGTCTATTGGGCCCATCCGGATGCGGGCAGCTAGCCAAAATGGTCAATCAAATTGCGATCGCTGGATTGGTCCAAGGCTTGGCAGAGGCACTTAATTTTGCGCAGCGTGCAGGCTTGGATCCGGAGTTAGTCGTAGAAGTGATTTCCAAGGGTGCTGCACAGTCTTGGCAGATGGAAAACCGCTGGAAAACAATGGTTAATAAGGAGTTTGAGTTTGGTTTTTCTGTAGAGTGGATGCGCAAGGATCTTCGAATTTGCCTCCAGGAAGCGAGAGGCAATGGGGCAGAGCTTCCGGTAGCGGCACTGGTAGATCAATTTTATGCAGAAATAATTGCTCTTGGTGGGCGTCGCTGGGACACATCAAGCTTAATGGCCCGATTGAACCGCCCCAATGACCACTGAGATGAATCCATTGCTTGCTGACTTGTTGCGACTGTTACGACTGGAGCGTCTCGAAGAAAATATTTTTCGTGGAGAAAGTCGTGACATTGGTGGGCCGCGTGTATTCGGTGGGCAGGTGCTTGGGCAAGCGCTTACCGCTGCCACGTACACAGTTGACGGCCGAGATGTGCACTCCCTCCACGCGTACTTTCTCAGGGCTGGGGACGTAAAGGCACCCATTATTTATGAGGTGGATCGGGCAAGAGATGGCAAGAGTTTCTCGAATCGTAGAGTGGTTGCTATTCAGCACGGCCGACCTATATTTAGTCTGACAGCCTCTTTCCAGAAGTGGGAAGAAGGCCTTGAGCACCAGGTTAATATGCCGGATGTGCCTGCACCAGATGCATTGGGGAGCATAGCTGAGATTGAGAAAAGTGTACTTGAACGATTGCCTGATGAGATGCGCCGCTTTCTCACCCAGCAACGTCCGTTTGAAATTCGTCCCGTAGACCCCGTCGATTTAATTTCGATAAAACCGAGGAAGGCACAGCGCCACGTTTGGATTCGCTCCTTGGGCCAACTTCCAGGGGACCCGGACCTGCATCGTAACCTGTTAGCCTATGTTTCAGATTACCAGCTGGTAGGTACGGCTACGCTTCCCCATGCTGTTGGATTTGCAGATAGCAATGTGCAGATGGCTAGCCTGGACCATGCCATGTGGTTCCATAGACCATTTAGGGTGGACCAGTGGTTGCTCTACACGATGGAGAGTCCCAACGCGTCTGGCGCTCGTGGGCTGGCACTTGGTAGGTTTTTTACCACCGAGGGTATACTAGTTGCATCTGCTGCCCAAGAAGGACTAGTTAGAATTTGGTGAGGGAGAGTTTTCTACTGACGAGCTTCTGTATAAAAGGGTAGGCCTGTGTGATCGACTATGGGGCCATCAAATACATTTGTTTGATCTAATGTGAGGCCGATTTCATCGTGCCACTGCTTCATGAATAGAGAATAAATGGTGCGGAATGGAAATTCTACGGTGAGCGCACCTTTAGTTTTTTGTGATATTTTTTCCCCAGCTCTACATAGTGATCGGCTGCGAATCTAATATATGCAAGCTCTTCATCCGTGAGTTCACGGACCCGCCTAGCTGGCGCACCTATGATTAGCGACCGATCTGGAAATGTTTTCTTTTCAGTAACCAGTGCACCGGCACCCACCAGGCACTGCTCTCCAATTGTTGCATAGCTTAGTATCGTGGCCCCTATACCAATTAGTGAATTTGAACCTACTCTGCATCCGTGTACCGTCGCAGAATGACCTATGCTCACGCCTTCACCGACGATTACCGGCGCTCCTTCGTCTAGATGCAAGACAGCGCCATCTTGAACATTAGATCGATCTCCAATTGTAATCGTGTCTGAATCTGCTCTTAGCACCGCGTTAAACCAAATGCTGACATCTCGGCCAAGCGTAACCATGCCAACCACCGTGGCATTTGGCGCGATATAGTAGGCATTCTCAACCGTTTTGACGCGGCGGTCTCCCAAGTCATAGATCATTTCGCTTTCACCTCCAGGCCGAGATGCAGCCAGTTAATGTGCCATCCGTTTGATATGCAATAAACACAACTATAAAGCAATAGATTAGGCAGTGTTGTCGGAGTATTACCTCTAAATTTTTGCTTGATCGGCGACGCCCTGAGTCGCCTTGGCAATGCTGTCACTGTCGCCTAGGTACTCTGCACGGATAGGATGGATATCTTGGTCAAGTTCATATAATCGGGGTATCCCGGTTGGAATATTAAATTTTGTGATTTGGGCATCAGATATTGTCTCTAAAATTTTAACCAGTGCCCGTAAGCTGTTCCCATGGGCTGCTACAAGAACATGTCGGCCTGAGAGGAGTTCGGGAACGATTTGTCCGCGCCAGTAAGGCTCCACCCTGACCAAGGTATCCTCTAAGGATTCAGTAGCAGGGAGTTCCGAGGGCTTGAGTTGCTCGTAACGAGGATCGAAAGACGGGTGACGCTGATCGTCGGTTGCTACCGCTGGGGGGGCTATGTTGTAACTCCGTCTCCAAATTTCAACCTGATCTGCACCATGTTTAGCCGCAGTTTGTGCTTTGTTTAGTCCTTGCAGTGCGCCATAGTGGCGCTCATTGAGTCGCCAGTCCCGTTTTGTAGGAATCCGCATAAGGTCCATCTCTTCCATAATCAGCCACATTGTTCGTATTGCGCGGACCAGCACTGAAGTAAAAGCGATATCGAATCTTAGCCCAGCTTCTAGCAAAGTTTGGCCCGCTAGTTTTGCCTCAGTTACCCCTTTCTCTGTGAGATCTACATCAGTCCAACCCGTGAAGAGGTTTTTTAGGTTCCACTCGCTTTGCCCGTGACGCACAAGCACGAGCTTTCCTGGCTTTATTTTTAGATTTTTAGTCATACAGACATGAATTATTCAATGTGTTTGTTGGCGGATCAACCTAGCATAATTCTCTTGCTAGGGAATATGAGCTGTTGACAGATAATCTAGGCTTTGCATTTCTTCCAAGCGGCTTGTTGTGCGCTTAAATTCCAACTTTAGGCGGTTGCCTTGATAAAGTGCATTTATCGAAACACTCGCAGAAAGCATAAGTTTTACTCTCCGGTCGTAAAATTCATCTACTAAAGCGATGAACCTGCGAGCTTGATTTTCAAGTTTTTCATTAAATTGTGGAACGTTTGAGATCAGCACTGTTTGGTAGCAACGTGATATTTCTATGTAATCGGAATAATTTCTTGGTCCATCACAGATTTGTGAAAAATCAAACCAAATTACCCCATCAGCTACTCGACGAGCTGGGATGGTGCGACCAAGTATGTTAATAGCGGCTATTTTTTTTTCTTCATTGGTTGCAGTTGCTTCGAAATGTTTTGCCAGCTCGCGGTCCGCAGTTTCTCCTGCATGACTTTGGTATACATTAGCTTGCTCTAAAACTTGAAGTCGATAATCTAGACTTCCATCGACATGTACTAACTGCATATGCTTCGTTATCACTTCAATTGCGGGCAGAAACCGTTGCCTTTGAAGGCCATTTTGGTAAAGATGGCCGGGCTTTACATTTGATGTTGCTACTAATGCGACGCCACGATCAAATAACGCAGAAAAAAGATTGCCTAATATCATGGCGTCCGCGATATCTGTTATAAAGAGTTCGTCTAGGCAGACTACTCGTGCCTGTTTTGCTAGTTTATTCGCCGTATGCTGTAGTGGGTTAGGCTGGTCGCTCCTTTCCTTTAAATTCTCATGGACGTAGCCCATAAAACGGTGAAAATGTTTTCTTAGCTTGTCTTCAAAAGGCAATGTTTCATAGAAAAGATCCATAAGAAAAGTTTTGCCTCTTCCTACGTCCCCCCACAGATAGGCGCCTCTCGGTGGAGTGAGAGGTTTGCCAAGCAGGCGGAAAAGTGATTTACGCCAGCCATTGGGGGCGCTTATCGATAGATCCTGATAAACGCGTTGTAGACTTTCTACTGCATGTTCCTGCGCATGATCCCGTGCAATATCTCCTTTTCTGAGATATTTTTTGTATAGCTCGGCAGGCGTACTCATTCAGCTTAATTCCTTGCGATTCAAAAAATGTTTTAACGCTTCCGGGTTTGCTAATGCATCAGCATTTCCAGCTTTTCTTCCGTGAACCGTGTCTCGTACGGCTATCTCTACAATTTTTCCATTAATTGTGCGTGGAATATCGGGAACCGCAAGGATTTTGGCGGGAACGTGTCGAGGGCTTGCCGCTTCCCGAATGGCTTTGCGTATTTTTTGGATAAGTTTTTTGTCTAGCTTGAAATTAGATTGCAGTCGAACAAATAAAACTATTCTTTCGTCTCCTTCCCACTCTTGACCTATAGTGACACTTTCTTCTATTTCTTTAAACTGATTTACAATTCGGTAAATTTCACCCGTACCGATACGCACACCTCCAGGGTTCAGCACCGTGTCCGACCGGCCATGGATGATGACGCTTTTGCGACCCGTGATTTCTGCATAATCCCCATGGCACCATACATTGGGAAATCGTTTGAAATAGGTAGAAAAATATTTTTCCCCATCCGGGTCATTCCAAAAACCGATCGGTATCGACGGGAAAGCCGCGGTACATACAAGCTCACCCTTTTTTTCTTTTATTGACCGGCCTTGGTTATCAAATATCTCCATTTTCATACCTAGTCCACGGCACTGTAGTTCACCCCGGTACACCGGTAGAACAGGGTTTCCTAAGGCAAAACAGGAAATGATATCGGTTCCGCCGGAAATGGAAGAGAGTTGTAAATCGCCTTTAATTTGGTTGTAAACAAAATCGAAGCTTGATGGAGCTAAGGGGGAACCTGTGGATAGTATGCTTTTAAGGCAGTTCAGCTCTACGTGTTGACGAGGATTATAGTGAGCCTTTTCGAGCGTGCTGAGATACTTTGCACTTGTTCCAAAGACTGTCATCCTTTCTCGTTCCGCAATTTTCCACAATACCCCGGCATTTGGATAAAATGGCGATCCGTCGAACAGTATTACAGTAGCGCCACTGGCTAACGTGGATATTAGCCAGTTCCACATCATCCAGCCGCAAGTGGTGAAATAAAATACCTTATCCCCGGGCTTTATGTTCGTGTGTAGCATTTGCTCTTTCTGATGCTGAATCAGTGTTCCACCAGCTCCGTGGACGATACACTTTGGGTTTGATGTAGTGCCAGACGAATAGAGTATGCAAAGCGGATGATTAAAGGGTAGGCACTCGAACTTAAGGCTTGCCTTTTCCTCCAGTAATTCCCTAAAAAGGATTGCTTTGGGTAGCAGACGGATATCTGAAATATCATTAACATACGGTACGATCACCAGATGTTTGAGTGTTGGAAGTCGTTTTACAATTTCGGTGACAGATGTTAGGGAGTTGATGGTTTTGCCGTTGTAGAAGTACCCGTCGGTAGCAAAGAGTACTTTTGGCTTAATTTGCCCGAAGCGATCCACAGTACTGCTGATGCCCAAGTCAGGTGAACACGATGACCAAATACCACCTATACTGGTTGTTGCAAGCATGGCAATTACAGTTTCAGGTCGGTTGGGCAGGTAGCCAGCAACACGGTCGCCGGGCTTTACTCCTATGTCCCTAAGTTTTTTGCTGATACTAGCAACCTGGTTGCGTAGTTGGTTCCAGGTCAATTCGATGCGCTCACCGCGCTCTCCGTAAAATATAATGGCGGCTCCAGTACGCTCAGGCTTAAGCAGATTGGCAGCGTAATTTAGGCTGCAACCTTTAAACCATTGAGCGCCAGGCATTTGCTCCACGTTTTCAATTACCTTCTCATAGGGTGACCCAAAGAGAATTCCAGAAAATTCTGCGAATTCACCCCAGAATTGGTCAGGTCTTTCGATACTCCATTCGTACAATTGATGATAGTTATCACCACTTACGTTTTTACGGCATAAAAATCGCTGCATATTACTGTCAGCAATTTGTTTACTAGATGGGTGCCAGATCGGCTGTTCCACGATTACCGGTTCTCTAAAAAATCAGGCTTGATGTTACAACGAGTGTACTAGTTGCTGCAGTATCAATCAGCGTACCTAAGTTTGCTTTTCGGCCCGGTCTCTATCTGGTTCATTTAAGTGTTGTAATATGATTTTTCTAGAGCGTTGCATTAGTGCCTCAACCGAAATTGTTTTTTCTGGATGTAGAGGATTACAGATTCTGACCGATAGTGGCCCGGGCGATGGCAGAAAAGTATTTGCCGGTAGTTTTTGTCGAGCACCAGAGATGACCACAGGGAAGAGAGGCCTGTGACTTCTCCAAGCGGCACCAAACGCGCCTAATCTAAATCTTTTAAGGCCTGGAATTTCGTCAAAAGTTCCCTCTGGGAAGAATACTAAGGACTCACCCGATTGGGCTGCATTGAGTAGTCGGCGGGCTACTCGGTTTCGGTGTTGTTCGTTTTCCCGGTTGACAAATTCTGAGCCTAGGCGTCGCAGTACAAAGCCAGCTACGGGGATTTTTGTCATCTCTTGTTTAATTATGTAGGTGAACTTCGGGGGCAGCGCTGCAGTGAGGATGATGCCGTCTAGATAGCTTGAGTGATTGGCTATGACAACACAAGACTCATGAATAGTGGTGCCTTCAACTTTGACAGGAGCGCCTATTAGAAGAAAAAACAACTTCGCTGCCCAACTCGCCAAATAACGTCGACGGCCAATACTTGGAGTAAAAAAAAGAGCTACCGTACAGGCTATTACGATAGTACTTAGGATAAGCCAGGCATAGCAGCCATATACGGTGCGTTTCGAGGTTTTTAGTGTGGTGGTTATACTCACAATTTTTTTGTGGATAGAGCGTGCATACTACTGGGTTATCATGTTAAACCAACAATTATCTATATTTCGTGTGCATATTTACCAAACTCGGGAATATAGATTTTACCTGTAGTTTGATGCAACTTGGGGATGCTCTACGAGCGTTTATGGACTTTAGGTTTTTCTGAACATAGGCTAAACGGCGTATAGGTTGTTGTAGCAAGAAAGTGCCAGGATTTCAGGACAATTCGGAAGCCCTAATTGACCGGTTTTTGGATACAGTTTGGATGGAGCGTGGTCTATCGAAGAATACGCTTGACGCATATCGCGCAGATCTACTGTCATTAAATAAATTTTTTCTTAAGCAAGGAATTACCATGGCCCGCGCGGGAAAGGCCGAAATTATGGACTATATGGCATGGAGAGCTGCGGGTGGATCAAAGCCCCGATCTGCTGCGCGCCAACTCTCAAGTTTTCGCAGGTTCTATCGTTACCTTCTTCGTGAGGACATGATTGAGGAAGATCCCACTAGTCAGGTCGTGATGCCAAAAATCGGCCGGTCATTGCCGCAGTCCCTTACTGAGGCAGAAGTAGATGCGCTGTCAAAAGCGCCCGATATTTCCCAACCATTGGGGTGCCGTGACAGGACGATGCTTGAGGTGCTTTATGCAACAGGTGTTCGCGTGTCAGAATTGGTTAACCTAAGGATGAGCCAGATCAACCTTAACCAAGGGGTAATCAGGATTATTGGCAAAGGAGACCGTGAACGGTTAGTTCCACTCGGCGAGGAGGCACAACGTTGGCTTAAAAGATATCTTCATGGGTGCAGGGAGAAAATTCTTCTGCGTCGCCAGACAGACTACCTTTTTCCCACCCACAGAGGGGATCACATGACCCGTCAAGCATTCTGGCAACTAATCAAGCGCTATTCTGTTAAAGCAGGGATTACTAAGAGGCTTTCTCCGCACACGGTCCGTCATGCTTTTGCCACTCACCTTTTAAACAATGGGGCAGACTTGAGAGTGGTGCAACTTTTGCTTGGTCATAGTGATGTATCAACCACTCAAATTTATACGCATATAGCTCAGGAGCGGATGAAGCAGCTACACAGTATGCATCACCCTCGGGGTTAAGCTCGCTTAGAGGTCCGCTTAGATATTTCTTCTGTTAGAATGATTTGCTGCAAGCTAAGAACTTCGGGCTATCCACCTCAATAGTGAGGCAGTGGCAAAGTAGGAGGGTGTGCTGTGAAAGCGGTTTATTTAGTTTTGAGTTTTTTTTCTGGAGCTGTTTTATTTCTGGCAGCGATTGGCATAGCGCAGGAAAATTCGCAGATCACCAAAGAAGAACTTGCAACAAAGCTTTCAGGAGTTGAAGCAAATGACATCTACGATTCCGTTGTTCCGGGGATGTATGAAGTTGCAGTGGGATCCAATGTAGCATATGTCACTGTCGATGGCCGTTATCTCTTGCAGGGCGACCTCTTTGATCTCAGTAATAGCGTGAACTTGACCGAAGATCGAAGGGCTCAGGCCCGTATTTCTGTTTTGGAAAGTGTTGATAGCGACAGTATGATAATTTTTAGCCCTGATTCGGGTGATATAAAACATACTATAACGATGTTCACAGATATCGATTGTGGTTATTGCCGTCAATTTCATCGTGACATTGATAAAGTCAATGCACTTGGAATAGAGGTCCGCTATCTTTTCTATCCCAGAACCGGGCCTGATACCGAATCTTGGGCTAAAGCGGATAAAGTTTGGTGTGCGGCAGACCGGATAGATGCCTTTAATGTGGCACAGCTCGGTGGCCCGGTACCCAATCAATCGTGTGAGACCACTCCTGTGAATAGGCACTGGGATCTTGGCCACCTAGTCGGCGTGCGTGGAACACCTGCGATCTATACCGAGACAGGAACCCAAGTAGGTGGTTATATGCCTCCGGATGCCCTGTTGGTAAGGCTTGATTCCTTGTCAAAATAGGTGAATAAACCTTCCTTCCTAGGCTTGCCATCTCTACCTAGTGGAGCACTGCTGCTTTCGTATGATCAAATATTAAGAAAGAGGAATAGTATTATGGTGAAGAAGGCATTGTTTTTTTTAGGACTGTTATTTATTGCAATACCCCTGGTGGCGCAACTCCCAGTCACGCCTGCGCCCGATCAGGAGGTGCTTTTACAAAGTGACGATCCTCAGCTGGCACACAATAAGCGGTTTGTTTACGATTTTTGGCGTGAAGTACTAGAAGGACGTCATGTCGAACTGGCAGAAAAATATATGTCGGAGGGCTATATTCAGCACAATCCAAATGTACCTACTGGTCGCGCGGCTTTTGTAGGTTTTTTCGGAAGATTAGATCCTCTTCCGATAGAGCCTGAGATAAAGGGTCAGGTTGTTTCGATTACGGCTGAAGGTGATTTAGTTACGTTGGCGTTTGTGAGGGAGTATCCACATCCGGATGATGAGACCAAAACGTATACGACAACCTGGTTTGATATGTTTCGACTTGAAGATGGCAAAATTGCTGAACATTGGGACAGTGCGAAGATAGAACGGTAGGCTATTGAAAGACGGAATCCATCCTTTAGATGATGAAATGATCCTGTACACGGAGAAAAGCGGATTTGGACCAGCCCCTAAATAGACGCCGGTTTCTTAGTAGTAGCGCACTGATTACATTGGGGTCCTATTGCACCAGAATTTTTGCTCAGGGGGGGCAGGTTCCAAAAAGTGGTTTTGGACCGATGTCGACAGCTGAAAATGTAACTGAAGATATTGATTTGAGAGGAAAAACCGCCTTGGTTACGGGATGCAATTCCGGGATCGGGTACGAGACCATGCGGGTTTTAGCGCTCAGGGGTGCCCACGTTATTGGAACAGCACGTACCCTGGAGAAGGGAGAAATGGCCTGCGAGAGTGTAAAAGGTCAGGCGACCCCGGTTTTGCTGGAGCTTACGGATTTCGATTCTGTTGTGGCTTGTGCAGAGCAAGTTCGCAACATGAACGTACCTATCGATATGTTGATCTGCAATGCCGGCGTGTTATTCAGGGATCTGCGGCAAGTTAGAGGGCTGGAGATGCAGTTTGTTGTTAATCACCTGGGCCATTTCATACTGGTGAACCGGCTACTGGATCAAGTTATCACCGCAACCGAAGGAAGAGTTGTCGTAGTGGGTAGTGCCGCTCACCGTAGTGCTCCCCAAGGTGGCATCCAATTTGAAAATCTTTCGGGTGAAGGGTGGTCGGCAGGTGCTTATGGTCACTCGAAACTGGCAAATGGACTCTTCTCACTGGAACTGGCAAGGAAATTAGAGGGCACAGATGCTACTTCCAACTCTTTGCATCCTGGTGGTGTCCAGACCAACATAACTCGCAATTTGGCGGACGGCATGGGAGCTTTCCGGCTTCCGAAGACAATCGAACAGGGTGCAGCTACAACTTGCTATGTAGCTGCCAGTCCCGATCTAAGTAGTGTCAGCGGTCTTTACTTTGCAGACTGTAACGTAGTGCAGCCCGGCGGTTACATGGAAGATACTGCCATGGCCGCTCAACTTTGGGAGGTATCTGAAGACCTTACCAGGCCCTACTTGGATTGATAAATGGAGGTATTCCCAGGAGCGATTAAAGCGAGCTTTATGTTTCTGGTGCTATTCTCAGCTATGCCCGTGGCAGAGAGTCAGCGATGGCAGCAGGATGAGGGCACAATACCAGAGGCTGAATTCCACATGGGCCGGTTAATCTATTCGACCCGGGGCTACGGTAGGATGTGGAGGCCATGGTGGGCCATCGATTACCCGGAGGCGGAATATCATATTACACAGGGATTGAAGCGCCTGACTTTATTAGATGTTTCAGATGATAGTCGGCATCTAGAAATTACGGATGATCGGATTTTTGATCACCCTTGGTTATTTGTCCAACAAGTTGGGCATTGGAATCTGTCAGATTTAGAAGCCCTGAGGCTCAGGGAATATCTTCTTCGGGGCGGGTTTCTGGTAGCTGATGATTTTCACGGTACCTACGAGTATGCAGTTTTTATGGATGTTATTGGTCGTGTTTTTCCAGACCGTCCGGTTATAAATATTCCTGAAAACGATGCGCTTCTGCATGTGCTTTACGATTTAAACCAGAGAACGCAAATTCCTGGGCGTCGACATTTGTGGCAAGGCACGGCGCACATGGAAGGACCGCCAAGATGGCAGGGTATTTATGATGACGAGGGGCGGTTGCTAGTCGCGATCAATTTCAACATGGACATGGGGGATGCATGGGAGCATGCCGACGATCCTGGTTATCCGGAACCTATGACTGCCCTAGCTTACAGATTTGGGATCAATTACATTATTTATGCAATGACCCACTAACTAGTGGATTGGGGTTTTCTTGCTCTATTACTTCCACTAGGAGAGTCAGTCCGGTTCGCGATAAAATTCTGACCGAGTCCCCCGGCCCAAGTTTCGCAGTACCTTTGTAACGTGCCTTCCATTGCTCACCTCGCACCAGCACCGTACCCATTGTATTTTCACAGAAGCCCCCCGTTACTTTTCCAAGCAAGTGAGACGTTTCTCCAACCGAGAGTGTTATTTTGGTTGGTGCAAATCGTTGCATCAAGAGGACTGTAGCGATGTCTCCTATAACTATTATCAAAAAAGCGCCTATGATCGCAGTTGGCTCCAGAAGGCGATCTAGCCACCATAAGGCCCATGCGGCGAGTGCGGCAAAAAAAATAGTTTCGGTTCCAAGCAAAAGCCACATTTCTCGTTTGGATAAAACCATTTCGATTCTCAGGGCTGATTTCTACGGCTGTTAATTTTCAAAAAAAGGTTACAGATAATTAATGCAAAGTAGTGAGCAATCCTGTTTCAGTTGACCGGGGGTTCATTCCAATGAGGTGCGCGCTTTTCTAGAAAGGCAGAAATACCTTCCGCAGACTCATCTGTACTTGCGTTTTTGCTCATGGTTTCGGTTGCCTGCTCATACGCTTGTTTCAGCGTTAGGCCAATCTGACTGTAAAAGCTTTTTTTACCTCTTTGTATGGTCTTCATAGATTTTGCGGCAATTTTTTTTGCAAGCTTGTGAACGGTTTCGTCAAGTTCTTTCTGTGGGACCACCGTGTTGATGAGACCAATGCGTTGTGCTATTTCGGCATCGATCATTTCGCCTGTAAGAAGCATTTCCATAGCATGTTTAGCTGAAATGTTGCGTGAGACTGCGACCTGTGGCGTGTGACACCACAAGCCTATATTGACCCCCGGGGTTGCAAAGCGCGCCCCAAATGACGCAACAGCAAGATCGCAGGAAGCAACTAGCTGACAGCCGGCTGCAGTGGCTGGACCGTGGATTTTAGCGATTACAGGCTTTGAAAGATGCACAAGAGATACCATAATCTGGCTACAGTTCCTAAACAGTTGCTTGCGGTATTCAGTAGTAGCTGATCGGATTTCTGTCAAGTCATGTCCGGAACAAAAGGCTGGACCAGATCCCTGAACCACAACGACGCGAACAGTGTTGTCTTGGTCAAGCTCATCGAGAGCTTCCTGTAGCAAGCTGATCATGTAGCCTGATAGAGCATTGCGTTTTTCCGGTTGATTTAGAGTGAGAGTAGCAATGCCCTGAAAGGTGTTCCGGATCAAAAATGTTTTTCCTGTAGTCGATTTTGAGATTGCCATGGCGCGGTACCCCGACGCTGAAAAATGCCAAGTGCCATCTTAAGCTCGTATCGTTATTCGTGCCATCGTAGAATCAGCATACTATTGACACGAACAGTCATTAACGGATGGTAATGCTTATGTCGAGGCAACTTTGTTTAGTTTTCTTTTTCGTCATCTGGATTGGGTCGGTTTGTCAGAGTTTTTCGCAAACCTTGGAAGAGGCGACGGGAAGTCTTCTGCTGGTCAATGGCAGGATTTTGACCATGAGTGGGGATGATATCCTCATGGGTAATGTGTTGATGGATCGTGGACGCATTACTGCTGTGGGTGATGAGGTAGGCGAGATTCCTCCTGGTACCGAGATTATTGACTTAAATGGGCGGATGGTCATCCCGGGATTGATTGATTCGCATGTTCATTTTGTAAGAGCAGGGCTCAGGCCTGGGCACGATATGAGATCCATCGAAGCAGCTCGTTCCATCGCCGGACTTCAGGCTGCACTCATGCAGAAAGCTGCCAATCTACCCGCAGGGGAGTGGATTACTGCTGTCGGTGGCTGGAGCCCGGTGCAGTTTGCAGAAAATCGTTTTCCAACGCTTGCCGAGCTGGACGCTGCAGCCCCTGATCATCCTGTCTATATTCATTTGCGTGCTTACGGACCGGCGGTGACAAATACTTTGGCGCGGCATTTATTGCAAGACGGGGGCATCGACGTGGGAGAAAACGGCATGATTGAGACTCGTGATGCTGCGATTGCTGCCTACGATTACTTAAAGAGCCATCAAACAGACCGGGATCGTCAGAGGAACACGCGCGACCTGATGCGTTATGTAAACAGCCTCGGTCTTACCATGGTCATCGACGCCGCAGGTACCAATCGTCCTGGGGCTCAGCTCTTGGTTTCAGAGAGAGACTATCAGTCCATGCTTGCATTGTGGAAGCGACAGGAGATGACCGTCCGGGTTCGTCTGATGTTTATGAGCTGGGATCTGGATGTCGGAGACGGATCTGGTGATTCGGATGTGGAGCAGCGTGTCAGGAATTCATTTATGGGTTTCGGAGACGACATGTTCAGGGTGGCCGGGCTTGGAGAACATACGGTGAATGATTCTATGAGCTCATCTTTTTATGCCGCAACTTCCTTAGCGGCGCGCACAGGATGGTTGTTGCAGGAGCACTCGGGAACCACGGAAGAAAACGATGCGCATATTTTGGCATTTGAGGCTGCTAACGACATTGCGCCCATCTCCAGTCTGCATTGGTCCCTAACTCACGTACATGAAATCAACGCCGAGATCATTGAACGCTTAAAGGCTTTAGGTGCCGGTGTAACGGTGCAAAACCAACGTTTTTATAGCACCAACTCTAACCGAGCTGGACCACCATTCCGGCTAATTGTCGACAGCGGCATCCCAGTGGGTGCAGGCACTGATAGTACGGTTGGCCATCCTATGAATCCTTGGTATTCGCTTTACTATATGGTTACTGGCAAGAATATTTTGGGGCAACCGATCAACGCTGACCAAAAAATTACCCGGCTTGAGGCCCTGAGACTTTATACGGGTGGAAGCGCTTGGTTTTCTCATGATGAGGACGTCCTCGGCTCTATCGAGGTGGGCAAGTTTGCCGATCTTGTCGTCTTAAGTGATGATTATCTTGCTGTACCAGAAGAACAGATTCTTAATCTCTCCTCTGTACTGACCGTTGTCGGTGGGAAGATAGTGCACAGGGAACTTTGAGGCAGCTGAGTATGAAAACAAAAAAAATAGCAATTTTTGTGACCAGCTTGTTCACTGTGGCAGTTTTTGTTTTAGCTTATGCCCAGGAATCGGAAGAGGTTCTCGAGCATATTCGCAGTGCGCAGACAATAGCCGGTTCACAATGGGTAGTTGCTGCTGATTATTTCTGCACAAAAGGTGCAGTGACGCCAAATCAAAGTACCGATCCGGTGCTTGAACCGATGAAGATTTTTGACAACCTTTATTCCATTGGCCGAACGGGAACTGTGGTGTACGCAATTGACACGCCTGAAGGGATTATCCTCATTGATTCTGGTTATATTGATGACTTCGAAGCGGTTTTTATGCCAGGAATGGCGCGTCTTGGTTTGGATTTAGCTCGTATTGAGTACGTGATTATTGCTCATGGTCACGCCGATCATTTTGGTGGCGCAGCTTATCTTCAGGAGCAATACGGAGCACGAATCGTTATGGGAGCACCGGACTGGGACCTTTTAGAGCGGGCCTCTGTCGAGGGATCTTTGTCTGTTCCGGTCCCGAATCGTGACCTGGAAGCAATGGACGGGGGTTCAATCAGTTTAGGTGGCGTGGAGGTAATGACGATTCTTATACCGGGCCACACGCCGGGCTCACTGGGTTTAATTTTTCCCGTGAAAGACGGAGGAATTACTCACAAGGCTGCACTATTCGGTGGCACCATATTGAATCCGACACGGATTACCAATGAGGGCTTGAAACAGTATAGAGATTCAATCGAGAATTTTTCCCAATATGCTTGGGATATGAAAGTGGATGTCGAAATACAGAATCATCCCCTCTACGATGAAATGCAAAACAAGATATCCCTACTCAAAGCCAGAGGTACAGGGGTCCAGCATCCGTTTGTAGTTGGGCAGGAAGCCTACCAAGATTTTCTAGGTGTAATGTCTGAATGCACGAAGGTGGAGCAGGCACGCCGTGCAGCATTACATTAGAGGTACATAGGGAATAATATGTTTCTTGTTGTTACGTTTTTTTCTCTGTTGGTTGTTTCTTGGGATGCGTTTCCACAATCTTTTGTTGTGACGAACGCGCGCGTTTTCGATGGAAAAATGCTCTACACCAATACGGATGTGGTGGTAAGAGATGGCCGTATTGTTTCCTTTGGCAGCCCTTCGATCTCAGAGGATATACCCTATATAAATGCGGCAGGCGAAACTTTACTTCCGGGCCTGATTGATGCCCATGCCCATACGCAGGAAGTTGGTCAGCTAGAAGAGTCGTTAAGATTTGGAATCACGACCGTGCTTGATATGGGGACATTCCCACCGTACGAGGTTCCCTTGCGAGAAGCTGCAGCAACTCGAGCTGACGTTGCCGATTTCCGGTCCGCCGGAATATTGGCTACAGCGCCGGGCGGGCATGGAACAGAATTTGGCATTGAGATTCCCACGGTGGCTGGAGTAGAGGAGGCGGTTGATTTTGTAAAACAAAGAAGCCAGGAAAATGTTGATTATCTGAAGATTGTAATGAATGGTGTGAGGGCAGCACGGAGTGGTATGCCGACATTAGACGAGGATACGGTGCGTGCCTTGGTGAATGCTGGACATGAAGCGGGGCTAATGGTTTTGGCTCATATTGAAAGTCAAGGGGATGTTCGCCTCGCTATTTCCGCTGGTGTAGACGGGTTAGTTCATCACTGGCGCGATTCTGGTGCCCAGCCTGAACTGGCGGAGCTTCTGGCATCAAGCGACGTGTTCGTTATGCCAACACTTACTGCAATAGACGGCCTGTTGGGTTTGGGGCCACAGGCTTTACTCCAGGACGAGCGTGTCGTTCCTTATCTGTCTGATTTGGCCTACGGGGAACTCACTAAAGAGCTGCCGACACCCCCGCCAGGTATAAGTACCATAACTGCAAATGAGGCCACGACCAGCCTTATCAGAGCAGGCGTTCAATTACTTGCGGGTTCGGACGCGTTCACTGGGAACCCCCGCATCGTTCATGGTGCGAGCCTGCACCGCCTATTGGAACTGTTTGTAGACGCGGGACTCTCGCCCACTGAAGCACTGCGTACAGCCACTTCCAATGTTGCGGAGGCTTTCGGTTTGTCAGATAGAGGTAGGATCCAACCCGGTTTTCGCGCAGATCTTGTTCTTGTGAGGGGAGATCCCACTGAAGATATCACAGTAACGCGAGACATCTCGAGAGTGTGGAAAGCAGGCATAGAGCTGCAACGATAATTATTTTAAGGATATTGATGATGGCACCAAAATATTTCTCCATTATTGCAATTTTAATATTAGCGTCTGGAAGTGGGGCTGCTCAGGATGCCCGTAGTGTCTTGATGGCAGCCGCCAGAACCATGGGTGCGACCAATCTTAAAGCCATTCAGTTTTCTGGTACTGGCTGGTTTGCCAATGTGGGGCAGAGTTACGGATTGAGCGATGATTGGCCAAGGTTCGAGGTCATTAGTTATACCAGAACAATTGACTATGGCTCTGGATCGTCTCGGGAGGAACTGGTACGAAGGCGTGGCAGTTACCCGGAGCGTGGCGGCGGGTTACCGTTTCAGGGCGAACAAAGGATTGTAGAGTTATTCAGCGGTGGTTACGCGTGGAACTTGCAGGGTGACGCACCAGTCGCCCAAATGCGACCTTATCTAGATGGTATTTCTGTTGCTGATTTTCGTCACCTTGACATACTTCTAACGCCCCATGGATTTCTCGAGGCGGCTCTAAAAAGTGAGCCTGTGGCAGCGACATTTACTATAGCTGGCTCCTCCAACGGCGGCCTGACACAGGGAGGAAGAAAGGCGACGATTGTTTCTTTTACAGCTCTCGGAAAATACAGAATTAACGGAACTATTAATGATCAAAATCTTGTGGAAATTGTGAGCACTTGGATTCCCAATCCCGTGTACGGAGATATGCTGTTTGAGCAACGTTATACTCAGTACGAAGATTTTGGGGGCGTAATGTTTCCTACTGTGGTACACGAACATCAGGGTGACCCAGTACTCAACCCCGCCCACAATTCAATGGAAATTAGGGTAACTGGCGTTGAGGTAAACTTGGCTGTCCCGTCAATGACAGTACCAGATACGGTCCGCAATGCGGTGGCGTCAATGATTCGCGCAGAAAGCCGGGAACTTTCGGACGGTGTTTGGTGGGTTACTGGTGGATCCCATCATAGTGTGGCTGTCGAGTTCAATGACTTTGTAACCGTAATTGAGGCTCCACTCAACGAGGACCGCTCTTTGGCGGTGATCGGGGAGGTAACCCGATTGTTTCCCAGTAAGCCTATTCGCTATCTTGTTAACACGCATCACCACTTTGATCATTCGGGTGGACTGCGTACATACCTATCCCAAGGCGCCACAATTATTACCCACCAGGGCAATCGTGATTTCTATCAAGAGGTTATGTTTCATCCGGGATTGCGTTCTTTGAGCCCGGACCGTCTGGCTATGTTCTATCCAATGTTTGCAGAAAGCCGGCGGCCAGCTCCAATTGAAACCATCAACCAGAAATATGTGGTGAGTGACGGCGTACGGGTCATGGAAATTTACCCGATTCAGGGTCTAGGTCACGCACAGAACATGGTAATTGTTTATCTCCCAAAAGAGAAAATTCTTGTGAATGCAGATCTTTATTCTCCACCACCACCGGGTGCACCGGCCATGAGTAATCCAGATCCAAGGATGGTCACGCTGGCCCAAAACATTGACCGGTTGGAGCTAGAAGTAGACATGCACGTACCCATTCACGGATCCATTGAAAGCCATGATGTCTTTCTAGAATTGACTGGCAGGTAGCGAAGAAATAGCTCCTGATTGACCTTTCGATGTCTTTGTAGTTTGCACTGTGGCTGGTCGAGAGACAGGAAGATATGGTTAATCCGTGGTGCCGGGAGAGAGACTTGAACTCTCACTCTGTTGCCAGAACCGGATTTTGAGTCCGGCGCGTCTACCAATTCCGCCATCCCGGCAGTTAGGGATGCGTTAGTATAAGGCAAGAAATTGTTTTCATATCTGAAAGGTATGCGACCTTTTTGATTTTGAGAGCATCTAGAAAGGTATAGATCATGGGAAACCGGATACCACAAGTGGATCCCGCAATCGTGGCGGGTGCCCAACAGGGAGATGCCGAGGCTCAAACGCGTCTCTATGAGGTATTCGCGCCTATGGTGTACACGGTAGCCCGGAGAATATTGGCCTCAGCGGTTATAGCAGAAGATATCCTTCAGGAGACTTTCGTTGAGGTGCTTCAGAAGGCAGGGAGCTTTCGGGGTGAGTCGGAGATTGGTTTTTGGATCAGGCGGATTGCAGTGAACAAATGCCTGCAACACCTACGCTCAGGCTGGTCGTCTAAGCGGGTAGATGCCGATCTGTCGGTACAAAGATGCCCCAGCGCCAGAGAGGGGAGGATTGAACAGCAGATGGTTTTGGAAAATGCTCTCGCCGAACTTTCTGAAACGGCCAGGGCAGTAGTCTGGCTACACGATGTGGAGGGCTATACACACAAGGAGATTGGTCGAATGATGGGCCGTACTCCCAGCTTTTCGAAGTCCCGGCTGGCTCGAGCCCATGAGCGGTTGCGGGTACTCCTGGAAGATGATTTTACTGAGGATGGAAAAATAGTATGCGAACCTGCACTGAAGACCTGCTAACAATACGCGATGGAGAGCCTGTGGATGCCAGTGTGCATTCACAGGTATTGACTGATCCTGAGTCCTCAGAAGAGCTTGAGCGGCTAAGGGCTACTCAGAAGGCACTACGGGAGCTGCCCGAATTGCAGCCGCCACCGGGGGTGTGGACGAAAATTCTTGCTGAAGTACAGCGTGATAATCGTAGAGAACCTAAATTATTGCGGCATTGGTCGCTCAGTTTAGCTATAGCAGCTGGTGTCGCGGTGTTGGCCTTTATATTGATTCCAACGGACCCCGAGATGCCTGTGAAAATAGAGTCTGGGCTGGTTGTGGCAGTGCCGGAAGATGGCAGCGGCGTGCTGGGCGCAGTCCCAGCAGAGGAGCTTGGTTACGCTTTGTTAGCTGCTGAGTCGGCGCAATTGGAGCAGGAACTGAATAGCATTGAATATCAGCCGAGTCTCACAAATGCGGATATAGCTACTATCGTTGTGGTTCTAGAGGACCAAATCGGTTACGTTGATGAACAACTGACCTATGCATCGGCAAATCGCCTGGATTTGCGGCAAACAGAAACATTATGGAGGGAGCGGGTTGATCTCATGAACACGCTGGTCGATGTGCGTTATGCGCAGTTCCAGCAGGTTGGGTTTTGAATTGAGGGTAAGAACATGAAAAGATTTTCTTTTGTCCTGTCGGCATTGGTAATGGTAGGGGTATTACTCGTAACGGGTACCGCTTCAAGCCAACAGTCACCAGAGTTAACCACTGAGGATGAGTCCACCCGAGTGCAGTTGATTAGGGCTAGGGAACGAATGGGTGAGGCTGCCGAGGAGTTTCGTCGCCTGGTGGGTGCTGTAGGAATTGCCCGGGTTAGAGGTGCCATGATCGGTATCAGCATCGAAGATGCAGAAGACGGAGTGCGGGTGTTGGGCGTGAGCCCCGGGGGTCCGGCAGACGAGAGTGGTGTGAGCGTCGGCGACGTGGTCCTCTCTTTGGATGGCATATCTTTGGTTGGCAGTGGTACTGAATCCCCTTCCCAGACTTTGATGGAACAGGTGAGGGCAGTGCAGCCTGGGGATACTGTGCAGTTAACCCTTCAGCGGGACGGGAGAGAGCTTGAAATGGAATTAGTAGCCGCACCTAGGGCGTTCTTCAGTGAGAACCGGCCGTCGAGAAGCGGAGGCCGTGCGGCGCCGATTCGGCAGGACTCTTCTTCCAGAGGAGCTAATTTTAGGGGGCCAGGCCGAGATGGGGCCCGAGACGGGGGCCGAGATGGGGCCCGAGACGGGGGCCGTTGGCGGGGCATGGAATTGGTAGAGCTAACACCCGCGCTGGGCGCCTACTTTGACACCGAGCAAGGGATCCTCGTGGTGAGGGCCCCACGTAATGACACGCTTGAATTGATCGATGGCGACGTCATTTTGGAGATCAATGGCCGTGTACCTACGAGTACCGAGCATGCCATGCGTATCTTCGGCAGCTTTAATACAGGAGAGAACCTGGCATTGCGTGTCATGCGCAATGGCCGGCAGGAAACCTTGGAAATAGAGTTTCAGGCACCCCTGCGTCGTCGCTAATGATGTCCTTAAGGGAGACTTGAACTCTCACTCTGTTGCCAGAACCGAATTTTGAGTCCGGCGCGTCTACTAATTCCGCTATCTCGGCAGTTGAGGATGTTTTCCTCTATCAAGATTGTATTGGTGGGTTTGATTGTTTTTGTTTTGAATGCCTGCGGCGGTTGAGGGGGAGGTACTTCTTTAGGGGGGTGGTGCAAGTACTACTGACACCACGTCAACTGCCTCTACCTTCACAGATCAAACAGGGGTTGCTAAAAGTACGGTCATCACTTCCGCCGCGATTACTGTTATGGGGATTAATTCCTCTGCTGCTTGTGTGACTGGAAGTAGGGTAGATATGAGGAAATCTTGATATCAGCCCAGCGTTTTGAGTAGCTGTGCGGGTTAGAATTGATCGCCATGGATAGAAAGGCCTTCCATTATGACCTGCCGAAAGAACTAATTGCTCAAATACCACTAGATCAGCGTTCAGCAAGTCGGTTATTGGTTTTGGAGGGGGGTAGCCTAGGGGACTATCAATTTTCTGATCTAGCCCAACTGCTGCGATCTGGGGATTTATTAGTATTGAACGATACTTGTGTCATTCCCGCTCGTCTCTATGGTCACAAACCAGCGGGTGGCAAGGTGGAAATTTTGCTGGAGCGGGTTACTGGGGCTCGTACGGCAACCGTCCAGCTTAGAGCGAGTAAGAACCCACGAATGGGAACAGCTCTGGAGCTAGCAGACGGGGTAAGTGCCCACGTCCTAGAAAAAGAAGGCAGGTTCTTCAAGCTTGCTTTCGATACCGATCTTGATCCATTTATAAGAGCTCATGGTGAGGTACCTCTCCCGCCATACATTAAACGGGTTGCGGAAACCCAGGATAAGGCACGCTATCAGACTATCTATGCCCGAATGCCCGGGGCTGTCGCTGCCCCTACCGCTGGATTACATTTTGACCCAATTCTTCTGGATTCTTTGGATAAGCGGTCCATTAAGCGAGCTTTTCTTACTCTGCATATCGGGGCAGGTACGTTTACTCCTGTGCGTACTGAGCGAGTCGAAGATCATCGGTTACATAGCGAGTGGTTTAAGGTTTCGGAAGATCTCTGCGATTGCATCAAGAAAACAAAAGCGAATGGTGGACGCATCATCGCTGTTGGTACTACAACTGTTCGAGCTTTAGAAAGCGCTGCTCTCAATGGGCTACTACATCCCCACGAAGGTGAAACAACTCTTTTCATATATCCTGGCTTTCAGTTTCGTGTTGTTGACGCAATGATTACAAATTTTCATCTTCCTGAGTCGTCACTCTTGATGCTTGTAGCAGCGTTCGCTGGGCACCAGCCGGTGCTTGATGCCTATCGTCATGCAGTGGCACACCGCTATCGGTTTTTTAGTTATGGTGATGCTATGTTGGTGCAACCATGAAATTTGAAGTACTCAAAACTGAGGCGAGAGCTCGGCGCGGGAGGATAACTTTTCGGCGTGGTTGCGTGGAAACACCTGCCTTCATGCCAGTGGGTACTTACGGGAGTGTCAAAGCCATGACGCCCGAAGAACTTCGCGTTGTAGGAAGCGAGATGATCCTCGGCAACACTTTTCATCTCATGTTACGTCCCGGTATTGAGGTCATTAAGGCTCACGGGGGTCTACATAAATTTATGAATTGGGATGGTCCCATCATTACTGATTCCGGGGGCTTTCAGGTCTGGAGCTTAGATAGTTTGAGGTCTGTGACGGAAGAAGGCGTTGAGTTTCGCTCGCCCGTAGATGGACAGACCGTCATGCTGACACCGGAACATGCAATTGAGCTGCAACATTACTTCGATAGCGATATCGTGATGGTTTTTGATGAGTGCACAGCTTATCCGGTTGATGAAGTCGCGGCGAAAGAATCTATGGAGCTTTCTTTGCGCTGGGCTGCACGCTGCCGTCTTGCCTTCGATGCATTTAAAGGCAGTTCTACAACCGATGCTGCTTTGTTTGGCATTGTGCAGGGAGGTACCTTTACCCGGCTTCGCCAAGAGTCCTTGGGTGGGCTCATAGAGCTCGATTTAGATGGCTATGCCGTGGGCGGATTAGCCGTGGGAGAAACAGAGAACGAGCGCTTGGCGGTACTAGAGGAATTAGAACCTTTCTTGCCCAGCATGAGGCCACGCTATTTAATGGGCGTAGGTTTGCCAAGTGATCTTATTAAGGCGGTTGCTCGCGGGATTGATATTTTTGATTGCGTTATTCCAACCCGCCACGCTCGTAACGGCCAACTTTTTACGTCTGAGGGTACGCTTAACATCCGCAACACTCGCTTCAAGAGCGACACCGGACCACTGGATCCATCTTGTGCTTGCTGCACCTGTCAGAAATACAGTCGCGCCTATTTGCGCCATCTTAACTCTTGCAATGAGATTCTGGGGGCACGACTCGCGACTCTACATAATCTCCACTACTATCAGATGTTAATGGCTGAGATGCGCGAGGCCATTGAAGAACAACGTTTTGATTCTTTTGTAGAGGACCGTTTGGCCCGAGCTATGCCATAATAGCTATCCCGTTTCATGCGGGTTTGAAGTCAAACGAGTAGCACATGGAGTTCTTAGTCAATTCAGCCTGGGCTCAAGCTGGGGGTACCCAAGGAAACCCGTTGATGAGCTTTTTGCCACTTATCATTATTTTTGTACTTTTCTACTTTCTGTTAATTCGGCCACAAAGCAAAAGACAGAAAGAGCATAAGCAAATGATTGAGTCCCTAGAAAGTGGTGCGGAAGTAGTTACTGGCGGAGGTCTTCTAGGCAAGGTTACCGATGTAGGACCGGATTTTGTGACAGTAGAGGTAGCTGAGGGCGTTTTGCTAAAGGTTCAAAAACATACTATTGGAGCTGTGCTTCCTAGGGGCACAGTGAAAAATGCCTGATCGGGCCTGAGCTATGAATCGTTACCCTCTATGGAAGAATCTGTTGGTTCTTGGCGTGGTGGTTTTTGGCACTATTCTTGCCTTGCCGAATATCTTTGGTGACGATCCCGCATTGCAGGTCAGTCGGGAGGACGGTCAAGCTGTGCCAGAGTTCACGCTTTCGGCCATCAGGTCTGTACTTGAAGAAGAAAATATTAATTACATAGCGGCTGATTTTGAAGAGAATGCTGTACTGGTCCGCTTTAATAATGTGCCTATGCAACTACAGGCAAGCGGCGTGCTTCGTGAGGCACTGGATTTCCACATAGTAGCTTTGACACTAGCTCCACGTACGCCTGCTTGGCTTAGAGCTATGGGACTTAAACCAATGAGCTTGGGATTGGATTTAAGGGGCGGGGTACATTTTCTTTATCAGGTAGATCTCGAAACAGCGACCCAGCAGTACTTGGGAACCTACGTAGCAGACTTAAACACTCAGTTTAGGGAGAAACGTCTTCGCGCTAGAGCGACCCCTGAGCAAACATTTATCACGGTCCAAGTTCAGCGTGAAGAGGATCGGGAAGCGGTCTCTGAAATTATTAGTGCGCTTAATAACACAACTGGAATCAATAGTCCGTTGGGACAAGCAGATTCTGTAATCATTGATGAGACGATAATAGAGGGACAGCCTAGCTATGAGATTAGGCTATCCGAAAGTCAGATCCGCACACGACAGGATTTTGCGATTCAGCAGAATACGACTACTTTACGTAACCGCGTGAACGAGCTCGGTGTTGCTGAACCAATCGTGCAGCGCCAAGGCATTAATCGCATCGTTGTTCAGTTACCTGGCGTTCAGGACCCTGCCCAGGCAGAGCGTATTTTAGGTGCTACAGCAACGCTGGAGATCCGATTAGTCGACTGGGAAAATGATGCTTTTGAGGCCCAGCGGCGCAATCGTCCTCCCTTAAACTCCATTCTTCGCGAACAGAGAGACGGTACCCCGGTTCTACTGAGGCGAGAGATTGTGGCTTCCGGGGATCAACTAGTTGATGCTACCTCCGGCTATTCCCAGGGCCAACCGGCAGTTTTTATCCGGCTTGACGCGCAGGGCGGGCAGCGCATGCTAGAGGCTACCCAGGCCAATTTAAGGCGGCCCATGGCGGTGGTCTACATCGAAGAGAAACCCGAACTTGTGGAGCGGAGAGGAGAGCAGGTACTCCGGACTGTTCGGGAAGAAACCGTGATCAATGTTGCGACAATTCAGGGTGTTTTCTCCAGTAATTTCCAGATAACGGGTTTGAGTCCGTTCGAGGCCCAGAACTTGGCCCCCATTTTGCGGGCCGGTGCGTTGGCAGCGCCCATCGTGAAAGTTGAGGAGCGAACGATTGGCCCAAGCCTCGGCCAGGACAATATCGAGATGGGCCGTAACGCAGTCATGATTGGCTTTTTGTTAGTGGTTGCATTCATGCTTTTCTATTATCGGGTATTCGGGCTAGCAGCTAACTTCGCGCTGTTTGCTAACCTGATTTTGATTGTGGCATTGCTATCTTTATTGCAAGCGTCGCTTACATTGCCAGGTATTGCAGGCATAGTGCTCACGGTTGGCATGGCCGTGGATGCCAACGTACTAATTTTTGAACGTATTCGGGAAGAACTTGCCAATGGAAATTCTCCCCAGGCAAGCATACGTGCAGGCTATGAAAAGGCGTTTTCTACCATTGCGGATGCGAATGTCACTACCTTCATTGCAGCGCTGGTACTGTTTATGTTCGGCACAGGGCCTATCAAAGGATTTGCCGTCACGCTAAGTTTGGGAATTTTAACTTCTATGTTCACAGCCATTGTTGGTACCCGTGCGGTTATAAATCTCATTTATGGATCACGACAGGTTGAGCGTTTGGCCATTGGCGGGGGCACGTCCTGATGCAGCTATTTGCAAGGGTCCCAGATTTTGATTTTATGAGTGGACGCCGCATTGCGGTGTTCTTTTCGTGTGTGATTATCTTTTTTTCATTGGGATCTATTGGAACCCGAGGGCTCAACTTTGGGGTAGATTTTACTGGCGGTGTGTTACTTGAGGTGGGTTATTCAGGCGCTGCCAACTTGACCGACATGCGTAATGCACTGGCTGACGTAGGGTATGGCACTGCGCTGGTGCAAAATTTTGGTAGTGCAAACGACGTACTGATTCGTTTGCCTCCAAGCGGTGATGAAGAAGAAGGGACTGTTGTTCGGGACCGCGTGTTAGATACTTTGCGTGAATATGATTCCTCCGTACTGTTAAGACGCATCGAGTTTGTAGGACCTCAGGTGGGCGAGGAGCTAACAGAGCAAGGCGGGTTAGCCATGTTATTTGCGCTTATCCTGATATTTGCATACGTAATGTTGCGCTTCAACAGGAAATTTGCAGCCGGCACGATTGCAGCCTTGGTACACGATGTCATTGTGGTGATAGGTGTTTTCTCATTCTTTGGGCTGAGCTTTGATTTGTCAGTTTTGGCAGCTTTGCTCGCCACCATTGGTTACTCTTTGAACGACACGATTGTGGTTTTTGACCGGATTCGGGAGAATTTTCGTGTTATTCGTCGGGGTACTGCTGAGAGAATTGTCAATGTGTCCATTAACCAAATGTTGGCGCGAACCCTAATTACCAGTTTCACGACCTTGCTAGTACTGTCTGCCCTTTACGTGTGGGGCGGTCAAGCAGTAAATGGTTTCGCCGAAGCTTTGATGGTTGGGGTTATAGTGGGCACATACTCATCGATTTATGTCGCTTGCACTGCAGCCTTAGCACTAAAGATTTCTCCTGCTGATTTATTGCCACCCAAGCGCCAAGAAATCGACGATATGCCTTAGGTGGCCTGCATGGAAGTACCTTTATTTTAACCTCAGGCTGCATCTGTCTCCGGTTATTCTAAATTCTCCGCGTACGGCGCAAATATCTTAGATAGCTTAGCGTATATTTTTGGGTTACCAGCTACGACGTTACCAGTTTGTAGATAGCGGTCTGTCCCTTGAAAATCGCTAATTCGCCCTCCTGCTTCGCGGATAATTAATGCCCCTGCAGCAATATCCCATATCTTTAGGCCAAACTCCCAAAATCCGTCCACACGTCCTGCTGCGACATAGCACAAATCTAGCGCTGCTGAGCCAGCCCTGCGTACGCCCGCACTGGATTTCATGACGACTTTGAGCATATCCATGTATTCATTTATATATTGCTGATTTTTGCTATAGGGAAAACCTGTGGCAATAAGGCACTCATTTATTTTTTTGTGTTGACTAACCCTAATTCTCCGGCCCTCGAGTTGCGCACCACTACCTCTGCTTGCGGTAAAAATTTCTTGTCGGATCGGATCGTAAACTACGCCATGTTCTAACTGGTCCTTTCGGGTTATAGCAATAGAGACAGAGAATACGGGAAATCCATGTACGTAGTTTGTTGTGCCGTCTAGAGGATCAATGATCCACTGAAACTCGTGTTCTCCCTCTTGTCCTCTTTCTTCCGCAAGAATGGCGTGTTCCGGATAATGATCGCGTATAACCTCGACTATGGCCTCCTCTGCAAGGTGATCAATTTCTGTTACATATTCGTTTGTTTCTTTTTCAGTCACCCTTATAGAGTCCAACCGATCTAGGCGCCGAACCATTATCTCACCAGCGCGTCGAGCGGCGCGCACTGCGATGTTAACCATCCCATGCATCATTTACTAAGTCTCGCGGAGAGTGAGAGGGAATAGAAGAGTAGAATACTCTTTTTGCTCTGACAAACTCTTATGTATATTCCAGTACGTATTGTCCTTGTAGAAACGAGTCATCCGGGGAATATTGGCGCTAGTGCCAGGGCCATGAAGACCATGGGTTTGAAGGATTTGGTCTTAGTTCGACCTAAGGTGTTTCCAAGTGCAGATGCGACTGCTCGGGCATCCGGCGCAGATGAAGTTCTTCGGAGTGCCCGCGTGGTTGATTCTTTCGCCGAGGCGATTGGTGATTGTGGTTTTGTAGTCGGCTCCAGCGCGAGGCTTCGGAGTTTAGCGTGGCCTACCATAGACCCTAAGACTTGTGCGCGCTCCATATGGGAGCATCTCGATAGCAATCAAGTGGCTATTGTCATGGGGCCCGAGCATTCTGGTCTTACCAATGAATACCTTGGTCATTGCCAGCGCTTGGTCCACATTCCAACAAATCCTGCTTATAGTTCCCTAAATTTGGCAATGGCAGTTCAGGTTCTATGCTACGAGTTATGCTTGGCATATCCTCAGCATAAGCCCTTAAAGGGCCGACATAATGAACGTTTAGCTAGCACTGAGGAGCTGGAAAGCTTTCACAAGCATTTGGAAGATGTACTGTATAACGTTGGGTTTCTCAGGGCTGGGCAGTCTCGCCAACTGAAACTTCGCCTGAGAAAAATTTTTCATCGCGCAATGCCAGATGAAAATGAGATTAATATTTTGCGCGGAATTTTGTCAGCGCTGGATCCTAGAAAGAAATCAAAATGAAAAAGATAGAACCTATTTACCTAGATTATGCCGCAACAACACCAGTGGATCCTCGGGTAGTGGAATCCATGAACGGATGCTTGGAAGTAGGTGGAGCGTTTGCAAACCCGTCTTCAGTTCATCTGCCGGGACAAAGAGCGGCCCAAATGGTTAGTGAAGCGCGTGAAGTAATAGCTGCAACGATTCACGCTAGGCCTCAGGAAATAGTTTTTACTTCTGGGGCTACAGAGTCTGACAACCTTGCATTGAAAGGGACATTGATGGGACGTGGTGACCGGCGTGGACACTTGATAACGGTGAAAACTGAGCACAAGGCAGTACTTGACACCGCCAAGGTGCTCGACAGGGCTGGCTTTGAAGTTACCTACTTAGATTGTGACTCGACGGGACTTATTGAAGTTCGTCAAGTCGCTGATGCGCTCACAGAAAATACGATTTTGGTGTCTGTTATGCACGTGAATAATGAGATTGGTGTAATACAGCCCCTGCCGGAAATAGGCCAGTTGTGCCGCTCCAAGGGCGTATTATTTCACGTTGATGCAGCCCAAAGCATTGGCAAAGTGCCGCTGCCACTCAATGAATGGTGTGTCGATCTGGTTTCACTGACCTCGCATAAAGTTTATGGGCCAAAGGGAATCGGTGCACTTTATTTGCGTCCGGGGGTACAAATTACACCACTGGTTCACGGTGGAGAGCAGGAGAGGGGTTTACGCGCAGGTACACTTTCTACACATCAAATTGTTGGTTTTGGAAAGGCATTTGAGCTCGCGGACATGAAGAATGAGGCACCCAAGTTGGAGACTTTACGTGCCCGCCTCTGGGAGGGACTCAAGAGTATTGATGGTGTCCGCCTTAATGGGCATCCAGATCGGCGCTCACCCAATATTCTGAACGTAGCGATCCCTGGTGTAGAAGGAGAAAGTCTTCGGTTAGCGATTGAGGATATTGCGGTTTCCTCTGGTGCTGCCTGCAATACAGATAGCCCAGAAGCTTCCTATGTACTAAAGGCACTAGGCCTCAGCGACAGTTTGGCGCAAGGTTCATTGCGGTTCAGTGTCGGCCGTTTTACAACCATTGATGACATTGATAGGGCTATTGCCTTAGTAAAAAAAGAAGTTACCCGCCTTCGTGCATTGGTATCTTTTGCGCCTGATTGGTGATTGCCCGTGGGGTTTTGAGCTAAAATCTTGGCTTTAGTATTAATGAATTACAGTTCTGAGGTACGGCAACGTTTTCTTTCGCCCTACGGGGTTGGGGTGTTTGAGCGTAGTTCTTTGGGGGTTGTCTCTGGTGAGGCTAGTGATCGAACCCTGAACGTGTGGGTATGCTTCCAGGTTCAGGTGGTGGATAGTGTTATTTCATCCAGTCGGTTTCAGGTCTTTGGTTGTCCCCACACTTTGGCAGCTGCCAGTTGGGTGTCTGAGTGGTTAGGAGGTCGCCCTGCAATTGCTTTAAGGCAGCTTAACATTCGTAGTTTGGCCGACATGCTGGAGGTGCCAGTTGAAAAGTTCGGCAAGCTGCTGTTAATTGAGGATGCCTTGTTAGGGTGCGCTCAGGCACTTGAGGGAATAATTTAAATAGAAGACTTAGTATGGCAATTTCGATCACAAAAAGTGCTGCAAAGCGGGTTCAGTTGTTCATGGGTGAACGCGGAGATAATGTTGGTTTAAGGGTTGGTGTGAAAAAAACCGGTTGCTCTGGCTATGCCTATGTAGTCGATTATGCTGATTCAATTAATGCAGATGATATGATTTTCGAAGAACATGGTGTCAGGGTGGTGGTGGACCCCAAGAGTCTTGAGCTCATAGATGGAACCGAGGTCGATTTTGTCAAAGAAGGCATGAATGAGGTCTTCAGATTTCGCAATCCGAAGGTTAAGGGGGAGTGTGGTTGTGGTGAAAGTTTCAGTATCGACTGATGCATCGAAATACTTATTTTATCAAGGGATATCATTGTGAGTGTTGAGCGAACCCTGTCTATCATCAAACCAGATGGTATTGAGAAGGATTTAATCGGCGAGATTTTTCGACGTTTTGAGGGGGAGGGACTGCGAATCGTAGCTGCGAAGATGCTTAAGCTTAGTCGAGAGCAGGCTAATCAGTTCTATTTTGTGCATAGGGAAAAATCCTTTTACGTTGATTTGGTTAGTTACATGACCTCTGGTCCTGTGATGGTTCAAGTATTGGAAGGGGAAGGAGCCATCGAGAAGAATCGGTTAATCATGGGTGCTACAGATCCTGCAGAAGCAGATCCAGGAACGATTCGATCCGATTTCGCAGAATCTATTGAAAGGAATATTGTGCACGGCTCAGATGGGCCGTCGACAGCCGCCGAGGAAATAAAATTCTTTTTTTCTGAGGAGGGCATTTGCTTACGAAGGCCTTGAGTGCTGAGCTACCCAAGTACCACGGATACGACGGTGCGGAGAAGTTAAATCTCCTTGGGGTTGCACCTGGAGAGCTTAGGTATTTTTTTGAGGGTTTGGGCGAAAAACCTTATCGCGCGCGTCAGGTCATGCGTTGGGTATATCGTCGTGGTGTGCTGGATTTTCATGGCATGACCGATCTCAGTGCTCAGTTTAGAAAGCATCTTGATCTCATCGCAACTCTAGATTTGCCCGAAATAATACATACGGACAGATCCAAAGATGGAACTACGAAATGGCTGGTAAGTGTGGGTTCTGGGCAGGCGGTTGAGACAGTTTTTATCCCTGAACTCAGCCGGGGAACTCTTTGCATATCGTCTCAGGCTGGTTGTGCGCTTGATTGCGCGTTTTGTGCTACGGGGCATCATGGTTTTAATCGTAATCTGACCGCGGCAGAGATTTTGGGCCAAGTATTTCTAGCAAATCGTGAACTTAAGATTGAGGGTGTAATCACGAACATTGTATTTATGGGTATGGGCGAACCACTTGCAAACTATCGCAACGTGATGCCTGTAATTCAGCTATTAGTCGATGATTATGGTTTTGGTCTTTCGCGTCGCAGGGTAACTATTTCCACTGCAGGGCTCGTGCCAATGATTTATCGTCTAGCCAAGGAATGTAATGTGGCTCTAGCTGTTTCGTTGCATGCCCCAACGGATAATTTGCGTGACCAGCTTGTACCGATCAACAAGCGACACCCAATCAGACAGCTTTTAAAGGCTTGTTGGCGTTATGCCGAGGAGATTGCTAGTCGTCAAATTACCTTTGAATACGCTATGCTGCGAGATGTAAATGATTCTCTGGAGCAAGCGAGGCAATTGACGAGCCTTGTTCGGGGACGTCCTGCTAAGGTGAATCTGATACCCTTTAATTCATTTCCTGGAGCGCAATTTCAGTGTTCGTCCAAGCACGCTATCAACGAGTTCTGTCAATACTTAAGGTCCCGGGGGGTTGTCACCACAATACGACAGACACGGGGTAGTGACATTGATGCGGCTTGCGGTCAGCTTGCGGGAAAGGTAGAAAATCGCATGCGCACTAGATTGCGCGATAGAGTGCTTAGGAGACTTAGTTAGCAAAGAGCTAAAAAAGTGGAATGCGAATGCCAGGTAAAGTAGGCAAAAAACGTAAAAAATTGGACGAGGAGGTTGCGGAGTCTAAAGATTTGACCATAGGTCGGATGCTTAAAGGTGCTCGGGAGGACCTAAAGCTTTCTCTGGAGGCAATTTCCACGGAGCTGCGTATTGAGCCACACTTCCTGCAGGCACTCGAGGAGGATAATTTAGAGGTTTTTAGTGCTCCTGTTTTCACAAAAGGTTATTTGCGCCAATATGGTAAACATCTTGGCCTTCACGAGTCGGATTTATTGGCGCAATACTATCGACAGGCGAAAGGCAACGAATTTTCAATGGTACCCCTGGCCAGCCAATCGATTAGGGTTGGCGGCCGCATTAGATCTATTGAGGGGTGGAAGGTAGTACTTGGGATCTTATTTTTGTTTGTGATTATTGGATTTGTTATTTGGTCGTTTTATTTGTCACAGAAATCTGATCAGGTTGTAATCTCTTCTGTCTCCGGTGAGGTCAGTTACTCCACATCTTTTGTAGGTAACTTTGAGGTGTTATCGGCATTGGAAACAAAATCTTTTGATAGTCAATCAACAGATTTTATCTTGAAATGGAAAAACTGATTCAGCGTGTACGTGGGATGAATGACATCCTTCCAGAGGAGGAGGCCGCTTGGTCTTTTTTAGAATCTAATGCCATAGATCTCTTCAATGCTTATGGTTACAAGCGAATTCAAATACCCGTGTTGGAGAGGACAGAATTGTTCCAAAGATCCATCGGTGAGGTAACCGACATTGTGGAAAAGGAAATGTATACATTTGAGGATCTCAATGGTGACAGCGTCACTCTTCGGCCAGAGGCAACGGCCGGTGTTGTGCGAGCTGGGTTAAGTAATGGTTTATTTCATAATCAGCAGCAAAAACTGTGGTGCAGTGGCCCCATGTTTCGGCATGAGAAGCCGCAAAAAGGAAGGTATCGCCAGTTTCACCAGCTGAATGTAGAGGCCGTGGGTTATTCTGGGCCTGGCTTGGATGCCGAGCTTATCGTCATGGCAGCAAGGCTTTGGAATTGTTTGGGCCTCAAGAGCCTTACATTGGAAATAAACTCTATCGGCACACCCTCGGCTAGAGCAAGTTATAGAAAAGCATTAGTTAAATACTTTAGAGCCAGACAAGAAAAATTAGATCACGATAGTCAGCGGCGTCTTGAGCGTAATCCCATAAGAATTTTGGACAGTAAAAATCCCTCCATGCAAGCACTTTTAGGCGAAGCGCCATTGCTAGCTGATTATTTGGATGTAGAATCTCGTGCCCACTTTGAAGAAGTGAAATCCCTCCTTTCAGGCGTCGGAGTAGATTTTATTGAGAACCCGAGATTAGTCAGGGGTTTAGATTACTATAACCGCACAGTGTTTGAGTGGGTCAGCGATCGGCTGGGGGCCCAGAGCGCAGTTTGCTCTGGTGGTCGATATGACGGTCTAATTTCTCATTTGGGGGGTAAGGATACGCCTGCAGTTGGGTGGGCATTAGGGGTAGAGCGCGTTGTAGAATTACTTCGCGTTGAAGGGCGTAACGTTCCTAGAAAATCTCCAGATGCTTACCTCGCAATGATCGGGGATATTGAGCGAACACAGGGTTTTGTGTTGGGCGAATCCCTTAGGGACTCAGTATCAGGCCTGTATCTGCTGGTAGATGCCATAGGTGGAAGCCTAAAATCTCAGTTGCGCCGGGCTGATCGCAGTGGGGCCAGGTTGGCCCTAATTTTGGGAAATGATGAGCAGAAGGGTGACCACATCAGCGTTAAGCCCCTGCGGGACGATGGCCCACAGCTTACGTTAACGCTGGATGAGTTGATACAGCATCTGCGCAACGGAGTTAATTGACTACGAAATAGAGATACATAAATCTTAAAGCGCAGTCTTTTTATACATTTAGTGTATTAACAGAGTGAGAATTATTAATTTTTATGGGTTAGGAGCCTTCGTATGGACGAGTTTCTATCTGAAAAAGAACAATTAGAAAGTATGCGGCAATGGTGGCGTGATAACGGTTGGTATCTCGTAGGTGGTATCACTCTGGGTGTCGCATTGTTAGTGGGCTGGAATCAATGGACGGCTTATGAACAACGCCAAGCAGAGTCGGCGGCAACCCTGTATCAAGAGTTACGGGCCGCAGCAATTGATGATTTTGATAGTGAGGCGGCAGCTCATTTAGAGCAGTTACGCGCTGATTATGCTTCTACTCCCTATGCAGATCAGGGGGGGCTCCTTATGGCACGTGTGTACCTAGAGAATAACAACATTCAGTTAGCTAGTGATGAGTTACGTTATGTTATGGAAGGATCTAAGGATGCTGAATTGGCCTTAGTTGCACGCCTGCGATTAGCCCGTGTTTTAACTTATGAAGAAGCTTACGAGGAAGCTCTGGTACTCCTTGATATAGACGCGGGGATGTTTTCGGGGCGTTACAATGAAGTTCGCGGTGACATACACGTCGCTTTGGGAAATCCCGATGATGCTCGCTTGGCCTATGCTCAAGCTCTTACGACTGGGGATAGCGAAATGATTGACCGTGTCTTAGTACAAATGAAACTCGATGATTTGCCCACCGTTAGCTCGTTGGATTCAGAGGTTAGTCCATGAGGCGGTTGAGTTTTATAGCTATTTTTTTACTAGGTGGCTGTGAACTATTCGGAGGTGGTGACGATGATCCAATTGAGCTGCCAGCAGAATTGACGGAGTTCGATGCTACCCTCACGGTTCGGGAACTCTGGAGCACAAAGGTTGGTAGTGGGGCAGAAGCCTTGCGGTTGGGTCTTGCGCCTGCAACGGATGGAGCCCGCATTTTTGCTGGCAGTCATAGTGGTCAAGCGGCTGCCTTTGATTCTAGGGGTGGACAGAATCACTGGGATGTTCGAACAGATTTAGCCTTAGCTGCAGGACCTAGCTATGGAGAAGGTGTTGTGGTTTTTGGTACTAGCGATGGGGAGCTATTAGCGCTAAATGCGGAAACTGGCGAGGAACGCTGGGTACAGGAGATTGGGAGCGAAATTCTAGCTGCTCCTTCTATCGGTAGTGGGGTGGTCGTTGTGCGTACCGTCGACGGACGCCTGCAGGGTTTCTCCGCAATCGATGGTCGAGAATTGTGGTCAGTGGAGCAAACTGTGCCCAGTCTAACAATGCGGGGCAATACGGCTCCCCATGTCACGGGTTCGGTGGTAGTTACTGGTTTTGATAACGGTCGGCTTGGTGCCTATGAGGTCTCTTCAGGCGATCCCCGTTGGGAGGTTGCAGTAGCAATACCGACCGGAAGAACAGAGTTGGAGCGGCTAGTAGATATCAGTGCAGGGTTGCAGGTGGTTGGTAACGATGTGTACGCGGTGAGTTATCACGGACGAGCTGTGGGGGTAGCACTGGAAACAGGCTTGCTGCTTTGGCAACAGGAACTTTCCAGTCATTCTGGTCTTGGTGCTGACTGGAGTAACGTTTATGTGACTGATGAGTTTAGTGAAGTTGTGGCTCTTGATAGAACTCGGGGTACCCCGAGATGGCGACAGGATGCTCTCAGACTCCGGGATGTTACGGCGCCGACTCCTTATGGAAATTCTATCGTGGTAGGTGATTTGGAGGGCTATCTGCATTGGTTAAGCCCGTCGGATGGAAATCTGTTAGCCCGCGTTCGCGCTGCCCCTCGGAGAATCGCTGCTGCCCCATTGGTAGTGGGTGATAACCTGTTTATTCAATCAGATGATGGCACTGTTGCCGCTTTTACCGTGGTGGTTGATGAGTAGCCCCCTGCGGGTTCTCTTGGTGTTTTCATGGTTCCTGCAATTGTTCTCGTGGGCCGACCGAATGTAGGTAAGTCGACGCTTTTTAATCGGTTAACCCGATCAAAGGATGCCTTGGTGGCAGATTCTCCAGGACTTACCCGTGATCGCCGCTATGGTTTTGGAAAACTTGGAGAGTGTCCCTATGTAGTTATTGATACCGGTGGCTTTGACCATAATGAGTCCGAGATAAGTGCGCAGGCAATGGAGCAGGCGGAGGTTGCAATTGCAGAAGCAGATGCTGTTGTTCTTTTGCTAGACTATAAAGATGGATTGATGTCTGCAGATGAGGGCCTTGCCGCCAAACTTCGGTCAAAGAACAAACCTATCACACTGGCTGTTAATAAATCAGAGGGAGTTTCGGCTGAGATCGCTAAAGCAGAATTCCATAGTCTAGGATTGGGAGATCCGGTTGCCATTTCCGCTTCCCACGGACAGCGAATTAGTACGCTCATTGAGCAGGTGCTCGAAACTTTTGAGGTAGGCGCACAAGATGAGCTTGAGTCAGAACTTCTAGGGCCAAGGCTGGCAGTTGTGGGCCGACCCAATGTCGGTAAGTCGACCTTAATCAATCGTCTCCTAGGTTCAGATCGTTTACTTACTTCTTCGGAGCCGGGGACAACACGAGACAGTATTCTTTTGCCTTGTCAGCGGGACGGCTGTGATTTTGTACTGGTTGATACCGCTGGTATTCGTCGGCGAGCGCGAATCAAGGAAACCGTTGAGAAATATAGCGTTGTACAAAGCCTGAAGGCAGTGGAAGATGCAGGCGTAGCAATTTTGCTACTAGATGCCCAGGAAGGCCTTACCGATCAGGACCTTCACCTAATCGGTTTGGTTATTCAGCGTGGTCGTGCGCTTACCATTGGAGTGAACAAGTGGGATGGTCTTAGCCCCACATGGCGTCGCCAGGTAGAGGCGCAACTGGAGCGTAGGCTTGAGTTCGCCTCTTTCGCACCTGTCCATTACGTTTCTGCTCTGCACGGAAGTGGGATCAGTGATCTTGTAAAAACTGCCCTAAGTACCCATAAGGCTGCGGGAAAGGATCTTCCAACACCACGCCTGAACCGAGTGCTGGCCAACGCTCTTATAGCGCATCCACCCCCGGTGGTTCGTGGCAGACGGGTCCGTTTGCGGTATGCGCATCAAGGAGGGCGCTATCCTCCAGTAATAATCGTGCACGGAAATCAAGCTGAGCGCTTACCTGGCCACTATCGCCGCTATCTAACCAATACCTTTCGGCGACAATTCGGGCTGGAGGGAGCGGCGCTTAGGGTTGAGTTCAAAAGTAGCCAGAACCCCTATTCTGCTAAATGAAATTACGTACCTATTCTCATAACAAGAAGTTACATACTAAGCGGCTGGAGGGACTTACACTGTCAGCCTTGATTCACCAATGAGGTTTATATTTTGAGCGCTGCACGTCAGCACATCACCCTAGAAGGGGTATTTCCCATGCACAGGGGTGGGCACCTTCAGAGTCCTACGATTGCCTATGAAACGTGGGGAACATTAAATGAGGCCCGTGACAATGCGGTTTTGGTTTTTACCGGCCTCTCGCCCTCTGCTCATGCGACTTCTTCGTCCAAAGATCCATCACCCGGTTGGTGGGAACAGATCATTGGGGTGGGCCGGCCAATTGATACGCAGCGATATTTTGTTATTTGCGTGAACTCGATTGGGAGCTGCTTTGGTTCTTCGGGCCCCGCTTCGGTAGATCCTGTTACAGGCGAGCCTTATAGACTCAGTTTCCCGGTTCTTATGCTGCAAGATGTGGCTCGCGGGGCTTGGGAGGTCATTCAATCACTACAAATAGAGAAATTACATGCCACGGTTGGCCCCTCTATGGGCGGTATGTCTGCACTGGCATTTGAGATTCTTTTTCCGGGGGCATCAAGAGGATTAATTATTATTTCTTCGGCTTCTAGGGCACTGCCATTTGCTATCGCTTTGCGATCCCTACAAAGGGAGATGATTCGGCGGGATCCGAACTGGCTCGGGGGCAACTACAAGGTGGATTTCCTGCCGCTGACAGGAATGCGTCTGGCACGCAAGATTGGCATGATGACCTATCGTTCCGCTGAGGAGTGGCAAAAGCGCTTTGGACGGGAGAAAGTTTCGGAAGAGAAGGAGGCTATGGATTCTAATTCGCCTGATTTTGAGATAGAGGCCTACTTGGAACATCATGCAAAAAAATTTACTGGTCAATTTGATCCTAATTGCTACCTTTATTTATCGCGTGCTAGCGATTTATTTGATGTAGCTGAGCATGGTGATTCAGTAGAGGCGGGTCTTGCAAAAATTCAGGCTGAACGGGTTCTGGTAATCGGCGTAGAAACCGATATGTTATTTCCCTTGCACCAGCAACGTGAACTTGCCAATCAACTGAAAATACCGGGACGTGAACTGGAGTTTTTAAAGCTTTCTTCTATTCAGGGCCACGATTCGTTTCTTTTGGATGTTGATCGTTTTAGCCCACCTATTGAGAGTTTCTTTAAATAGATTCGAGCGATTCTTCCGAAATCTTACGTTGTTTCGTCCGTTTGCATTGCATCAACGGTTGCATCCAAGGTGCCTTGAGATAGACGTACGGAGATGCCGGTTCCTGATGATACTGAGACCGGACTCCTGATAATACTACCGGTATCCCGCCTTGACACAATGGCGTAACCTCGGTCAAGTGTATTCAGGGGTCCCATGGCGTTCAGTGCCCTGTTGGCGACCGTTAGTCTGGCCGCATGATGGGCAAGAATTTCACGAATTGCCTTGGACAGCTCTGTCTTTTTCCAGTGGTAGCGCTCTTTTAGGCTCGCGAGCTGATGCTTCGGGTTTGCATTGATGACGGCTGTCATGAGGCGAACTAAAATTTCCCGATGTCTTCCCAGTTCCTGTTTTAAGCTGCGCTGTAATCGTGCTTCCAATTCGTCGATCCGTTGTGCTGAATAACGTAGCCGAGTGCCTGGGTGTGCTTGGTGGAGACGATGAGAGAGTGTTTTTGTGGCCCGGTTATTATCGTCTATAGTGCGCAAAATAGTTCTTGTCAGCTGTTCCTCAAAGATACTGACTTTCCCGTCCCACTCTAGTTGATCAGGGACAGCCAGCTCTGCTGCCCCTGATGGTGTTGGAGCACGTACATCGGCAACCAAATCTGCGATTGTGAAGTCCACCTCGTGACCTACGCCAACAATTATCGGTATACCTATGGCCCCTATCGTTCGTGCAACTATTTCTTCATTGAAAGACCATAGATCTTCGAGCGATCCCCCGCCTCTGGTCAGGATTAGAAGGTCGCATTCACTCCGGCTTTCAGCTAGCTCAATTGTTGCACTTATTTCTGCAGCTGCGCTTGAGCCTTGAACTGAGGTGGGATAGATCAGTACAGGGATTGCAGGAAATCGCCTTTTGAGTATTGTCAGTACGTCTCGGACTGCTGCCCCGCTGGGCGAAGTTATAATTCCGATCCTTTTGGGTAAACGAGGCAGGGGTCGCTTACGGGATTCATCAAATAACCCCTCCTTTGCAAGTTTGCTTTTCAATTGCTCGAAGCGACGCCGAAGTAATCCCTCTCCAGCTTCTTCGATGTAGTTTACTATCAGCTGGAACTCACCCCGGGCCTCATAAAGACTGACACGAGCTCGTATAAGAATCTGTTGCCCATTGTCGGGTTGGAAAGTCAGCGTACGGTTGTGTTGACGAAACATGGCACACCTGACCTGAGACTGAGCATCCTTTAAGCTCCAGTAAAGGTGCCCGGAGGAGGGGCGGGCCAAGTTTGATATTTCTCCTTCCACCCAGACCGTACCAAAGCTATTTTCAATGAGTTTTCTTGCTTTACTGTTTAGGTCGGATACGGAAAGAATCTTGCTGTCTTTGCTTGATGAAAAGCCTACAGTTTCAGTAGATACCCCCATACCACAAGTATACGTGAGCCTAATAGTTTTGCCTCTGACCATTTACCCGGTTCAAATAGGCGCGTAGAATCGCCCGTTTATCTCAGGCAGGGTACGGAGTTGCTCATGCGGATCACCCACGAAGCTCTCACCTTCGATGATGTGATGCTGCAGCCTGCCTATTCCGAAGTGTTGCCCCGGGAGGTATCGCTCCAAACTCGAGTGACTCGCTCACTAAGTCTCAATCTACCCATAATGTCTGCTGCCATGGATACGGTTACTGAGGCGCGTCTTGCAATCGCGCTGGCCCAGGAAGGTGGCATCGGCATTATCCACAAGAATATGGCTCCTGCCGAGCAGGCAAGCCAAGTGAGCAAGGTAAAGAAGTACGAGAGTGGAGTTATTGCTGATCCCATTACGGTAGGCCCGGAGGCGACCATACGGGAAGTGATGAGTTTGACTCAGGCTAGGAATATCTCCGGCGTCCCCGTAGTACATGGTAAAGAGCTTGTAGGTATTGTCACACATCGGGACCTGCGGTTTGAAACGCAACTGGAGGCACCGGTTTCGTCGGTCATGACGGGAAAAGATAAGCTCGTGACTGTAAGGGAAGGGGCAGCCCCGGATGAGGTCATGACATTACTTCATCGTCACCGCATCGAGAAGGTTTTAGTGGTGGATGATGCTTTCCAGCTCCGGGGTATGATAACGGCCAAGGATTTTCAAAAGGCTACTGATTTTCCCTTGGCCTGCAGGGATGAACGAGGCGCCTTATGTGTGGGTTCTGCAGTTGGTACTGGCACTGGCACCCTTGAACGGGTGGCCGGGCTTGTGGAGGCAGGCACTGATTTGGTTGTCGTAGATACGGCACATGGGCATTCGAGGGGCGTCTTGGAGCGGGTCAGCCAGATCAAGCAAGAATATCCGGATCTTCAGTTGGTTGCGGGTAACATTGTAACTGGCGAGGCCGCCAAGGCCTTGGTAAAAGCAGGAGCTGATGGGGTGAAAGTGGGTATAGGTCCCGGCTCTGTTTGCACGACACGGGTAGTCGCTGGTGTTGGGGTACCTCAAATTACTGCGGTAGCAGAGGTTGTCGCATCTTTATCAAAAAGCGACGTGCCGATCATTTCGGATGGCGGGATACGGTATTCAGGAGATATTGCGAAAGCAATCGCGGCGGGCGCCCATTGCACCATGATAGGCAGTCTGTTTGCTGGCACGGAAGAATCTCCGGGTGAGGTTGAGCTCTATCAGGGACGTTCCTACAAATCTTACCGTGGCATGGGTTCGATTGCGGCGATGGCACAGTCTTATGGGTCTTCCGACCGTTACTCCCAAGACGCGATTGAGGAGCTGGAGAAGCTGGTACCGGAGGGGATTGAGGGCCGCGTCCCATATAAAGGTAGCTTGGTTACGATCATCGGTCAGCTGGTGGGTGGTGTGCGGGCAGCTATGGGGTATACGGGTAGCAGCAGTATCGATGAGCTGCGCAAGAAGCCTGTTTTCGTCAAGATCACCGGAGCCGGACGTAAGGAAAGTCACGTTCATGATGTGACCATTACCAAGGAACCGCCTAACTACCATACGGAGTAAATCCTGGTGAAAACAGGAATGCGTGTCCCGGAGAATCAGCCACTGGACTCGGGCCGGATCCTGATTCTTGATTACGGAAGCCAGTACACACAGCTGATAGCAAGACGTGTTCGTGAGGCGGGGGTCTATAGTGAAATTCACCCTTTCGATCTGGGCATGGATGCTCTCCAGACGTTCCGTCCATCAGGCATCATTCTCTCCGGAGGCCCTGATTCGGTAAAAGATGGTACCGCCCCGGCAGTACCAGATGCTGTATTGGAGTTGCAGGTGCCCTTGCTTGGTATTTGCTACGGCATGCAGGCTCTTGCCCAAAAGCTCGGAGGTGTGGTTCAGTCATCCAGTGAAAGGGAATTCGGCTACGCAGAGGTAGAGGTATCCCAGGACGATGAGTTACTCGGCGGACTGGCACGGCCCGGGGAGGCGCTTAAGGTATGGATGAGCCACGGGGATCGGGTGGAGTCCCTTCCGGGCGGCTTTAAATCTATTGCGGTTTCAGGTAATTCTCCTCTTGCAGCTATGGCCGATTTTTCTCGCAAGATTTACGGCCTGCAGTTCCATCCGGAGGTTACCCATACGCAACATGGGCAGCTCATAATCGAGCGTTTTGTGAGGGATATTTGTGGCTGCCCGCCTTTATGGACTTCGGCAAATATCATTGCTGAACACGTCGAGCAGGTGAAAGCAAAAGTGGGCTCCGGGCGGGTTCTTTTGGGACTCTCCGGTGGGGTAGATTCTTCTGTGGTAGCTGCATTACTGCACGCTGCAATCGGTGACCAGCTGATTTGTGTGTTCGTGGACAATGGGCTGCTGAGGCTCAACGAAGGTGACCAGGTGATCGATACCTTCAATAGGCATCTTGGTCTCAACGTGATTCGTGTTAATGCAGAGAAGGACTTTCTTGAGGCCCTTGATGGTGTTGCAGACCCGGAAGATAAACGCAAGATTATCGGCCGGAAATTCATTGAGGTTTTTGAGGCAGAGGCACGGAAGCTGAAGGGTGTTCGTTGGCTTGCTCAGGGTACGATTTATCCCGATGTTATTGAGTCTGCAGGGGCTGCTACCGGTAAGGCACATGTTATTAAATCCCATCACAACGTGGGTGGCTTGCCGGAGCACATGGACCTGAAACTCATAGAGCCATTGCGTGATCTTTTTAAAGATGAAGTCCGAAAAATTGGGGTGGAGTTAGGTTTGCCAAGTGAGCTGGTGCAGCGACATCCTTTTCCGGGTCCCGGTCTGGGTGTGCGTATTCTGGGTCCAGTTACAAAAGAGTATACGGACCTGTTAAGACAGGCTGATGATATTTTTATTCAGGAATTGCGGGGAGAGGGTCTTTATGATCAGGTCAGCCAGGCCTTTGTCGTCTTTTTGCCGGTGAAATCGGTGGGTGTCATGGGCGATGGCCGGCACTATGAGTATGTAGTGTCCCTTCGGGCTGTCGAGACGGTAGATTTCATGACCGCGGGCTGGGCACGCCTGCCATATGATTTTCTGGACAAAGTATCGCGACGGATCGTCAATGAGATTTCCGGCATATCACGCGTTACTTATGATATTTCCAGTAAGCCACCCTCAACTATTGAGTGGGAGTAATCGAAGGTTACTCAGAACCCAATAAACATAGGTATTTCAGGGTGGCGAGCTCTTAGAATGTGGATATTAAAATTTGTCTAATTCAAAGGGAGTAGGATTATGGATTTGGCTATTGCGTCGATTGGATATTTATAGGTTAATTAAATTCTTAGATAGAAAAAAATAATAACTAGGAATCCTGCGGCAAGATGATGAAACGTTACGAGATCGTTATACACATAGGTTGTTCGGATGGTTATGAGAGTGGTGAAGAGAAGTGGTAGGAAGTCGTACACGGTTTGATGACACCTGCGAGATCGTCGGCGTAAAGAGCGAGATCGCCGTTACCGGAGAGATTCTCCAGTTTCGCGAACACGACATGATTATTGCAATGATCCATCGTTCGGCTAAGGTCACGTTACATTGGAAGGAAAATGTTGATCAGTACGTGGGGTCGATGGGTGGAGTCGAGTTCAGGTCAGAAGGTCCGAAATCACATACTTATCGAACTACTAGACACCGATGATGATGTGTTACAAACCAGAACACAGATTTAGTTTTTGTGCTCTTTGATAATAGAAATCTTTCTTTTTGTAAATTCCGATAATGGATACATGACTAACAATAGAGAGGAGAAAAATAATGGTTTCTGTTATTTTTATTACAGTGAAAATTTAATAATAATTAAATAGGAATATTCATGAAATTGGATTTAAAATGCGTTTTATTCATTATCGCAGTCCTTGCTATTTCGACTCCAGCATTCACGCAGTGGTCATTATATATGGACGGCGTTCCGCTTTTAGCTGATAAGAGCCCTGACTTTAATGCCCCCGCACCTACAGCACTTGATGGATATCCGGATTTATCAGGTACCTGGGATTTTATCGACACATACCAAAAAGGTGTACAAGGTAGGCCCATTGGAGAGCCCAAAACACCTCCTCCAGGTGTGCCTCCTTATGCCACTTTTTGGGATCAGGGATTCGGCTTTGAAAATGGATTGCCGTATCAGCCCTGGGCTAGAGAAATAAGAGAAGAGCGAATTGCAAATCATGGTATTGAAAATCCAGATAGCTATTGTCTACCTCTGGGGCATATGCAATTCCACACTCATCCACAACCTTTTGAAATTATTCAGGCTCCTGATAGGTTAGTCATACTATATGAAGCCAGTGCTGGCGTTAGGGAAGTTTTCCTGGATGGCAGGGCTTTACCCCCCTTAGGCGAACCAATTCCCACCTGGTATGGTTATTCTGTTGGCCATTGGGAGGATAATACGCTTGTGGTAACCACTAATAATTTTCGAGGTGATGGCTGGTTAGATTTTAATGGTAGCCCAACCACTGAACAGTTAGTTATCACAGAGCGTTTTCGGCGGGTGAATTACGGAAAAATAGAGCTAGATATTACTATTGATGATCCTGGAGCCTATACCGAAATATTTAATCTCAGAGCAGATTTCACCATTATGCCTGGAGACAGTTTAATTGAATGGGTTTGTGACAGCGAAAATTCATCACAATATTTTTAACTATAAAGGACATTTCTTGCAATCTTTATTAATGGGTCATCGAATGAAATCCAAAACTATCATAACTACCGTAATTTTGAGTTTTATCTTAATACCTATGCAGTTATTTGCCCATCATAACTGGTTAGCTCAGTATGACCCGGATAAACCGGTTGTTGTCTCTGGGACTGTAGTTCAATTGCAAATGGTAAATCCTCATGTGCGATTATTTGTCAACGAGGAACTAGAAAATGGTGAAATATTCCAATGGAATTTCGAATTGGCGGCAGCGTCCATGCTTATGCGTGCAGGTATGAGAAGAGATACTCTGAATCCAGGAGATATTGTTGAAGTACACGCAACGCTTGCGCGAAATGTGGACAATATAGCAAATGTGGATTTTTTCATTCAGTATGATACAAGCGGTAATGAAGTATTTAGATTTGGGAATTTTTCTGCAAGAGATATTCCGTAATAAATTAGTAGATAAATAAAAACTAAAATTACTCTGAAGTCTTTATCAATTTAATTCAGAGGAGTGATGAATCTTAATTTTAATCTCATCATTATCCTTTACTAAAATAAAAGTGAAAGCAATTTTAGTCTCATTTTCAGAATTTAGAGGTTTTAAATTAAGTATCCCCATCACTGCGCAAAGATTATCTTCAATTAAAAAATTAATTTCTGATGCCTTGATATCTTCCCATGGCCTTATCGCAAAACCAGAATCTTCTGAAATATCACCAGAAACGAAATAAGACAAAGCAGCTTCAGGGTTATTTCTAAATACAACATCATTAGTATAGGTTGGTTTAAATAAAACATCCCCAATACTAAAAGCATAATGTGTCTCAATGAAGGCCCTAGCCCTCTCTTTGTAATTATTGCCTTCTTGATAAGTTGTTCCAATATCAATCACGCCATCCTTCCATGATTTAAGGAAATCTTCTACTTCATTGCGATTAACATCATTATGTTTAGTCATTTCAGAATATTACCTAAGATTAGAATTTATAAATCATAAAATGCAATTTTAATTAAAGCGCTAATATTAAAGTTAAATTAAGAGCTACAAAAAATTTACAAAGTTTGATTTTTTATGCTGGAAAGTATTGATTATAATGGAGAGGTTGTTGTGGAGGATGGTCAGCGCACCTGCAGATGACCAGAAAAAATCATATACGGACCAGGCTATTCTGATAGTAATTGACACAAACTCGATATAGATTCAAAATAATATAAATAAAATCAATTAGTTATATATATTATGATTGAGCAGAAATCAAAAAAATGATTTCGAATCAAGAGCAGTACATCAATCTTTCTACTCGGAAGAGAGACGGCAGCTTTGTTGATACACCGGTATGGTTTGCCCAGGAAGGGGAAACAAACAATTATTATGTTTTCTCAATGAAAAATGCAGGAAAAATTAAAAGAATAAGAAATTTTTCAGATGTAAAAGTTGCTCCCTGTACGGGCTTAGGAAAACTCAAAAGCGATTGGATGAATGCTAAAGCAGAATTAATTAATGAGCCCGAAAAAATTAAATTCTCATTTTTTTTGTTAAGGAGAAAGTACGGCTTTCGGTTTAGAATCAGTGATTTTTTTTCTAAGGTCTTCGGAAGATACCATAAAAGGCAAATAGTAAAATTCAGTATTGGTTGATGAGCACAGAACGAATTAAAAAGTCTTATTGGGTTAGGGTAACCTGAGAAAAAATAGAAATGTTATTTTTTAAAATATTTATAACGGTTCACTCGGTCGTTTTTAGATTTTCCGGCGGAAGATGGATGAACCGACTGAGGGGCTACGATGTCTGCGTTGTAAAAATGAAAGGTGCTAAGTCAGGGAAAGTTAGAAATATCCCCTTGATGTATGTTCCTTACGAGAAAGGCGTAGTTTTGGTTGCCTCCATGGGGGGCGCTGACATTCATCCTTCCTGGTATTGGAACCTGAAGGCCCATCCTGAGGTTTTGGTTTATTTAAACAAAAAAAAATTAAATTTGGTTGCTAAACAGGTTGATGATGAGAAAAAATCTGAACTATGGCCACTGATCTGTTCTTGTTACCCTGACTTCGATGTTTACCAGAAAAAAACAGAAAGGAATATTCCTGTCTTCAATTGCCAGCCTGCTTAAGAAGGTTCCCGAGTATGAATCAAGATGCTTCAAATTTAGATCGTAAAATCAACGGCAACTATTGAGCAGAGAAGCTTATGTATCGTTTCTGGACTGTTAAATTGCTTCGTTTTGTTCCATTATTTTTTATTTTTTCCGTTGCGATTGCGATTTATTTTTATCCAGGTGGAAATATCCATGATCCGACGCAGGTCGGGTATTCAGTCACGCACAATTTTTTAAGTGACCTAGGTGGCTACCAGTCCCGTTCGGGTTCCGGGAATCTTCCTTCTGCTATTTTTTTCAATTTCTCCATGCTGCTATTTGTTGGAGTAGGTATATCGTTCCTATTTGTGCCTCGACTATTCAAAGAAGACCCTATTAATCACACACTGGCTATGATCGGCTCAATATTTTTCTTGTTTGGCACTGTTTTTTTTGCAGGCGTTGGACTAACACCGCATGATATTTATAGGGAAATGCATGTTTTTTTTGCAATTAATGCTTTCAGGTTGTTAGTACCAGCTTCTGTTGTCTATCTCATCGTTTTATTGCGTAGCCCGATTGAGAGCAGATATGCCTTCGTGGTGATGTTTTTTTTAGTATGCACTTTCGCATATGTTATCTACCAACTGGTCAGCGGTAGCCCAATGGAAAGTCGCGGGGAAATGGTTAGGCAGGCCACGATTCAAAAACTCATTGCATTGGTGAATGTGGTAAGTATATTCTCGCTGAGCTTTGCGTTCTCTTCGCGGTTAAAGCATTTGGAGCTCGATTGAAGAGATCATATAGTGCTCCCATGCAGGCCCCGGAAGTAATAGAATCAAGGTGGGTTTTTAGTAAAATAGCAACTGAGTCGCAGGCGGAAACAGTAGCTGGAATTGTGCTTAAAGCGGCATGCCTAGCCTGGACGATGAGGAGAAGGTGAGTGGTTGCAGTGCCTGGAGAGGTAAGCCCTCTGGAATATACGCCGGCTGTAGAGCGAGCCACGGCGGCTGCCTATGACCGCCTGAAAACTGTCATTCCGGACATCGAATGGCCGGTGCACGCGCCCTATATCGCGGCGATTAATGAGCTAAAACGGGAGCTCAACGCAGTCCTGCTCGTTCATAATTATCAAACGCCGGAAATTTTTCATGGTGTTGCTGATTTTTCGGGAGATTCATTGGGTTTGGCCCAGCAGGCCGCAAAAACTGACGCCGATATCATCTTGCTTTGCGGAGTGCGTTTTATGGCTGAGACCGCAAAAATTCTCAGCTACGAAAAAACAGTGTTGATTCCTGATCTAGATGCTGGATGTTCGCTGGCAGCCTCAATCACTGGGGAGGACGTCCGTCAACTCAAGAAACGTCACCCTGGCGTGCCGGTCGTGACTTACGTGAATACCTATGCTGATGTAAGGGCCGAAACTGATATTTGTTGCACATCAGCAAATGCCGTCCAAATCGTTGAGTCGCTCGGGGTTAATCGTGTGATTTTTTTGCCGGACGGTTACCTTGGCCGGTATGTCGAAGCCCAGACTGATGTTGAGCTAATACTTTGGGACGGAACTTGTGAAGTTCACGAGCGATTTTCTGCAGAAGAAATTAGGGATTATCGGAAGGCTTATCCGGATATTCATGTTATTGCTCATCCGGAGTGCTCACCCGATGTATTAGCTGAAGTGGATTTTGTTGGCTCCACGTCTGGCATGATTAAGCACGTTGGTGAATCACAGCCTGAAAAGGTTGTCATGATCACGGAGTGCTCGATGAGTGATAATGTTGCTGTGGAGTACCCGGAGGTTGAGTTTGTTCGTCCCTGCAATCTTTGCTCGCATATGAAGCGCATCACATTGCCAAAAATTCTGCATTCGCTTCAGAATCTCGAGTACGAGATAAAGCTTGATCAGGGTATTGTGGAGCGGGCCACCGTTTCACTGCAGAGAATGTTGGAGGTCGGCAGCAACTGAGCCGTTTGGCATGTCACGACAGGACTACATGCCGGTCCTCGTCCTTGGCGGCGGCCTGGCGGGTCTGACGGTTGCTTTGCGTTTAGCCGACTCCGGTGTACGCGTCCGTCTACTAGCTAAGCGCTCACTTCGCGAAGGTTCCAGTTACTATGCTCAAGGCGGCATCGCTGCCGTGTTGGGGGAAGATGATTCAACTCAATCCCATATAGAAGACACCATCCGTGCAGGCGCCGGACTTTGTGATCGTGAGGCAGTGGAGTTCGCTATTAATCGGGGTCCCGAGTGTGTGGATTGGCTAATTGCTCAGCAGGTTCCGTTCACACGCAAAGATGATAATGAGGGATTTCACCTGACCCGGGAGGGTGGCCACAGTCACCGTCGAGTGATCCATGCGACTGATGCGACCGGCCAAGCAGTCATAGAGACACTGGAATATAAGGCACGCCGCCATCCGAATATCCACTTGCTTGAACAGTATATCGCTGTGGATATTATTACTTCAGCCAAACTTGGTCAGTCGGGGCCCAATCGTATCCTAGGTATCTATGCCTTCAATAAAAGTTCGGGCAAAGTCATCACCATGACCGCCCGAGTCGTGGTACTTGCGACCGGCGGTGCCTCCAAGGTCTATCTCTATACAAGCAATCCTGACACGGCGACTGGGGACGGCATAGCGATGGCTTGGCGTGCCGGTTGCCGGGTTGCAAACATGGAGTTTGTCCAATTTCATCCGACCTGCTTATATCACCCACAGGCCAAGTCATTTTTGATTTCTGAAACCGTGCGCGGAGAAGGGGGTCAGCTGCAACTACCGGATGGGCGACGTTTCATGCTAGATCATGACCTCAGGGCCGAATTGGCACCTCGAGATATTGTGGCCCGTGCGATTGACTACGAGATGAAGCGTGGTGGCTACGATTGCATTTATCTCAATATTAGCCATCAGCCGGCGGATTTTGTTCGCTCGCATTTTCCAAATATTGTAAAACGCTGCGCTGAGTACGGTTTTGACATGACGGCAGAGCCGTTACCAGTTGTTCCGGCTGCTCACTACACTTGTGGTGGCGTAGTGACCGACCTGCATGGCTGTACTGATCTCGCTGGACTCTACGCAGTCGGAGAATGTGCATTTACGGGCCTGCATGGCGCGAACCGCCTGGCCAGCAACTCTCTGCTTGAATGTTTAGCTTTTGCAGGGGCTGCGGGAGAGCAGATTCAGCGCGATCTAATTAAAGAGGAATTTAATGAGCCGCAGGTCCCAGCGTGGGATGAAAGTCAGGTTTCAGACCCTGATGAGCAGATCGTCGTCACGCATAACTGGGACGAACTGCGCCGGACGATGTGGGATTATGTCGGAATTGTTCGTACCGACAAGCGACTACAACGGGCCATGCGTCGTATTGAGCTCCTGAAAGAAGAAATTCGCGATTACTACAGTCATTTCAAAATCAATAATAACCTGATTGAGCTACGCAACCTGGTTACTGTAGCCGAGTTGATTGTCAGAAGTGCGTTATTACGCCATGAAAGCCGAGGATTGCACTACACACTCGATTATCCCGACACGGAAACAAACGATAAAGCAGCAAACACAATCTTGGTATCGACCAAAAAGTGAATGAACATGAGAGTGGCTAAAGGGCTTGACGCGTCGCTTATGGCCCGTGCTCTGGTGTTAGCTAAGGCAGCAGCAGCAGCGGGAGAGGTGCCTGTAGGGGCCTTACTGGTGGATGCCCACGGATCTACCTTAGCGGAAGCGGCTAATTGCCCTATTGTGAGCCATGACCCCACTGCTCATGCAGAGATTGAGGTCCTCAGGAAGGCTGGGGCGGTAGTAGGCAACTATCGCTTACCGGGAACCACACTCTACGTGAGTTTAGAGCCTTGCTCTATGTGTGCGGGTGCTTTGATTCATGCACGTGTTAAAAGAGTGGTTTTTGGGGCCAAAGACCCACGTGCAGGCGCTTTAGGTTCTGTCTCCAATTTGGCCGAAAGTTCGGACTTAAATCATCAGCTAGAGGTTACAAGCGGAGTCCTCGAGGCTGAGAGTGCCTTGTTGTTACAGCATTTCTTTCAGGATCGGCGGCGCTAGTAACCGATTCCTGTTTTTTGTCCTATAGCCTGCTCGTCATAAGGTAGATGTAGCTCAGCAGATATTTCCTGGGCGGTCATCCATAGGAGGTAGTTGTAGTACCGTTCGATGCTGCTCACATATTGCACTGGTTCATGCCCTCGGGCATAGCCACGCGAGACACGCTCATACCATTCTTTCTCACTCAACAGCGGCAGCCGTTTTTGTACATCATTCCAGCGATCTGGATTGCCGCCCTGGATTTCAGTAATTACGCGGGCATCTTCGAGATGCCCAAAGCCTACATTATACGCAGCGAGCGCAAAACGAATTCGATCAGGCTCGCTAATTCGCTCAGGGAATTTCTCCAAAGTCCTAATAAAATAACGTGCCCCGCCCTCTATGCTTTCCTGCGCGTCCGTCCTATCCTCTACTCCCATCATAGCTGCCGTTTTTTGGGTCAGCATCATGAGACCTTTAACATGAGTAAAGGAGATAGCCTGGGGGTCCCAGTGAGACTCTTGGTAGGCCATTGCAGCCAGCAGGCGCCAGTCTAGCCTCGTGTCCTCGGCCGCTTTAATAAAAAAGTCCCTATATTTTGGGAGACGCAATTCGAAATGTCGCAAGAAAGATCTACTTCCTACGTAATCGAAATCAAGAGTGTGAAAAGAATAGCGATCCTGAATTTTCTGAAGTTCCCCGTTAGCCTGGATCTCAGAAAAATAAGACGAGACACTCTCGCTTAAGGATTGATCACCTGTTTTAGGTAGCGCCCAGGCAATCTGTTTCTGTATACCTAAATTGAATGCAGCCCGAGTATCCGGGTGCAAATGGCGAAGTATTTCAAAGACATTGGAATTTATGACAGTGTAATCAATCAACCCCGCACTGACCTTTCTTAGTAACTCCTCAGCATTAGTATGGGGGTTTTCAACCCAGCGTAGTGACGGATGTTGCCTATAATGATCTTCAAGTACACTGACATGGGCGGAGCCGGCAACAATTTCTATGTTTTTTTCGAGCACATCCTCAATAGTTTGCGGTTTTCGGGTACCGACTTTGTAAATGAGTTGCTGGTTGACGATTTGATACGTGGGGCCGAAGTCAACTAACGCTTTGCTTGACTCGGTTACTGTTAGCCCAGCGGCACCCACATGGGCATCACCCATTGCAATGTGGGAAAGGATTTCGCGAAATGGTTCTGCTACATAAATTTTTAAATCCACCCCTAGCCAGTTCGCAAAACCTTGGGCTAATTCATAGTCGATTCCACGGGATTGGTCGGCTCCATGGTAAAAAGTTACTGGACTGTTACGGGTAACGACCCGAAACTCGCCGGACTGCCTGATCTCTTCAAGCAGGGACTTCGGGGCGTGTAGCAAGGGTGGCAAGGAGCACGTTCCAGCCAACCCGCTCAGGGCAATGATTACAAGTACGCGCAACAGCTCTTCCTTCCTAAGTTGCTGGCAGAGCCCTTGTTATAGTTAGTATTGGACACTAGCTCAGTGGTTTAGCCGCAAACCGCCCGATCTACTCAGGCGCAATAATAACAGATACCGCTAGGTGGATTCCAATGTCATTTTTATAATTAAATCAATAAGTTATATTTATATAGGACTACATTTTTTGCCGAAAAATCCATTTATTTTAAGCGTGCGGCCAGTTTTAAGTGTGAGCCATTGACCGGGGCTAATTTTGCTATGCTTGGTGTTTGTGGACCGCAGTTTTTTCACATGAGAGCTACGCTAGCAAGATGCTTGGTGCTTTGTACGCTTGGCCTGACAGGGTGTGCCAGTCTTCCACCAGCCAGTCCCCATGATGCTTGCCTCATTTTTTCCGGAAACCTCGGATGGTACAGAGCGGTGATTGCTGCTGAGAACCAATGGGACTTGCCGCCGGAGATTGCCCTCAGTTTTGTCTATCGGGAGTCTAGCTATCGAGCTAATGCCCGCCCACCGCGACGGTATTTGCTGGGAGTGATCCCCTGGGGGCGTATTTCAGATGCCTTTGGGTATGCCCAGATAACCGATGCGGCCTGGGAGGATTATTTAGCTGACACGGGAAAGGGCCGGTTGGCTGCAAGGAATAATTTTTCTGATGCAATTGATTTTATTGGTTGGTACAACGACCGATCTCACAGAGTTCTCGGTATCGCAAAAAATGACGCCTATCATCTTTACATCGCCTATTACGAAGGTTTGGGTGGGTATCGGACTGGGGCTTGGAGAAATAATAATGATGTCAAAAGGTATGCACAGGAAGTACGTGAGCGCAGCGCAATGCATGCGGATCAGTTGGAAGTTTGCAGGAGCCAATTGAAGACACGCCCTTGGCAGGTCTTTAGATAAAAAACGAGAGGGGGAAAAAGATTTTCCCGACCACCGCCCTTCTCTTCACATATGCGTGAGTTATGAAAGAGTCAGTTTGTGTTTTCCGGCACACTGCAAGCGGCCCCCCTCGTAAGGGGAGCCGTTCGGCGCAGCTAATAGTGGCAAAGAGTAGGGGATTTCGTTAGAAATTTTTCCTGACTGATAGGCCAACCGTTCGACCTTCCCTGGGATAGGTGCCCAATTTCCCAGTTTGCAGTGGGGCATCAAACACGGTTCCATGCCATCTTTCATCATCAGCATTTCTGATCCAGAAGGTCACATCAACACCACTGTCGGGCAAAGTCACTCCGGCCCTGATGTTCGTGAGCCCTACACCTTTCTGTAGGGCAAAAGGATCATTATTGTTATGCATCATCATGTCAGAGTAGTAGATATATTCACCACCGAAAAATATTTCGTTGCCCGACCCTAACTGAAAACTTTTCGATGCGTTAAAGACTACGTGGTTGTCCGAAACGCCACCGACCCGGTCCCCACTTCTATCACAGTAGCCCTTGGTTGCATTTTGAACCGCTTCACCTAGGTCTCCGGTGTGGAATACGTTGGCGAGTTGGCAATTTCCTGCCTTAAAGGTGTTGAACTCGGCTTCAGTGAAAGTCCAAGCCAAGGACAAGTTGGTAGAGTCATTCGGAAGCCACCACAACTCCAACTCTGCGCCGGATACATCGATACTGCCCGCATTTTGCAGATTGAATGCGGTTCCGGTAAAGGTGTTTGTCTGAAAGTCGTCAACCTTAGTCCAGTGTAGGGCCAGATTTAAGCGTAAGGTCGGATCTAGGAAATCTTTTTTGACACCTAACTCAAAGGTCTCTGTGTACTCGGGCCCAAATTTGGGAGCAAAACCGAAACCAATACGGTCTGTGTTCGTGCCCCCGGATTTGTATCCAGTAGCAAAGGATCCGTAATACATGGTTTGCTCATCCGGCCGGATGGTTAAAGTCAAATCCCCCGTGACCTGAGAATCGTTGAGCAGTACATCCAGGTCATCCCTCGGACAAAGACGCGGAGACACCGAGCAATTAGCCCAGCCGGGTTTAAACAAAACGGCCATTGCCGGTAGGAATGGCGCAGCATTTCCTGCTGCCAGGGCGGGATTGTGGGGCAAGCCCTGAAACGCGAGTGCCTGGTGACCCGCTATCCCAAGTACCGCTGTTATAGCCGTCGTGTTCAAATCGGTCCGCCCCGGAATGTTGATACTTTCATTGAAAGTACTCACCATATCTTTGTTTTCTTCCGTGTAGCGGAGGCCCACTGATAAGGCCATGGTTTCTGACAGGTCGAAGTCAAGTTTCCCGAATATGGCCATCGAGTCATGGTCCTGATAGGACCTGTCTTTAATGACGCTGCCAGCCTGAACAGCTGGCGCTAGCGTTAGCGGAAAACTTTGTCCGTACGCCAGATTGATAAAGCCTAAAAGGCCTGGACTTGCGTTTGTTATTAGCGCGCCCAGCACATCGGGGGAGGCAGCGATGACGTAATTGTTGAGGGAGGCTCCCGCACCCAAGTCGTCTTTGCCGTTTAGCTCCTGTTTATAGAAATATGCTCCTAGCTGGTAGTTCACACGACCATCACTATTACTCGCTATACGGAATTCCTGAGTGAAAGATTGCTGTTCCGCTCCATAGTCCCGCCACGCTAGGTCAACGTTTGTGAAGTCTACGTCGAACACATCGTGGGTATCGAATTTACGACTTGCTGTGTGTGAGGTGAACTGCACATTTTCAAGGTCTTTGACTATTTCAACCGATATGCCCCGATCCTTGCTTTTTGAATCTGGTAGCGTATTTGTAGCCATTTCAAGGTTACCAAAAGTTCCGGTTTTGAATACAGTTCCGCCCAGTGCCGTCATGATTGCATCTGTTCCCGGAATGGGTTTGCCGCCAGCTGTTCTGCCCGATGCCACGAGACTGTCCTTTAAGCTCAGGGCGCCACAGCACAGTTCGTTGATCTCTGAATAATCTGCAATGATTCGAACACTGAGGGTATCACTTGGCGTGAAAAGATACTGATGACGAATTCCAGCCCGGTCACGCTCGTTAAGAGTGACACCCGGCATGTTGGTTACCCCTACAAACCCGTCCCTGTTACTGGTGAAAACAGTGGTACGACTGGCCAATTCCCCATCAATGATGCTGTGATTGAATGCAGCGCTGAAGTTTTTAAGACTGTCCGATCCTATTCCCAGCTCTACATATGCATCCTGATCATGAGATGGTGCTTTTGTTCTGACTAATAAGGCCCCCGAAGATGTATTTTTTCCGAATAGTGTTCCCTGGGGTCCCCGCAGGACCTCTACACTCTCTATATCCACCAACTGGTTAATCATGGAGCTCTGACGGGAGCGGTAGGACCCATCTACATAGAGTCCCACAGAGGATTCCAGTCCAAAATTCTGGCCGCCCGTTCCTATACCGCGAATTGAAAAATTGGAGGTACTGGCTGTGTTATTCGCACTGACTATCAGGCCAGGTACGCTGGTCATCAAGTCAAACACATCTTTGACCGAATTTTCCTCTAAAAAATTTGCGTTGTACGCCGAGACAGAAAGCGGCACATCTTGAATGTTTTCCTCTCGCTTTTGGGCCACAACGATGATTTCCTCAAGACCTTGGGCAGATAGTTGACCAATTCCCCCCGCTAGGCCTAGACCTAAAACAAACACAGTTATCGTGGTATAGCGAAGAAAACTATTGGTACGTCTAGTCATGAGAACCTCCAATGTATGCCAACGGGCCAAGCCAGCAGCCCACTCCTGAGGGGCGTGCGACATTTAAGATTATACTGTCAATTTGTTGCTTATAAACAACGAATCAGACAGAAAGCGCGATCTAAACTACCAGAATCAATCTGAGAAACCAACGTCGCGGGCTACTTTATGTGGGTATTTGAAGGATAGCGCTTCGATATCCGGGCGCGATAGCTGCACCCGGATATCTAGCGGTATTAGTTAGTTCCTGAAATAATAACTCCACGATACGCTTAACCTTCACCCGCGCTCTCGCGCAATACCGCCGGTATCATGGATCGTTTTGTTGAAGCTTTTGCTTTGGAAATCACTTCCGGGGCCTAATATGTGACGTTCATCTGTGAGGTCGCGAACGTACACAGCTATATCCCTCAACAAGCGCCATATCAGTCACGTTAACGCCAAAATAGTCTTCCCAGGGAGAAGTCGATCGCATATTCTGTAAAAGAAGAAGATCACGGAGAGGGCAAAATGAGAATAGCGAAAATAGCGTTGCTACTCGTACTTGGATCAATGGCTTTGCATGTTGGCCAGGGAGCTGCACAAACGTCCGCCACCTCTAATCGTCATGTTTTCAGTAAAGCGGCGTCGACAGAGACACATTCACTTCGAAGTTCGAGGTCTAAGTTCCTACTTACCGCGGAACAGTCGGAGGGACGTTTCAGTATCGTCGACGAAACTTTCTCTCCTGGTTTGGATTCCTCACCTGGGCATAGCCACACGTTTCACAGTGAAGTGTTCTTCGTAATCTCAGGTTCTATGGAGTGGATCGTTGATGGCGAGACCCAACTCCTAGGACCCGGAGATTTGGTCTACATACCGCCAAATACTCTGCATGCTGTGAAGGTGCTCGGAGAAGAAGACGTTCACGCCCTGATGATTTTTGAGCCCGGTGGTTACGAGCATGGTTACTGGGCGCGCGCAGAAATGACCGAAGAGCAGCGCCGAGATCCAGAGGCAATGAGAGCACTTTTGCAGATAATGGACGTTGTGCCAGCACGAAGTCCAAGCGCGCGGTAGCAGTTAACGTAAGTCCTAAATAATCAATTAGGTATATTCGATAATGGCGGAGGGAGTGGGATTCGAACCCACGGACGGGACAAGCCCGTCACTTGATTTCGAGTCAAGCCCGTTCGACCACTCCGGCATCCCTCCACAGTCCAATCTAGCACAGGAAAGGGGTACCAGTCGCAGGTGTGATTGTGTAAGCAGATTGGCTATTAGTGACTAGATAATTAGCACTGCATGCCCACGGGCTATGCTGGGAATCCCTAGCGGCCGAAGTGTGATGCGGTCGTGTGACCTAAAAAAACTGCGATCAGGCATAGAGTGACAGAAAAAAAGATATTGGCTAGGGCCAGGAGCCACTCCCCATCCCGGGCTAGATTTAGGGTTTGCAAACTGAAAGAAGAAAATGTGGTATAGCCACCAAGAATACCGATCATTAGAAATGAACGGGGTTCTGAGAAAATCAGAAACCGGCTATCCGGCGAAAGCCATGTAGCCAGAAAACCGATGGCAAGCGAACCGGTCACATTAACAATGAGGGTTCCCCACGGGAAGGTTTCCCCAAACAATCGGATTACTAGGCCTGAGCACCAGTAGCGGGCCATACCACCCAGTGCACTTCCCAGCCCAATCCAGAAGTAGATCATTGCTTCATTAACTCGTGGCACTTCGAAAAGAAGAGTGGCAGAAGTGTACAATGCGATCCTGAAAAGCGCATGTGATGTGCATAACACTACTGCTGTTACCATAGGTGAGTGGTTTGGCTAGTTCAGATACTTGGCTCGGCATGTCGGGCGACATCTGCTAAGCTTCGCATGCTCACCAAGGCCCTACTTAAGATGTCTTCGAAACCAATTTACAAAGTAGTCTTCATGAACCAGGGGAAGGTTTATGAAGTTTATGCCAAGCACGTAGGTCACGGTTCGTTGTTCGGTTTCGTGGAAATAGAGGAATTGATATTTGGTGCCCGCTCTTCCCTAGTGGTTGATCCTTCTGAGGAGCGAATACAAACTGAGTTCGAAGGGGTGACTCGAACTTACCTGCCTCTTCATTCAATCATTCGCATTGACGAGGTGGAGAAGCAGGGCGTCAGCAAGGTGATCAGCGCCGAAGGCAGTAATGTCACGCAATTTCCCATGCCCATGTACACGCCGCCCGGAGAAGGTGGCAAGGGTGGATCTGGGGACAAGTGAACCAGCTAGGTGAATTGTGACGCTCCGGTTCTGTTCACTGGGGAGTGGTAGCCGTGGTAACGCACTCCTTGTCGAGTTCCATAAGACTCTCTTGATGATTGATTGTGGCCTGAGCGTAAAGGCTATTAATGGTCGTATGGCCTCACTCGGCCGTCATCCTAGCGAAATATCAGCACTGCTGGTAACGCATGAGCATTCTGATCATACGAAAAGTGTGGCTCATTTTGCGCGTTGTTTTGGCATACAAGTGTGGATGACCCGCGGAACTGCCGCTGCCTTGGGTGCCGATGATTTACCAACCCTGCAAACCTTTAGTTACCAGGAAAAACTGGTGTTTGACAAAATCGGTGTTCAGCCCTACCCAGTACCCCATGATGCGCGTGAGCCGTGTCAGTATGTATTTACAGCGGCAGATCGCCGGCTTGGCGTCATTACCGATACCGGGCACGTCACCCCCCACATCCTTGGCTGCTTAGTAGGTTGTGACGCGCTGGGGATTGAGTGTAATCATGACTCGGAAGTGCTTTGGCAAGGCCAATACCCAAAAGCAGTTAAGGAAAGAGTCACCTCGCAACTTGGTCACTTGAGCAATGATCAGGCGGCTGACTTGTTAGCAAGGGTCAAGCATGAGGGGTTGCAGTGGACCATCGCTTTACACTTGAGCCAAAAAAACAATTCACCCGATCGTGTAACTGAATCCCTCAAGGGTTTTTTAGACGGGCCTAGCCAAAAATTGCACATTGCAAGTCAAGACGTGCCTAGCCCTTGGCTTGAGATAGTTTAGGAGTCATTTATAAAAACATCTGCCTTCATGAGGTCTGATACTGATTTCGAAATGACCGGCCTGCTTCATGTGTTTTTTCAGCACGTGAGCATTTGCATTCATGTATTGCAGCGGGGATTGCACTCATGACTATGTTGAGTTTGATTGGGCCTGCAGCAGAAACTGATTTTCGTTTGAGTAAACTATTACAGCAACTCCAACTTCGTTCGAATGCTATTCGGGATGTGTCAGTCCATTTCGTTCACTTCGTGCACTCAATCAATCGCCTGTCGGATAGTGATGTTGATTTGTTAACAGCTTTACTAACCTATGGGAGAAAAACAGACCCGATTTCAAAGGGGAGCACACTGTATGTTGTTCCCAGGCTAGGCACCATTACACCGTGGGCCTCAAAGGCTACTAATATTGCGCATATTTGTGGTCTTCCTATACATCGGTTGGAGCGAGGTCGCTGTTATCGTTTTAATACTCAAGAGCAGTTTGATCTAGATGACCTGCTGGAGTTGGCCCCATTTTTACATGATCGCATGACAGAAACTGTACTCAGTAAAACGCCGAGCGAAGCACAACTATTTATCGAGCATCAGGCACGATCCTTTGACTCGATTGATTTGTCGGGCCGGGGCGTTTTGTCGCTGGAGGAGGTCGACTCAAGTCTTGGGCTGGCATTGTCCGAAGATGAAATTACTTACCTTGCACAACAGTTTAAGGCAATCGAGCGTAATCCTACAGATGTAGAGTTAATGATGTTTGGGCAGGTGAACTCTGAGCACTGCAGACATAAAATTTTTAATGCGAACTGGATTGTTGATGGAAGGGCAACCAACAAAAGCCTATTTCAAATGATCAAAAATACCCACGCTTGTGCGCCCGAGGGTGTTTTGTCAGCCTACAAAGATAATGCGGCTGTAATAGAGGGTCCTGTTGGGCAGTGGTTTGTCGCGGATCCAGAATCTGCTCTCTATGGCTATCGAGATGAACTGCTTCATCTGGTGATGAAGGTTGAGACGCACAATCATCCGACAGCAATATCTCCATTTCCTGGTGCGGCTACTGGTTCCGGCGGGGAGATTCGGGACGAAGGCGCTACTGGCCGAGGTGCTAAGCCGAAGGCAGGGCTCACCGGATTTACAGTTTCCCATCTTGAGATACCTGATTTTTTTCAACCATGGGAGGCGGAAAAGGTGGGTCGGCCTAGGCGAATCGCCTCCCCTCTGAACATCATGCTGGATGGGCCTATTGGGGCAGCTCAATTTAATAATGAGTTTGGGCGCCCCAATCTTTCCGGCTATTTTCGCACTTATCTTTTTGAAGTGGAGAGTGTCTGGCGCGGATATCACAAACCGATCATGATCGCAGGCGGTGTCGGCAACATACTTGATACCCATGTTGAAAAAGAGATTGCTGATGTTGGAACCAAGCTCATCGTACTGGGTGGGCCCAGTATGCTTATCGGTTTGGGAGGTGGAGCTGCTTCATCTAAGGGCAGTGGTTCGGGTGAGGAGGATCTCGATTTTGCATCCGTGCAAAGAGGAAACCCGGAGATTCAGCGTCGTGCTCAGGAAGTGATAGAAAGTTGTATGGCCCTTGCGAACCAAAACCCCATTACTTCCATACACGACATCGGCGCAGGAGGTTTATCTAACGCTGTTCCAGAAATCGTAGAGCAAAGTGATCGAGGTGCGTTGATTGAGTTGAGAGAGGTTCCCAGCGATGAGTCTGGCATGACGCCCATGGAGATCTGGTGCAACGAGGCACAGGAGCGCTATATGCTTGCAGTGCCTACAAAGAGATTGCCGGTATTTGAGGCAATCTGTAAACGAGAGCGGTGTCCGTACGCCATCATCGGGGAGCTCACGGAGGCCCGAAAGCTCGAGGTAACCGACGCAAAGTATGGCAACTCACCAGTCTCCATTTCTATGGACATGCTTTTTGGTAGTCAACCCAAGTTGACACGCTCTGCAAAATCCAAGCAGCTTCAGCCGGACACATGGAATCACCAAGAAATTGTGCTCGAGTCTGCTATAGAAAGGGTACTGAAGTTTCCAGCAGTGGCGGATAAGTCTTTTTTGATTCATATCGGGGATCGTACGGTTGGAGGTATGACGGCTCGAGATCAACTCGTGGGTCCATGGCAAGTACCGGTCAGTGATGTAGCTGTCACTACCTCCGGTTTTGTCGGTTATACCGGGGAAGCCATGGCCATGGGAGAACGTACGCCCATAGCTACCTACGATGGGCCTGCCTCAGTTCGCCTCGCAGTGACCGAAGCGGTAACCAATATTGCTGCTGCCGATGTACTTGAACTAGGCGATATTCGCCTTTCCGCCAACTGGATGGCATCCGCCGGCCACCAAGATGATGACGGTGTGCTTTACGACATGGTTAAAACCATGGGGGAGGACCTCTGTCCTGCATTGGGCATTGCGGTACCGGTAGGCAAGGATTCTTTGTCTATGCGCACCGCGTGGGAAGAGCAAGGAAAATCTCACTCAGTGACAGCACCGGTTTCAGTAATTACATCAGCCTTTGCTCCAGTTGCCGATGTGCGCCGGACCTTGACGCCGGAGTTGCAAATGGATACCGGCAAAACATCGTTGCTCCTGATTGATTTGTCAGCTGGGCAGTTACGTCTTGGCGGTTCGAGTTTGGCTCAGGTCTATGACACTTTCGGGGGTCAGCCACCAGATTTGGATGATCCCAAGAGGCTGATACAGTTTTTTAAGGCTCAGCGACGACTTCGAGAAAAAGGCTTAATACTGGCATATCATGATAGATCTGATGGGGGGTTGCTGACGACACTGACCGAGATGGCATTAGCGGCGCGCGTCGGCCTAAAGATTGAGATTCCATTTGAGGTTAGTGATGTACTGGCGTATCTGTTTAATGAAGAGCCAGGCGTGATAATACAGGTGCGCTCAGCGGATTTAGAGCAGGTCCTCGATGTGCTTGAGGAGTACAACCTTGGTGACAGCAAGACAGTAGCGGAGCCGGTAGTTAACCGTGAAATAGTTATTTGTCACGGGGACATAGAGGTCTTTAGGGCCCAGCTTGAACTTCTGCAGGGCTGGTGGTCCGAGCTTACTTTTCGGATGCAGACCCTGAGGGACAATCCAGAGTGTGCCCGGGAAGCTTATGAAGATGTATTGGCTGACAACAATCCAGGGCTAAGCGTTCACCTTGGTTTTCAGCAAAGGGGTAGCGTTGCTCACCTGGACCACAAGCCAAAGGTTGCGATCTTGAGAGAGCAAGGGGTCAACAGCCACCGTGAGATGGCGGCAGCTTTTCATCGGGCCGGCTTTGAGCCATATGATGTACATATGAGCGACCTTTTTTCAGGAAAGGTTTCGCTGGATCAGTATCGGGGCCTGGTGGCCTGTGGCGGGTTTTCATATGGTGATGTGCTGGGTGCGGGCGAAGGCTGGGCTAAATCAATACTCTATAACGAAAGCATCAGGCACTTGTTTGGCGAGTTCTTTGCTCGTGACAATATATTCGCGTTGGGTGTCTGCAATGGCTGCCAGATGCTGGCTGCTCTGAAGAAATTGATCCCGGGAGCCGATCATTGGCCGAGATTTGTACGCAACCGTTCCGATCAGTTTGAAGCCCGTTTTTCCATGGTTCGTATCGATCCCAGCCCTTCGATCCTGCTGGCACCCATGGCCGATTCCTGGTTACCGATTGTGACTTCCCATGGGGAAGGCCTTGCCGAGTTTGCCTCAACAGACGATTTACAGGTGGCGAGCCGAGAACTTGTAAGTTTGACCTACATAGACAATTACGGAGAAACAGCAAACCGTTACCCAGCGAACCCGAACGGCTCACCCCTTGGTATCGCGGGTCTTTCCAATGAGGATGGCCGTGTCACTATAATGATGCCTCATCCGGAGCGGTGTTTCCGTACAGTTCAGAATTCTTGGCATCCAGCGGATTGGGGCGAGGATTCGCCCTGGCAGCAATTATTTTTCAACGCGCGCGACTGGTTATAAAAATTTTCACGGGTTTGTTATAGGGTGCAGGTGGAAGATGTCAGACCCCATTATCGTCATCACGGGACCGGAACTCGCTTCCTATGGTTTTCCTAACGGGCACCCCTTTGGGCCTGACCGGCACGATGTCTTCATGGCTGAGCTTGAGCAATCAGTGTGTGTTTCGGCCCTGGATCAACAGCCCTCCCGTGAGGCCTCTCGTGAGGAGATCGAGTCCTTTCATACCCCAGAGTACATCGATCTGGTCATCAAACTTTCGGGAATCGGAGCTGGTTACTTAGATGGTGGTGACACCCCGGCTTATCCAGGGGTTTATGAGGCTGCGGCGCATACTGTGGGAGGGACCTTGAACGCTCTGCAGTTCGTGCTTGAGGGGGCAATACCCCGAGCCTTTAATCCCATCGGAGGTCTACATCACGCCGCAAGGAACACGGCAGCTGGTTTTTGTGTTTTTAATGATGCAGCGGTCGCAATTGCCATTGCTCTGGATCATTTTGGCCTGAAAAAAGTGGCCTATGTGGATATCGATGCACATCATGGTGATGGGGTTTTCTATGGCTTCGAAGACGATCCCAGAGTGATATTTGCTGATGTGCACGAGGACGGGCGTTTTCTGTACCCAGGTACTGGAAGTCGAAGCGAAGCAGGGAAAGGAGAGGCGGTTGGCACAAAGCTCAATATTCCTATGCCCCCAGGTTCAGATGATTCGGCGTTTCTCTCAATCTGGGGCGAAGTGGAGGCACATATCGAGGCAGGAAGCCCGCAACTGATTTTGCTGCAATGTGGCGCTGACTCCTTGGCCGGAGATCCGATTACCCACCTCAATTACTCTGCTGATGCTCACGCACATGCGGCAAGGCGTCTGCGTACACTAGCTGATCGTTATTGCGGCGGAAGAATTATTGCTATGGGCGGTGGAGGCTATAATCGCTCCAATCTTGCTTCGGCATGGACGCGCGTGGTGGAGAATCTTGCCGGTTGTGATAATTAAGCAGTCCCCCCAAGATACCGTACAATTCCGTTTTTAAATGCAGCCACTCGGTAAAGGGGCTAAAGGCAAAAATGTTTACAAAAGAATTCCGCATAGAGGGATTTGATGACGTACTCGCTCATGCGATAGAGGAGGAATGTCGTCGGCAAGAGGAGCATATTGAGCTGATCGCTTCAGAAAATTATGCGAGCCCGAGAGTGTTTCAAGCTCAGGGATCCGTATTGACCAATAAATACGCCGAAGGCTATCCAGGTAGACGCTATTACGGTGGTTGTGAGTTTGTCGATGTTGCCGAAGAGCTTGCAATCGACCGAGCCAAACGATTATTCAGTGCCGATTATGTAAATGTTCAGCCGCACTCTGGCTCCCAGGCAAACGCAGCCGCCTATATGGCAATGATGGAGCCCGGGGATACGTTGCTGGGAATGAGTCTTTCACACGGTGGTCACCTGACTCACGGTGCCAAAGTCAATTTTTCTGGCAAGCTATTTAAGGTGGTTCAGTACGGAATTGATGAGGCGAGCGGAGAAATTGATTGTGAAAAAGTGGCAGAGCTCGCACACGAGCATCGGCCAAAGGTAATTGTTGCTGGTTTTTCAGCATATTCCCGCGTGGTCGACTGGCAGCGTTTCAGGGTTATTGCTGACGAAGTGGGAGCTTTTTTGATGGTAGATATGGCACACGTGGCAGGTCTTGTTGCTGCCGGGCAATACCCCAATCCGGTACCTATTGCGGACGTGACAACCACGACTACCCACAAGACCTTACGGGGCCCCCGGGGTGGATTGATTCTTGCACGGGAGAATCCGGAACTTACCAAAAAATTTAATTCACTGGTTTTTCCAGGCACACAAGGAGGCCCGCTTATGCACGTTATTGCGGCTAAGGCTGTGGCGCTGGAGGAAGCTTTGCAACCGGAATTTAAAATCTACCAAAAGCAAGTCGTGGATAATGCTCGTTGCATGGCCCGGGTTCTGGGTAGTCGTAGGTACAAGATCGTCTCGGGCGGTACTGACAACCACCTAATGCTGGTTGATTTGATCAGTCAAGACATCACAGGGCAGGCGGCAGAGGATGCTCTTGGCAGGGCCAATATCACGGTGAACAAAAATGCTGTACCCAATGATCCAAGGCCGCCACGTGTGACCAGTGGCCTGAGAATTGGGACACCAGCTATTACTACGCGAGGTTTCAAGGAAAAAGAAACCACACAGTTAACTACGTGGATTGCTGACATACTTGATGACCTGGATTCTGAAGCGACAATCGATCAGGTTCGCGACCAGGTGATTGAGTTATGCCAGCGTTTCCCGGTATATGAACTCTAATAACTAGAGAGGAGGCGTCTCCTGCATTGTCCATTTTGTAGCCACAAGGAAACCAAGGTCGTTGACTCCCGTTTATCGGGCGAGGGTCGGCAGGTTCGCCGTAGGCGTGAGTGTCAGTCATGCAGCGAACGTTTCACTACTTTTGAGTTACCCACACTTGTAATGCCACTGATTGTTAAACGGGATGATCGGCGTGAGCCTTTTGATGAAATAAAATTGCGAACCGGTATTTTAAGGGCCCTAGAAAAAAGGCCTGTAAATAGTGAAGACATTGAGGGGACTATTGATCGGATCACGCATCGTTTACAAACATTGGGTGAACGTGAAATTTCGGGGCGATTGGTAGGTGGCATCGTAATGGAGGAGCTTAGGCGCCTAGATGAGGTAGCTTACGTTCGTTTCGCTTCGGTGTACCGAAGTTTTCAGGACGTCACTGAATTCGAAGAAGAGATCCGCCTTTTGCAGTCCTTTCCTAGCGCCTCAGCTGAGCGGGACCAGATGTCTTTATTATCCGATGATGAGCCGGAAGAATGACTACAAACTTCGACGGTGATTGTATGAAGAGAGCCTTGGAGTTGGCTGCCCGAGGCTTGTATACCTGTGATCCCAATCCCCGTGTGGGGTGTGTTCTTGTTAACGATGACAGGATTGTTGGAGAGGGTTGGCATGAGAAGGCCGGCGGCCCACACGCAGAACGGGCAGCGCTTGAGATAGCTGGCGGTCAAGCGCGTGGCGCGACGGCTTATGTGAATCTTGAGCCGTGCAACCATACCGGGCGTACTGGTCCCTGCAGTGATGCACTGATAGAGGCTGGTGTAGCGCGGGTTGTATTTGCTATCGAGGATCCCAATCAAGTTGCTGGCTCAGGCAGGCGTGCCTTGGAGGATGCGGGCATAGTTGTGGAAACCGGCCTCATGGAAGATGCTGCCACCGAGCTTAATCCGGGGTATCTCACACGCATAACGAAAGGACGGCCATTTATCAGGAGCAAACTGGCGGTTAGTCTGGATGGGCACACGGCTTTAGCAAGCGGTGAAAGTCAGTGGATCACAGGCGATCCTGCTCGAGCCGACGTGCATAATTGGCGGGGTCGATCCAGTGCCATAGTAACCGGGATCGGCACCGTACTCGAAGATGACCCCTCCTTGGATGCACGGTCGGAAGATTCAGCTTTTTCCATGATGCAACCGAAGCGCATTATTTTAGATTCTAATCTTAGAACGCCACCGACGGCGCGAATTCTTAAGATGCCGGGTGACGTAATTATCTTTACAGCGTGTGATGACACTGCAATTCGTCAAGCACTCGAAGAGCGTGGAGCCAGAATCGAAAAAGTGAATGGGGATCCGCATTGTGATTTGGTGCAGGTTCTCTCCCGTCTGGCGGAGCTGGAGATCAACGAGGTCTGGGTAGAGGCAGGTCCGGTACTCAACGGGGCATTGATTACAGCAAGCCTGATTGATGAGTTGGTGATTTATATGGCCCCACATGTACTAGGCGATACCGCGAGGGGTATGTTTTCCATGGCCCCACTTGAAAGCCTTGATGGGCGCCACATGCTCCATTATTGCGATGTCCGCCGGGTAGGAGAAGACTTGCGAATCATTGCTCGGCCCGATACGGTGACCAGCCCCCAACTGTAGCTATGGGATAAGTGGGCTAGAGATATGTTTACAGGCATTGTCGTAGTCGTAGGGCGGGTGTTGAGAAAAGACGACACGGCCGGCGATCAACGGATACAGATTGATACTCAAGGAGTAGCGATTCCAGATATTGGGCGTGGTGATAGTGTTGCCGTGAACGGTGTTTGTCTTACGGTGTCAGATTGTGATGCTAATGCCTTTGAGGCCGATGTTTCAAAGGAAACATTGTTAGTCACTACGCTAGGTAAGTTGGAGGTCGGAGCGCCGGTGAATCTGGAGCCTTCACTTAGGTTGGGAGATTCCTTAGACGGGCATATTGTCAGTGGCCACGTAGACGGGGTAGGGCATGTGGTTGCGTTGAAGGAAATGGCTCGCTCCCATGTTATTACGATTAAGGCACCACAATCACTCACTCCATATTTTGCACGCAAGGGATCAGTCACCATTGACGGAGTAAATCTAACGATAAATTCCGCTGTCAAAAAAAATTTAGAGGTGAATATTATTCCCCACACCAGAGAAGTCACTATCATTGACAGTTACGAGGTGGGCGCCGTTGTTAATATCGAAGTAGATATCATTGCCCGTTATGTTGAACGGCTTTTCACGGGCGCACGCTGAATGTTTGTATCGCTAAAGCACTTTGCGTTACCTGTGTGAGATAACGGATGTTACTGAAGACTTTAGTAATGGTTCAGCTGGTGGCGGACAACGCATCATAGCCATACAGCCAGCCGACGTCGCCGCTACCGCTTAGAGCTTGTTTAGTGATGGACCAGCGGAGGTTACGCGACCATGAAGCGGGTGGACGCAAATGGAAATCGCGCGTGTTGGTTCTAGAGCCAGCCTGAATCCGAGTGGTGCGCCCCTTTCGCAGAGATTCATAACGGTGTAGAGCAGCCTCGATGTCGGCATTGTCGGCGATGCAGGAGGTGATGACGGCGGCATCCTCGATTGCCATCGCCGCGCCCTGGGCCATCATTGGCATGCTTGGGTGGCAGGCATCCCCTAGCATTGTGATGCGACCGTCAGTCCAGCGCTCCAGTGGTTCCCGGTCTAAAAGGGCCCACTTGTAGCACTGATCAGGATCTGCTGCGGCTATTAATTGCTGGACAGTGTTGTGCCACCCTGAGTAGTCTGCCTGCAGTTCCGATTTATCTCCCTTCTCGGTCCATGATTCGACTTCCCAGCCGTGTTTTTCGACCACCGCTACAAAGTTAACCAGTCGGCCCTGTTTTACGTAATAGGTAACGAAGTGCCTCTGGGGACCCATCCATACGGTGCAAACCGGCCGGATCAAATCTGCAGGAAGAGCATTTTTTGAAACCGTAGCGCGCCAGGCAATGGTGCCCGTGAACCGCGGTTTGGCAAGACCCCATAAGTTTTCACGTACGACCGAGTGGATACCGTCGGCGCCAATGACGAAATCACCCTCCCAGGACTCGCCATTTTCAAATTTCACTGCGACCGAGTTTTTTTTCTGTTCAAGAGCGATGCAGCGCGAGCTGAAGTGGACGCTAATGCCCGAGTTTTCCTGTGCGGTTTCAGCGAGCATTGTGATGAGGTCCATTCGGTGTACATGGTAGTACGGAAAACCAAAGGTAGACTCAACACTTGCACCCAGTGGTGCTCGGCTTACCATCCAGCCGTGGCGCCAAGTCCTCATTTCCAGCGCCTCGGGGCAGGAACCGATTGTACGGAGCCGTTCTTCTAGGCCGATGTGATGCAGTACGCGTACAGCGTTCGGGCTCAATTGGATACCGGCGCCTACTTCGCTAAATGTGGGGGCCTGCTCGAAGACCTCAACCTTGATTCCGATTCGCGCCAATGTCAGGGCTGCCGCCAGTCCCCCGATTCCGCCGCCTACAATGAGTGCCCGTGTCGCCATCTAACTTTGCAATATAGCTATAAGATTGTTTTTTTTAAAGGAGCGATACGTGATACCTTGTTACAGAAGGAAAGGTGATCTGAAGTAGCTAATGTAAAGGTGTCAACGTGAAAAAAATCGCTGTTTTCGTTGACGTCCAGAATATATATTACACAACTCGAGAGGTTTTTAAGCGTCAGTTTTATTACCAAAAATTATGGCAACTCATTGGCGAGAAAGGTGAAATAGTTACCGCAATTGCTTATGCAACAGATCGTGGGGATGATAAGCAGATCAAGTTCCAGGGTGCGCTCAAAAAAATCGGGTTTGTCGTAAAACTTAAACCATATATTCAGCGTAGTGACGGTTCGGCAAAAGGCGATTGGGATGTAGGCATTACGATTGATGTTCTAGATGCCGCGAAGGACGTCGATACCATAATCTTATTATCCGGAGATGGGGACTTCGACCTGTTGTTGCAAAAGGTCAGGAAAGATTACGCTGTTCATACCGAAGTTTATGGCGTGCGATCACTGACCGCCAATGCACTTATTTATGCTGCTGACCAATTTCATGAAATTAATGAGGAATTATTACTCTAAATTAAGAGACATCTTGGCAGTCGACAAATAGGCTAAGACTTAACCGAGATCAAAAGCTGCCAATCACTACTTGAGTTTGCATACACGTTGATTAATTGGACCGAGGTGGGCTGATTGCGCTCCTGATGGTTGGTTTGCTGATCGACCGCTACGGAGCCATACGGATATTGTCCTTAGCCTATTTATTGGCAGCGGTTTTGTTTTTCTTCGACGGCCGATTCATAAATGAACTTGGTGATATGCCACTTCTAATCCTCCTGGCAACCACCGGATTTTTTATTTTAGGAGGTTATGCCGGTGTCAATGTGGTTCTGGTTTCCTATTATCCGGCAGAATTACGTGGCCTTGGTGCGGGGTGGGCGAAAAGCGTCGGTCGCGTAATCAACATATCGACTCCAGTCCTGATAGGTATTGCGTTAGCGCGAGGCGCGGCCGAGCAGGACCTTTTGTCCATGTTTGCCTTACCTGCAGGAATGGTCGCGACAGCCTTGCTGGCAATCGGCTATCTAAAAAAAGAAATGACAACAGTATCCGTCGCGAAGCAAGCTGGTTGATGGGTAACCCGAACATTACTTAGAAAGGTAAGCATACCCGGCAAAGTCGGTATTGGCTTGAAAGTCGAATCAGTCTGAGGGGCCGACATGAAGCGGGCTTCCCATTGAGCCAAGGTAGTGCGAGGATGTGAGCAATGATCAGCCGATTTTTCTTTGGTACTTTGTGCATGCTCGATAGCCGTACGGGCTTTTCGTTAATCAAGGGAGCCGTTATGAGCAGTATTTCTTTTGCAATTCGTGACAAACGTCGCCGAGGACTCTGCCTGGCAATCTGCTGGCTAACATGCTGCATCGCGTTCGCCCAGACCCAGTCCGAGCCCGATGATACCAAGCTGGTATTTTCGAGCTTGGAAGCCGATCAGACGAATCGTGGCACCATTAATATCAATGGCTACGACCGACATTTTTCCGTTACGTTTCCCACTTCGTACAACGATAGCGCAACGTATCCAGTTGTTCTGTTTTTTCACGGCTGCATGTGTCGTCCCAGTTTCACCAAAGAAACCATATTGAGTTATTTGGATTGGTCACCAAGGCTGGAGTCGTATAAAGAAGATTTCATCACCATTAAAATGTCTGCCTATTCCGAGAAAAAACCAGAGGTTCCCCAGGTGGTTGATGAAGGCGGCGCGCGCGGTATGTGGTTCTGGCATGAAGGTTTCGAGTTAGAGCGTGACGATTTTACGTTCGTTCATACGTTGCTCAAAGCATTGCAGTCATCGCCTGATATCAACATCGATCCGGAAAACATCTTTGGGGTCGGCCATTCATCAGGGGCGATCTTTTTGATCTCGTATGCATTAGGGGGCCCGATCGATCTAACCGATATCAGCATCAATGACACCTATACCTTTAAAGCTATTTCCGTGTCGGGAGGTTCAACGTTACGAAAAGGGATTGTCGATTTCAAAGAAAATACGCCTGGCACATTGCCATCTGTCTTACACATCCAGGGCGAGCGGGATGGAGGGCTGTGGTTTAACGGCCAAGAAACGGGTAAAAGCGGTATCAATTTTTTAGAATTCGCCTCGATTGCAAACGGGTCAGCTATCGTTGACGGATTACGAGACACAATACATGGTTTTACGTACTCTGCGTGGGACGAAAATACCCCCTCAAATCCAAGTACCTTGGAAAGATGGGCCGAGCATCTCAGTCTTGAGTATTCAGGGTACGAGGAATATTCTCAATATTATGTCTATAATTTCGCGCCGGTAACGATTTCGGAGAATGTGCTCATTGGCATTAGGATCAAGGACTGCGGACATCGTTTTACCGCGGATCAGTATCAGTCTGATTTCTTCCGAATATTCTCACAGCAAAATGGTGATTTGCGGGCGTACGACAGCAAGATATCTCGAGACACTGCTATGAGGTTTTGTTGATGTCAGCGATTATCATGTATCTCAAGAGTCGAGGGTAGGCTAGAGGAATCGTAGAATGACAGGGCTGATCTTTACTTTTCGCTCAGACAAACTAGAACGCATTGCTCTGCTTGAAGGGCCCCCATTATGAACAGAGTTTCTTTTATAGCTCGTGACACACGTTGTCAGGGGCTATGCCTAATAATCTGCTGGCTGACATGCTGTAACACGCTCGCTCAGACCCAACCGGAGCCCGTGATTGCCCTAGTGGGGGGGATGTTGATCGATGGGTATGACGCCCCTCCGGTACACCATGCTGCCGTGATCATCCAGGGCAATCGAATTCTGGCTGCGGCACCTCGTGATCAGATCGAGATTCCCGCTAATGCCCATGTGATCGATACTCGTGGTAAGACCATGATGCCGGGACTCATCGATCTCCATGCGCACACCGAGATTGTCGGCCACGGGGAATATGAAGAGTACTGGCGCTTTGTCGACACGCCCGAGCGGCTTGCCGAGATGCGCCGCATTGCGGCTAAGCAACTCCTGCGGGCAGGGGTAACGAGTGCAGCCGATCTCGGTTCCACGTTGGACATTCTGGAGACGCGGCGGCAGATCGATGCGGGCGAGATTCCAGGGCCCCGTCTGATTATTGCTGGTCCGCAGATCACGCGGTTTGCACCGCCGTTCGGAGGGGAAGGGTCTCATAGGATCATTGAGACACCTCAGCAGGCGGCGCGGGCCGCCGAGGAGTTGATCGACAGTGGGGTTGACATCGTTAAGATCTGGTTCGGGATGGATGAAGCCGACATGCGAGCCGTGGTCGATGCAGCCCATGCCAGGGGCGTGATGGTCCACGCCCATCTCTACGAACCCGAGCGAATCCGGGCTGCAGTCAATGCGGGAGTCGATGTGCTCCAGCATGTGGGTTCAGGTAGAAACCCTCCGTACGATGAAGGCCTGGTGCTGGAGATCGCTCACAGGAATATCCCTATTGTCCAGACCATAGCTCATCGCATCTGGGTCTATCCAGCAACACTAGCGTTCCCTGAGCGCCTCGAGAGCCCGCTGCTTCGTGAAGATCTATCAGTCGAGCTTTATGATGAGTTTCAACGTTCATTTGACCAGTTCCACCGGCGTAGCTATTTTCGAGAGATTGAGCGGGAGATACAGCTTTCGCGCGTCGCGTCGCGACAATTCATTGAGGCCGGTGCTGTTATCGGTGTGGGAACCGATGGTGGTAGCCCGATGAATTTTCATACGGAAGCGCTTTGGTGGGAGTTGTTTGCCTTAGTTGATTCGGGGATGACTCCCCGTCAGGTGATCTCGGCCGCGACTAAAACGAATGCGGAAATTCTCTCGGGCCGCGGAGGGCGGTTCGGGATTGGGGCCGTCAGAGAGTTCGGTACGGTCGAAGCAGGTATGTTGGCCGACATCATTGTTCTTGCCGGCGATCCGCTCTCAGACATTCATGCCCTTCGACACGTGGATCTCGTGATAAAAAATGGTGTGCCCTGGTATACAGAACAGAAAGCCACCGATACTCTGCGGATGATCGGCCGAGTGTTCTAGGTTAGCAAATGAAAGTGATCGTTCGGATTCCAATCGGTCGAGATTAGGCAAGTCGAGAAAAAACATGAATTTAGCAAGCCTTGTTCTGTTGTTCCTGGGAAGTTTCATATATTGCGACGCGAAAGCACAGGCACCGGACAGTAATTTTGATCCGGCATATGAGTTGCCGGGCGGGGTTGAGCTGACTCAGGATATCGTTTACGCGGATCCGGATGGACGGAAACTCCACCTTGATCTATTCCAGCCCCTGGCATCAGGCAATAACCGCCCTGCCGTAATACTTATCCACGGCGGTGGCTGGCGTAGGGGGAATAAAGCCCAGTATTGGCGCCAGGCAGCCAACTTGGCCGAAAGAGGTTTTGTGGCTGCAAGCATCGAATACCGGTTGGCGACAGAAGCCCGATTTCCCGCAGCGCTGCAGGATGCTAAGGCTGCAGTGCGCTGGTTGCGTTTTAATGCTGAGACTTATCGGGTCGATCCTGACCGTATCGGCGCATTAGGCGGTTCTGCTGGTGGATATCTCGCGGCAATGCTCGGTGTAACCGAGGAAGTACCTGAGTTCGAGGGCGCTGGCGGGAATCCCGGCGTTTCCAGTCATGTTCGCGCAGTGGCCGCACTCTATCCATTTCTAGATCTTGTGGCAGAAGGTGAGAGGCGCGGCCCAGAGGATGAGACAATCGTTCCATTCCTTGGTTCCACGCTGGCTAGCAATCGACCATTGTGGGTTAAGGCATCTCCAATCTCACACGTTGGACCTGAAACACCACCATTTCTACTCCTGCACGGTACTGCCGATACCGTTGTTCCGTACCAACAATCAGTAAGCATGCTGACAGCACTCCAAGCCGCAGGGGCTGATGCAGAGATTTTCACAGCAGAGGATGCAGCACACGGGTTCAGTAGCCACCCCAAGTGGTATACATCCACCACCGATGCAACTGCTGAATTTTTTTGGGAAACCCTAGCGCCTGGATACGTACGGACACCCGCATTTGAAAATCAAACGCGGGCTCCTCCACCACAAGAGACCGCCGGTTATGTGGTGGAAACTATTGTCTCCGGATTAGTCCAGCCATGGGCCCTTGCCTTTCTTCCCGACGGACGGATATTAGTTACTGAGCGTCCTGGGCGCTTGCGACTCGTCGATATTGACGGGGGACTCTCAGAGCCTTTGAGTGGGCTACCGGCACTCAGGAGTGTTCGCGATAAGGGTCTTCACGATGTCGTTCTAGACCCGGATTTTGTGGATAACCGTACCCTTTATTTGAGCTACTACGCATCGCCGCCAGGTAAACCCGTAGGCGCTGCAGATTATGAGGACTATCGAGCCTGGGCGGCCCTACCAAGGGCCGAGCGTGATGCGAATCCTTTTGGTATTGAAAGTGTTGCCCGCGCCAAGTTGGCCAAAAACGATGAAGGCCTGGAAAATGTGGAAGTCATTGTTGAAGGAGGTAACCGGAGGATAGTTATTGGGCCGGACAACACACTGTTTGTTACGACATCTACTTGGGCAGGAGCAGAAGGAGAAGTGTTGCCGCAACAACTGGATAGCTACATTGGTAAAATTCTGCGTGTCAATCGAGACGGGTCGATCCCCAGTAATAATCCATGGGTTGGACAAAATGATTTCCATCCGGAAATCTACGCTTTTGGTTTTAGAGACATTGAGGGTGCGGCTATTCATCCATTCACTGGTGATCTGTGGACCGTCGAACACGGGCAGCAGGGTGGAGATGAGGTCAATATCATCAAGGCGGGCGGAAATTTTGGTTATCCGGTAATTACCTATTCAAGGCGTTACTCAGGTGATGCGCTTGGCGATGGACTAACAACCAAAGAAGGAATGGAGCAACCAGCCTATTTCTGGTCACCGTCGATTGCACCTTCGGGAATGTTTTTTTATGTGGGGGACCTTTTCCCAGTATGGAAGGGGAATTTATTTGTTGGCGGTCTTTCTGGTAAACGTATTGCAAGATTGGTCTTGAAAGATAACCGCATCATCGGCGAGGAAAGCCTACTCGAAGAACTTGGACTTAGGATCCGAGATCTCGCCCAAGGCCCAGAAGGGGCACTTTACATCCTAACGGCAGAGGATAATGGTAAATTATTGAGGCTTATACCAAGCGGCTAAAAAATAGCCTAAACCCGGAAGGCGACAATGAACAAAAACCCAACAATACCCCTCGGTCTTTACCTTCTTAGTTGCGCCTGTTTATCAGCCGCATTGGCTCAAGATAGACCCCGGATAGCGGTCTTTTCCGGTCCGAATGCTACTGTCCAGAATAGCGTACCACTGGTGAGTAGTAACAAGGCCAGAGCAAAAGAGGGCCTTCCGTTATTGGTTAATCCTGATGGAAGTCCGGTCCGGTTTGATCACCTCGCACCCCAACGTTTAGCAGCGCCCGTGGAAGTCTTGATCGAGCAGTTTACGGGCCATCCCTTGGAAAATGATGCCTCTCAGCTGTACGGCCCACCAGACGGCTACGTGGATATTGGCGGCACTTTTTATGCCACTCGGCAGTCGCCCGGGGATAAGCCTGTCTACCGGGTTACCTTAAGACCTGAAGATGGTCTCTACCTGCTTCCCTATATGGCTATGCAGGCAAATGGGTCCCCATGGGACGGCTCATGTGCATTGGACAATGCGCCTCCTGAGCGTTGTCGGCAAAGTTTTTATCCCGATGCATCCCGCGTTTTTGAGGAGATCGATCGGGGGGTCAATGGCCGGAACAGTCGGGGTACAGCGAATCCTCTAAGTTCGCGGGCTGATTTCGATTTCTATCGCGCTGTACCGCCCGGAGGGTATACGCAAGGCCTTACCGAGGAGAAAAGGACTGATACCGGTGACGGGGCTATCTCTCCTGAAATTCTGGGAGAGGATTTTTTTCCTTACGAGTCCCATGGCCGGGATCCTCGCCTACAGGACCTGGCTCGGGCCGCCAACGTAGTACAGGGAGCATTAGCTGGTGAAAACTACGCGGGAGCTATGTGGCTCGAGAGTAGTTTTACGGTAGCCGAGACAGCCTATTGGCTTAACCTTTTAATCGACACACAAATTCCCATTTCCGCCAACTCCTCCCAACGCGTCCGTGGGATTATTAGTAACGACGGGGACCGTAATCTCGTCGATTCCCTAGACTACATTCTCTCCAGGGCCTGGGCTGATGATGAGGGGAAGGACCGGATCGGCACGGTACTATTGCAGGCTGAGCAGATATTCGCTTCGAGGCAAGCAGCAAAAGACGATGCTAGGCCTGGAGGCTATCTGGCGCTGGGCGGGCACGGCGGCATCTTGGGTACAGTTGGGCCACCGGTCACCTTTTGGTTCGAGCCCACAAATCGGCATACTTGGCAGTCAGCAGTTAATTTTTCACAGCTCCCGATGAGTGTTCCTGGGGTCCAGGGATCGGGTGGGAAGGTTGAGACTGTAGAGGTTCGCATCAAAGATGAGGAAGGTTTTCTTCTTGGGCAGGCTATTCCGAAAGTCACCATGGTCAGGTACAACCGTTACTCCAGAGACAGCGATCCAGCCCGAGTGGAAGAAGAAGTCGAGGTGCTGGCAAGAGTCGAGAAAAATCTGAGCGATTCACCGTTGTCTGGATTGGTGGCAGAAGGCCTGGGAGGCATCATTTATGATCCACTTAAAAATGCGCTGGATATTGCATCGCTGAGCGGAATTCCAGTAGTGCGTGTCAGTCGGGGGGATGAATCTGTGATGGTGGATATGAATCCCTCTGATTTTTCCATAGAAGGGAACAATCTATCTCCGATAAAGGCAAGACTTTTGTTGACGGCTACGCTTATGAAGTTTGGAGCGTTACCGCCAGCTGTGGACCCGAGAAGTCCTACGGAGGAAGAAAAGCAAAGAGTCCGGGACAAGATCCATCTTTACCAGGAAGTATTTAATACTCACTGATGGACCAGTTAGAGTAGTAGCTGGGATAAGTTATTTTTAATGCAAAAAAGAAGGAAAGTATGAATTCAAAAGGTTGGTTATTTTTTCTTTTATCCAGTTTTTTTTCCTCACCAGTATTTTCCCATCATGGGATGGGTTCTTTTAATGCCAGTGTGAATTTAGTGCTAACGGGCGTTGTCAGCGACGTAGCCCTGGTTAACCCGCATGCTTATGTGTACTTGGATGCGATCTTGGATGACGGTGAAAACATAGAGCCCTGGAGATGTGAGATGCGAGCCGGGACGGTTCTCAGGCGCTCCGGGTGGTCCGAAGAATTATTTCTGGAAGGTGATGCAATCACAATCGAGGGAATACCGGACCGGACAGAACCGAATAGCTGTTATGTCGCGACCGTAAAGTTTGCAGACGGCACCTCCACCGATCGGTATACGCAATTATCTGCCAGAAATACAGCGATGGCTGATGATCATGCCGCCTTAACTATTGATGGGCGCCCTAATATCTTTGGGGACTGGGCTGCGGAGCAACGCGTTAGTGTTGATTCCCGGGGAATAGGGGCAGCAGGCATGGGGGGGCTAGCCCCGCTCAGTGATGTTCAATCCGGAATGGCCGTGGGTATGGGTGCGGGGGGCATGGGC
>CAYXIJ010000001.1:0-173668 GCA_964465375.1 uncultured Gammaproteobacteria bacterium | reverse complement strand
GGACACCGCCCTTTCACGGCGGCAACAGGGGTTCGAATCCCCTTGGGGACGCCAATTTTTTAGCCTCCGTTTGCGGATAGCGCCCAATCCAGCTCTGTAAGCCGACATTTTCTACTACAGCGTTGATTGCTGGATGAAAAGAGAAGAATTTTCTGAATCTATCTTTAAGCTCGGTTAGTATTCTACCCGTGTAAATTTGGCATATGATCATGACAGTCCGGACCCGCTTTGCTCCAAGCCCTACTGGTTTTCTTCATATTGGTGGTGCTAGAACGGCCCTCTTTAATTGGTTGTTCTCACGCCGACATGGAGGGGTATTCGTATTGCGTTTTGAAGATACCGATACTGAACGCTCAACAAATGATTCTATAGAGCAGATTCTGGCGGCAATGAAGTGGCTGGGCCTTGATATCGATGAGGGGCCTTTTTTCCAAATGCAGCGCCTCGACCACTACAGGCTCCTTGCAGGCCAACTATTGGAGAGCAGGAAGGCCTACTCTTGTTATTGCAGCCAGGAAGAGCTCGTGGCGATGCGAGAGGAGCAGAAAAAACGTGGTCTCAAGCCACGCTACGATGGGCGTTGCAGGGAACGCAAAGATGCAATACCAGATGTCAGTCCTGTCTTACGTTTAGCAAATCCAGAAAGTGGCATAGTGAAAGTTCATGATTTGGTCCATGGTGATATCAGTTTTGACAATTCCGAGCTTGATGATCTCGTCATCCTTCGTTCTGATGGTGTGCCAACTTATAATTTTTCGGTTGTGGTTGATGATTATGAAATGAATATCACTCACGTAATTCGGGGTGATGATCACCTTAACAATACGCCACGCCAACTCAACATCATGAATGCGTTGGGTATTAAGCCACCTTATTATGCGCACCTCCCGATGATAATGGGCCCGGACCATTCCAGACTTTCTAAGCGGCACGGGGCTATGAGTGTACTGGGGTATCGGGATGCCGGCTATCTACCGGAGGCCATGCTTAACTACATTGTCCGCTTGGGTTGGTCGCATGGAGATCAGGAGATTTTTACGGCTGAAGAGATGAAAGAGACGTTTGATTTAGAGCACGTGCATAGTGCGGCAGGTAGTTTTGATGAAAAGAAATGCCAATGGGTTAACGAGCAGTGGTTGAAGCTTGTTTCTACAGATTATCTAGCAACAAACTTGATACCCTTTCTGCAAGCACTTAAATTAAACCCAACCTTAGGGCCCCCTCTTGAGCAGGTCACAAAAGTTCAGAGAGAAAGAGCTAGCAATCTAAAGGAAATGGCTACTAAAAGTCTTTTTATTTATCGCGAGCCAAAATCTTATGAACCAAAAGCAGCCATGAAACACCTCAAGCCGGAGGTACGAAATATTTTGCAAAGCGTCACGAAGGAGCTTATTGGTTTAGGGGAGTGGACAGAAGACTCCACTCAAATGGCGGTCGGAGTAGTTGCAGAAAAATTAGCGGTTAAGATGGGCGCTGTAGCTCAACCCCTTCGTGTTGCCGTAACAGGAAGTGACGCCTCGCCAGGTATTGGGCAAACTCTGGCGTTGCTTGGCCGAGAAAAGACACTGGCCCGGATACAGCGTGCGATTGAGTATGTTAGTGTCCAGTCCCTTGAGTTGCCCGAGGCAAGCAAAAAATAACTTTGTTTGGCAAAGGGATCAGTTCCTAGCCGGGTTCATCCCTACCTGTTCTGTAATGCTTGGTATATGAATCATCAGAAGAATACATACGAAATCCCCACCTTATGCGGGCTGATTCTTGCGGGTGGGTTAAGTCGACGGATGGGTGTCGACAAGGCACTTCTGTATTACCACGGGGAGCCCCAGGTTTGCTGGCTATGGAGGGAGCTTAAGAGGGTGTGTAGAAGCGTATACGTATCGCTAAGGGCCGATCAGGCAAATTGTCAGCCATACATCGGTTTTCCATTAGTTATTGATTCCTCCACATCCATAGGGCCTGCAACAGGCTTACTCAGTGCATGGGATCAGGTATCCGAGGTCGCTTGGTTGGTGGTAGCTGTAGACCTTCCATTTTTAGATGGTGAAATACTAAAGATTCTTATTGAGGGTAGACGTACGGATTGTTTGGCTACTGCCTTTGAGCATACGGACGGAACGCTAGAACCGCTGTGTACGATTTGGGAGCCATCAGCCCGGGATATTTTGATTGATCGAATTGAGACAGGTGATGAATCTTTGCGGACACTACTCGAAGAGGGCTCCGTTAATCGGCTTTTGGCTCCTTCAGGAGGAGTCATCACTAGCGTAAATTCGCCCACAGATTACCAGGAGACTCTAAAGCAGCTTCGTGGAAAGTCACCTTAAGAAATCACCATTGATTTACGCCGAAAATCCTGTTTTTGTATGTACACATTTATAATTGGATAAATGGACCCAGTAGTACACAAACTTTGCGTTGCGCCCATGATGGAGCGCACTGATCGGCACTGCCGGTATTTATTGCGGCTGTTTTCGTCGAACGCATGGCTTTATACGGAGATGATTACCGCTGAGGCCTTGATTCGAGGAGGAAGTAGGGAGCGATTTTTAAAGTTTCATCCTAACGAGCATCCGGTAGCACTACAGCTTGGAGGGAGTGATGCTGAGTTACTTGCTGTGGCAGCTCAATGGGGAGCTGCCGCGGGCTATGATGAGATTAACTTAAATGTGGGTTGTCCAAGCGATCGGGTGCAGGCAGGTCAGTTTGGGGTTGCACTTATGGCTGAGCCAGAGAAAGTCGCCGCTGCAATTGCTGCCATAACCAAAGAGATCGATATTCCCGTAACAGTAAAAACACGCCTCGGCGTCGATAAACAAGATAGCTACGCGTTCCTTCGGAAATTTGTAGCTACTGTGTCAGAGGCGGGTTGCCGTAGTATTTTTATTCACGCCCGCAAAGCTTGGCTGAATGGATTGAGCCCAAAGGAAAACCGCCAGATTCCACCCCTAGACTACCAAAGGGTGCACAAGATTAAGGATGAGTTCCCAGAGCTTGAAATAATCATCAATGGAGGTTTGGATACTCTTTCAAAATGCTTTAACCAGTTGGAGTTTGTGGATGGTATTATGCTGGGACGCTGCGTCTACCAAAATCCTAGTTTTTTAGGAGAGCTGGATGCTGGGATTTTTTCTGACACTTCTTCAAGTTTCTCTTTAGAGAGAATTTTTCAAGATTTTCTCGATTATATGGTTGTCGAAGTCGATCAAGGCATTCCGGTTAGGGCCATGGCCCGCCATCTGATGGGCTTTCATGCCGCAAGGCCGGGAGCAAAGCGTTGGCGACATTTTTTGGGGACATTGCCTGATGGCACAGATGGAATCGAAGCTTTACGTCACTTTCAGATTTAGAGTTTTCTTTTTATCGTTGCGCAAAAGCAAGAATAAGTTAAAAAATTAACGCTCGTCTGATTGCTTGACTTCTGTGGTGCTTTGATCATTTAGATTGGTACAATGCTAGTCGATTTGTGGACTGAAAAAGACTATAGGATTAATGGTGGTTGCGGTAAGCACAAAAAACAATAAGCCAAGGCTCACGATGGCAGAGCGAGCCGATATACATGAGTTATACGAAGAAGCGGTGCAAAATGTGGAAACTGAGGTTGAGTTTCTCCTTGAAACTTTCCGCGATATTAGGGGCCGTGACGCACAGAGCTTCAGAGAAGATTTTTGTGGTACGGCAAGTACTTCTTGTGAGTGGGTGCGCTCTGGCTCGAGTCGTTATGCAGTTGGTGTAGATATTGATGTAGATGTGCTTAATTGGGGACGGAAAAATCGAATTGATAGGCTTTCTGAGTCGGACCGATCTCGCGTAAAACTGCTTAACGAGGATGTGATGCATGCACATACAGAGCCCGTAGACGTAGTTGGCGCTTTTAATTTCAGTTATTGGATTTTTAAAAGTCGTTCTGAACTCCGGGAATATTTTTCTAGAGCACATAGTGCATTAAAGTCGGATGGGCTTTTTTTTGTTGATGCCTATGGTGGTTCTGAAGCTTATGAAGAGCAAAAGGAAAAGACAAAATGTAAAGGATTTACATACATTTGGGATCAGGCCAGTTTTGAGCCAGTTACCGCAGGTATGATTTGTCACATACATTTCAAATTTAAAGATGGCTCAAGGATTAAAGAAGCATTCACATACGACTGGAGGCTTTGGACTTTGCCGGAACTTCGCGAAGTGATGGAGGAAGTGGGTTTCTCAAATGTACGGGTATACTGGGAAGATGAGGATGACGAGGGCGAAGGAACGGGGGAATTTCATGAAGATAGTACTGGCGAGGCAGACCCAGCTTGGATTGCCTATATAGTTGGGGAAAAATAGAATTCTTTTATGAATTATTTCGGGGACAACGTGACGGCGTATCGCGTTGTTCGTTTTCCTAAGATAAGGATTGGGTGATTTTATCGTGCTCAGCGAGCAACTGCTCTGGCACTCTCTCTCCAAATTCATCCAGATACTCCCTGATGCGCTGCATTTCTGTACGCCATTGCTCTAGGTTCACAGTTAGTAGTTGCTCTACAGTATCCTTATTCAGATCCAATCCAGTGCAGTCTATGTCCTCTAACTTTGGAAGGTAGCCAATAGGTGATTCCACTGCACCCACCCGTTTTTCGCAGCGCTCAATAATCCAGCGCAGCACCCGCAGGTTTTCACCAAAACCGGGCCAAAGAAAATTTCCCTGGGTATCCCGTCTAAACCAGTTAACATGAAAAATATTTGGCAGGGAGCTTGAGCGACCAGAGAAGCTTAGCCAATGGGCCCAGTAGTCAGCAAAGTTATATCCGCAGAAGGGTTTCATAGCCATGGGGTCTCGACGTACCACACCAACCTCTCCGGTTGCTGCAGCCGTAGTTTCAGAAGCAACGCTGGCTCCTACTAGTACCCCATGGGCCCAATCTTTGGCTTGATAGATAAGCGGAGCTAATTCTCGCCGTCGACCTCCAAATACTAGGGCTGATATTGGAACGCCCTCTGGAGCTTCGGCTAGTTTAGAGTAGCTGGGGTTGTGCTTCGCTGATACGGTAAAGCGAGAATTAGGGTGTGCAGCTGCCCCATTTTTCGGGTCGTAGGGATTGCCCTGCCAATCAAAAGCAGGTTCCCCCACATTCTTATCCTCCCACCATGGGTCATTTTCTTTAGTTACGGCAACATTTGTAAAGATAGTTTCTGCTTGGATCATGTTGTAAGCATTTGGGTTAGTGTTGAGATTTGTGCCCGGAACTACACCGAACAGACCTGCCTCAGGATTGATAGCCCTGAGTTGGCCCTGCTCATCGAGATGCATCCATGCAATATCATCACCAAGTGTCCAAACTTTCCAGCCCACTAGGCTTTCTGGGGGAATCAGCATAGCCAGGTTTGTTTTACCGCAGGCTGAGGGAAAGGCACACGCTAGATAGTGGGTTTCTCCGTCCGGATTCTCGAGACCGACAATTAACATATGTTCTGCCAGCCAACCTTCAGTACGCGCCTGGTGGCTAGCAATCCGTAAGGCGTGGCATTTCTTTCCGAGTAACGCATTTCCTCCATAGCCAGAGCCGTAGCTCATGATTAAAAGTTCATCAGGAAAATGCATGATATAGCGGCGCTTAGGGTCCAGTTCGCCGATGGAGTGAACTCCCTTAATAAAGCTACCGTCTTTTTCAATTCGCTTTAGTGCATCAGTGCCCATTCGGGTCATGAGGTGCATATTTGCTGCTACGTATGCACTATCGGTGATCTCAACGCCGCATCGGGCATAAGGAGAGTCTAGGGGGCCCATGCAATAAGGAATAACGTAAAGGGTACGTCCCCTCATGCAGCCTTTAAAAAAATTCTGCATCATTTTCTTGGCCGTTTCTGGGGTCATCCAGTTATTGTTAGGGCCAGCATCCTGCCTGTTTTTTGAGCATACATAAGTGAGGTGCTCTACTCTGGCTACATCAGTAGGATTTGACCGGTGTAGGTAGCAACGGGGGTAGCGCTCCTGGTTGAGTTCGATCAGATCATCGCTCTCCAGCATCTGCCTGATTAGGTCCTCATATTCGTGGTCAGTGCCTTGACACCAATAAATATCATCTGGCTGAGTATGTTTAGCTATTTCAGCGACCCAGTCGCTGAGGGCACTCAATCGAGTCGTCATGGGAGCTCCTGCGAGACCTTTTTGTTAGCAGGGCGCCTAGTATAGCGATTATAAAAAAACCTCCAAGTTCTTTTGGGGGTTGTCGCTTTTCCGTGGTACAAGGAGGGCGCAAATTCTGTTTTGTTTTTTGCCCGAGGCATGTTTTGATCTTCGGTTGTTTGGTGTAATTCAAGCTATAGTTGGTCTTATGCAGAGTGACACAGAGATTTTTAGCCCAGGCGGGTTGCTCGCTAATTCTTTCTCAGGTTTTACCCACCGGCAGGCACAGCAAGATATGGCTTCATTGGTCAGCAGACTTCTTGCGAGTGATGGTCACTTGGTTATTGAAGCCGGTACTGGAATCGGTAAAACTTTTGCCTACCTGGTCCCAGTGCTACTTTCCGGTAAGCGTGCCATTGTCTCTACGGGCACTCATACCTTACAGGATCAGCTTTATGATCGGGACCTTCCTATGCTGAGCACTGTTGTCGGGCGGCCAGTGGAGGTATCTGTTTTAAAGGGACGCAACAATTATTTGTGCTGGCATCGTTTTGAAGTGAACCGCACAGGAGGCAATAAAAGTACCAAGGTTGTTAATAAGTTGGTTGATATTGCGCAATGGGCTAGGGTCACCAGAAGCGGAGATCTTGCGGAACTAAAAAAATATCCTGAGGGTATTATTTCTAGGGGTTCTATTACATCTACCGTGGATAACTGCCTTGGCTTGAGCTGTGATTATTATGACGAATGTTTTGTCGTCAAGGCCCGCCGCCAAGCTCAGGAAGCCCAGCTCGTGGTCGTCAATCATCATCTTCTGTTGGCAGATCTGAGCCTAAAAGAGACTGGCTTCGGTGACCTGCTTCCAGCTGCAGATATCGTTATTGTTGACGAGGCCCATCATTTTCCAGAGGTGGCGCAGCAGTTTTTTGACACTTCGCTAAGTATCCGCGAACTTCAGCATCTTTCTGCAGACATATTAGCTGAGGCGCGCCTTAAAGGGTTGGCCCGTGAAGTGGAGTTGAAAGCGGATGAACTAATTCATACTACTGTCGACACTTATTCAAAAAATGGAGAATTTAAAGGTCGTCGGTCTTGGGTTGATTGTCCAGAATCCCTCAAATTGAGCATTTCTCAGTGGCGGAGCTGCCTGCAAGGTTTAGGTAAAATTTTAGAAGTTGCTCGAGAGGCAAGCGCCGGTCTTGCACGCTGTTGTGAGCGAGTTCAGGGTTTAATTGCAAGGCTCGAGGTATTCGAAAATGCTGATACGGAAATCAATTTGCGCTGGATGGAAACCTATTCAAGCAACTTGATATTACACTGTACACCTATGAATATTGGGAATGCCCTGGGTGCGCGCATTCAGGCGCAAGGAGGTAGATGGGTTTTTACTTCGGCCACCTTAGCAGTAGGTAACAACTTTGATCATTTTCTGGGTCGTGTAGGTGTACCCGATGCCCACACTTGTTTGCTTCCGAGTCCATTTGACTATGAGCGCAACACCAAGCTCTATTTACCTAAGGATTTGCCTATTCCGGCAGAGGCAACCTTTATCCCTCGGATGCTTCATGAGATTTGGCCTATAGTTAAAGCTACCAGCGGTGGCGCCTTTTTGTTATTTACAAGCTACAGGGCTTTAAATGAGGCGCATGCTTGGATAGAGGGCCAGTCCTGCCTAGATTTTCCGTTGCTTGTTCAGGGGCAAGGCTCAAGGACGTGGATTTTGGATGAGTTTCGCAATAGTGGTAATGCAGTACTTCTTGGGACCAACAGCTTTTGGCAGGGTGTGGATGTGCGAGGCTCGGCTCTGCGACTGTTAGTTATTGATAAGCTGCCCTTTGATGCGCCAGGTGATCCCTTGATCCAAGCAAGGCTTGACGGGATTCGTCGTAAAGGGGGCGATCCATTTAAAGAATTTCAGCTACCCTCAGCCGTACTGGCGCTTAAGCAGGGTGTTGGTCGTCTCATCAGGGACTTTCATGACCAAGGTTTAGTAGTGCTCTGTGACCCCCGGTTACAGGATAGGCCCTATGGCCGCGTTTTTTTAGAAAGTTTGCCTCCTATTCCGTTGCTCAAGAACGTCGAGGAGGCACTGAGTTTTGCAGTAGAGTTAGTTCCAGCTGGTCGGGACAAGGATTCCGGAGCGATGTTGCTATGAAGCTCCTTGCCCTGGAGACTTCCAGCGAAAGGGGCTCATTAGCAGTGATCAATGGTAGCGTAATTATCGAGCGCTGGCTCGAAGCACCAAGGTCACAGACGAGCTACCTTCTTCCCTTAGTCAAGGAACTGCTGAGTGAGGCTGGCCTAAGTCTGAATGATCTCGATGGCATTACTTTTGGGCGTGGACCCGGTTCATTCACGGGCCTAAGGGTAGCCACGGCCATTGTTCAGGGTATAGGCCTATCGGTTGCCTTACCCGTCCTGCCAATTTCAAGCCTGGCCGCTTTAGCTCAGCAGGCCTACCACGAGCATGGTTTAAGTCGAGTATTAGTCTGTGTAGATGCCCACATGGGCGAGGTCTATTGGGCGGCATTTGAAATACAAGATGGATTTGCTGTGCCAAGCTTGCCAGAGTCCCTAACGGCTCCTCAGGTAGTTAGCTGGAAGGGATTGGGACTTTGGGGAGCTGTAGGAAGCGGTTGTCAGGTCTACTCTAAAACTCTTGCTTCTCTATTGAGTGGAGCTGACTGGGTTTTGCCTGGACTTAGACCTAGGGCCAGAGACCTTTTTAGCCAGGCCAAGGCCGACTTGGTGGCTGGTAGGGCTCAGGCCGCTGAACAGGTTAAGCCGGCCTACCTAAGGGATGAAAGTGCTTGGAAAGGATCTTGATCAATTAAGGGTAATCTCCTAGTGGAATGATTTGTTATTTTCGTGATACAAGGTAAGAATGTTCGGTACACGATTCTCTAAAAAATGGAATGCAGGTGCACATATTGATGCTAAACAGCAAAGGAAAAAATTTTGATTTCCCCGACGATTAGCCTTAGAAGGCATAGACGTTGGGCCAACATCATAATATTTTTTATTGTTGTAGGCTTAATAGGGTACGCTCTTTTTTCTCAGTACGTTATGGGCTTAGAAGCTTGTCCGCTTTGTATCTTCCAGAGAGTTTCCTTCATTGGCGTTGGTTTAGTCGGTCTCGTTGCAGCGCTGCACGCACCGCTTTCTTGGGGAGCAAAAATATACGGCTTCCTAGGAGTAACTTCTGCTTTAGTGGGTGCTGCTATTGCCGGTAGGCATGTCTATATTCAAAACATGCCGGCAGCTGAGGTGCCTGCATGCGGACCCGGGCTAGACTACATTCTGGATGTTTTTCCTCTCTTTGAGGCTATCAAAATGGTGTTCACTGGTTCTGGTGAGTGTGCGGAGGTAGTGTGGCAATTTCTGGGATTAAGCATGCCTTCTTGGGCGCTGATTTGGTTTGTGCTATTGGGGGTATTAATGTGGGTCACGAACTGCTCGGAATTTTCGCGTTACTATCATCGTTAAAATACCCAATAACAAAAAATGTATACGCTAAGGGTTATTACCGAAAAGATGGCACGTACGACGAGGGCCACTAGAGACAAGGATTTTTTTGTCTGTTTCTCTCTTATCAGGCCGCAGTAATTTTAGCTTTTTCCCTCCATTAATAATAACTCAACAGTTCGGAAATAGATTTCTTCTAGTGCTGGGATGTCTGTTAGCAACAGCTCTTCATCGATTTTGTGGATTGTCTTGTTCACAGGGCCTACTTCCACCACATCTACGTCATACGGAGAAATAAATCGCCCATCTGACGTGCCACCACTAGTAGATAGCTCAGGGTCTAGTCCTGTGCGTTCCTTGACGGCTTGGCAAACAGCTGTTACGAGCCGACCTTTTTTTGTGATAAAGGGCTCTCCGGCTAAGTGCCACTGAATGGTGCAATCGGTTTGAAGATCCTTAAGGATTTTTTCTACGTGTGTTGCAAGTGTTTTGTGTGTCCAGTGGGTAGAGTAGCGAAAATTAAAGCGACATTTCAGTTCTCCTGGTACGACATTAGGCGCATTGGCATCGCTATGAACGTTAACCATTTGAAAGCTTGTTGGAGGAAAATCAATATTCCCTTCATCGATGGACTGAAGAGTCAATGCATTAATGAATTGCGCAAGTGCATGCATGGGATTTTTCGACTCAGACGGATAAGCTACATGGCTTTGTGTGCCACGAATCTGCATCAATCCGGTCAGGCTTCCTCTTCGTCCTATTCGTACAGTATCTCCTAAAATTTCTGTGCTTGAGGGCTCGCCAATTACGCACCAATCAATGTGTTTCTGTCGCTGGGCCAGCGTCTCCATGACTTTTCTTGTCCCATTTTTAGCTTCACCTTCCTCATCGCTAGTTATTAGAAAAGAAATTGAGCCTGGGTGGTCTGGATAAGTGCGAACAAAGCGATCGCACGCTGTGATCATTGCAGCAAGGCTCGTTTTCATATCGGCGGCACCACGCGCGATGAGCTTCCCGTCAAGTATCTCAGCTGCAAAAGGGTCAACTGTCCAATCGTTAACTGGCCCTGGCGGAACAACATCTGTGTGGCCTGCAAAACAGAGTAGTGGCCTTGCTTTACCGCGCTGGGCCCAGAGATTATCTACCTGCCCAAAACGTAAGTGTTCAACCTTGAAACCCATGCCTTGAAGGGCGTCGGCTATTAGGATTTGGCAGCCTTGGTCGTCTGGGCTTACCGATGGTCGACGGATTAAGGCTTGGGTGAGGCTTAGAGTATCCATAAGCATTGATTATTGACACCGGCGGGAACGATGCAAGTCTCAATTCTCAAAATGAGTCCATTGTTACCTAATTAACCATCAATTAAAGGGTTATTTGTCAGCTTTCAGAGTAATGAAAAAGATAGCCCACAAGTCACATTTGGTACGCCAGCAGTGAAGTGTAGCTGCGCAAATTTTACTGCGAAGTGTGGCAATTCTGGCAACATAGTCCACTTAATATAGTGACTATTTAGCTAATAAAAAAAATAATTTTAAATTAGGGGTTGTATGGCGTGTAATTGTGGTGTACAAAGCGCGCGAAATGCCTGTGGATAGTTACAAAATGAAGGGAAAATGGGTAACTATGTAAGTAAGATTTTTGGGCACTCTCCGGTCGGTCCGATACAGGATCATATGGATACGGTTTGCCGTTGTGCGCAGGAACTACTCACCTTTTTCGAGCATGTCGTGAGCGGTGACTGGGATCAGGCGCAGTCTAGTAGGGAAATAATTGTCGGGTTCGAGCACGAAGCAGACGAACTCAAGCGCCAGGTTCGAACCCAGTTGCCCAAGAGTCTTCTTATGCCGGTCCCTCGAGAAGATCTTTTGGAGCTGATGCTGGTGCAGGATCAGATTGCGAACAAAGCCAGAGATGTTTCGGGCCTAGTTTTAGGGCGGCATTTGGAGCTCCCTGATCCTATCCAGAAGGAATTTTTAAATTTTGTTTCTCGCAATATCGATGCGGCTAAAAAGGCGCGCAATACTATCCAGGAACTAGATGAACTTTATGAGGCTGGCTTTCGTGGTACCGAGGCAGAGCTAGTTGAGTCACTGGTAGGTGACATGGATTCAATCGAAGATGATACCGATGTCATGCAGGTGGAAATCCGTGCAAAGCTTTTTGTAATCGAGGGTGATCTCCAGCCTGTCAATGTGATGTTTCTCTATCGAGTAATTGAACTAGTTGGAGATATTGCTGATATGGCAGAGCGTGTCGGTCGCCGAATTCAGGTTTTATTATCCCACTAGATTTGAGGTATCAATAATGGAAGACCAAGTCCTGTATTTGGTACTAGCTGGGTTATTTGGTCTTTTCATGGCATGGGGGATTGGTGCTAACGATGTCGCCAATGCAATGGCAACGTCGATTGGATCGGGAGCCTTGACTATTCGTCAGGCTATATTGGTTGCCGCGGTATTCGAGTTCAGTGGTGCTGTTCTTGCGGGTGGAGAAGTCACGTCAACCATTAGAAGGGGAATTATTGATTCCTCCTACGTTGTGGGGGACCCAGAGGTTTTGATTTTTGGGATGCTCGCTGCCCTTCTGGCTGCTGCTGTTTGGTTGTTGGTTGCCTCACAGAGAGGTTGGCCCGTCTCGACTACGCATTCGATCGTCGGCGCGATCGTAGGCTTTGGGGCGGTGGCGCTGGGTACCCAGTCCGTTGATTGGGGCCAGGTTGGGACTATCGTAGCAAGCTGGGTTGTCTCACCGCTTACCGCAGGTCTGATTGCGTACGGTATATATAATTCCATTCACTGGCTGATACTGGTACGGCCGGACCCGCTCGAGCGTGCGCGCCGCTATGCTCCGCTGTATATTTTTGTGACTGTGACGATGATCGCCCTTATAACGATATTCAAAGGGCTGACACATGTTGGGCTCACATTAACAACATTAGAGAGTTATGCAATTGCGATCGGGATCGGTGCAATCGTGGCATTGGGTGGGCGATGGTTTGTGTTACGAATTCGTGTAGACGAGAAGGCGAACCAAGAATTTCATTTTGCCACGGTGGAACGGGTTTTTGCAGTACTCATGGTCATCACGGCATGCAGTATGGCATTTGCTCATGGCTCGAACGATGTGGCAAACGCAATCGGTCCAGTTGCCGCTGTCATTAGTGTTGCTCGCAGTGGGCTAGTTGAGCAGACTTCGACCGTACCGATCTGGATTCTACTTCTTGGGGGCCTTGGAATTGTTTTGGGCCTAGGAACTTTCGGCCGCCATGTCATTGCAACGGTCGGTGCGCGGATTACTGCACTTACTCCCACTCGTGGGTTTTCCGCTGAGCTGGCCGCTGCATTTACAATTGTGTTTGCATCGGGCACCGGTATGCCTGTATCAACGACACACACCTTGGTTGGCGCTGTATTAGGTGTAGGGATGGCTCGGGGTATTACAGCGATCAATCTCGGCGTGGTGGGTAGGATCTTCATCTCTTGGATCGTCACCATTCCGGCTGGGGCAGTGTTATCAATTCTTTTCTTTTATCTTCTAAGATTTTTCTTTGGGAGCGCTGGGTAAGTTTGATTGGGTTTAAATTAGTCCACAGGAGATTGATCTTTAACTGGAGTACATGACATGAGACGTATTCTCTCGATTACGATGATTCTCTGTTGTTTTGCTGTACCACTTTATGCGCAGGTGGATCATGCTCAGGAAATTACCGAACTCAAGGAGCAGATCGCCCTACTTACGGATCGTCTTACCCAGATCGAGCAGAGTATGGTGGTAGCGCCTGAAGTTAGAGAGGGAGCTAAGGTAGAACAAGCCGCCGCTACCTCATCCCCGTTGCCGATATCGAGCTCCTCGACTGAAAAAATCCGCCTTTCAGGGGATCTTCGCTACCGACATGAAACAGTTAATGACGAAGTCATGTCGGTTAGAAATCGACACCGAATCAGAGCACGAGCCAATCTAACGGCCGACCTGAACGAGAATATGACAGTGGGGGCTGGTCTTTCTACGGGCGGTACTGCCAATGATTCAGGTAATCAGACGCTGGGTTCCGGTTTTTCGAGGAAGTCCATCGGTATGGATCTTGCTTATTTTGATTGGAGGGTTTCAGACACCATAAGTCTTATGGGCGGAAAGATGTCCAATCCCTTTTTTCGGCCCGCCGGTCACCATCTGATCTATGACAGCGATATTCGCCCAGAGGGGTTGGCACTGAAATACAGCTCGGGTGCTTTTTTCGGGAACGCTTCTGCATTTTGGGTCGAGGAGCGTCCCGATGGTTCCGACTCAGTACTGTTTGGGCTTCAGGCAGGTTATCAAGGGACCCTAAATAGTGGCGCGAATCTTATCGCTGGTGCTAGCTATTATAAGACCAGTCATACTCAGCGGTACGCACCAATTTTTACGCCTGGTAACGGTCAGGGCAATCAGTTGGATGTTGATGGTAACTATCTATTTGGGTTTTCGGAAGTTGAGTTGTTTGGTGAGCTCAAGTTTGATTTAGGTGGAAAGCCTATGAGTTTGTTTTTGGATTACGTAACGAATACGGATGCTGATGTGTTTAATAAGGGGTTTGCATTTGGTGCCACGTATCACATCGCCTCAGTACTTGGGGACTGGACTGTGGGATATCTCTATCAGGATCTTGAGGCCAATGCGGTTGTGGGTGCCTTTACAGATTCTGACTTTGCCGGGGGAACAAGTGATGGCAGCGGCCACACTCTTAGAGCGGGTTATACATTCCCGGGAGGATGGAATTTGGCAACGAGGTACATTATTGGTGATCGTGGTAGGGCCGCCGGTAACGAACGCGACTACAGCCGACTTCAGGCGGATATTAACTTTAGATACTAGCTATTGGGCGATGCGACTATATTTTCGCAGAGCCGCCGTAGCTTTGCCGCTTGTAGTTTTCGTTCTTACGATGGGCGTAGCAATTCGTTCAGACTGGTTTTAGCGCGGGTTTGCTCGTCGACCTGTTTGACGATCACGGCGCAGTAGAGACTGTACTTTTCGTCATCTGAGGGTAGGGCTCCAGGAACAACTACAGAGCCAGCTGGTACACGTCCATAGCTGATTTTGCCGGTGGAGCGGTCATAAATGCGGGTGCTTTGGCCGATATAGACGCCCATGGCGATGACACTATCTCTCTCTACCACTACGCCTTCCACGATTTCTGACCGTGCACCGATGAAACAATTATCCTCGATAATAGTCGGCGTAGCCTGTAGCGGCTCTAGAACACCGCCGACACCGGCACCACCAGAGAGATGGACATTTTTGCCAATTTGGGCACAGCTGCCCACAGTAGCCCAAGTATCTACCATGGTGCCTTGGTCTACATATGCTCCGATATTAACGAAGGAGGGCATAAGTACTACATCTGAGGCAATGTAAGCCCCTCGACGCACTAGAGCGTCGGGGACCACGCGTGCACCGGATTCTGCAAATACGGCCGCATCGTAGTCTTCATATTTTAAGGGTATCTTGTCGAAAAATCGGGTATAGCCTGCCTCAATCAGCTGATTTTTTTTGGTGAGCATATAGAGAAGTACAGCTTTTTTGAGCCACTCATTTACTACCCATTGTCCATTTTCGTAGCTTGCAACGCGCACTTGACCGGAATCTAGCTGGTCAATAGCCTCTTCGATGGCATGTTGCATGGAGGGTTCAATTCTATTTTGTGCTAGCTCGTTACGTTCCTTCCAAGCTGATTCAATTACACTTATTAGGTCAGGCATGTCATTTCCTCGTCAATGATTTTTCTTAGTTTTTTGTATTTGATTGTCTCTACAAAATTTTCACAAGGTAGCCGGCTCAGATATTCATTTACGTGATTTCGGGATTCGAGAGAGTTGCCTTGATAGTATTTTCTAAATCCTGGCTTGCTTGCTCATCTAAAGGCTTGTTTTGGGAGTTGGTGATAAAAAAAACATCCTCGGCTCGTTCGCCCACAGTTGCTATTTTGGCGTTCTGCAATTTTACATTTTCAGCGGAGAAAATCTTTCCTACTTCAAACAGGAGTCCTGGACGGTCACCGGCGATCAACTCGCAAACGGTCCGCTTGTTAGAGAAATCCTGAGAAATATTGACTTTTATTTCTGTCGAAAACATTCGTACCTGGCGGGGTACTCGTCGATCTATTTTAGGTGCTCGATCGTTTCCAGTAGTTAGAGCTCGAAGAAGTCTGGATTTGATTTCTTCAGTTCTCCGTTCATCTTCTATAGGGTTTCCATCGTTCTCTAAAACAAAGTAGGTATCCAGGCTTCCGCTTCCTGTTGTTGGAACAATGCGTGCATCCACAATGTTCAAACCCATGGCATCCATGATCGCTGTAATGCGAGTAAACGATTGTAGCTTTTTAGGGGCGTAAATCATGACAGCTGTCCACCCTTCTGCTACCTCGTTATTTATGTCTACTTGGATATCATTATTATTTTTGTTGAGCGTCAATACACGGCTATGCCAAGCAATTTCTTCTGGACGATGACGGAGAAAGTATTCTTCTGAGAATGTAGACCAAACAGGCTGGTATCTTTTTGCATCCACTCCCGCTTGATCTAAGATTAGCTTGGCTGTAATTTGCGTTTCCTTAATTAGTTCTTCTTTGTCAATTGGGTTCGTAGTTCCATGTCTTAGTGCCTGCTTGGTAAGCTGATAAAGTTCCCAAAACAAATTTTCTTTCCAAGAGTTCCAAATTTTTGGGTTCGTCCCGCGCACATCTGCCACCGTAAGTACATAAAGATAATCTAGGCGAGTCTCATCACCAACTGCCTGAGCAAATTCATTTATAACCACAGGATCACTAAGATCTTTCTTTTGGGCAGTGAGTGAGAGGAGGAGATGGTTTTTGACAAGCCAGGCGACGATACGGGCGTCATAGCGCCCTATGTTATGTTCTAGACAGAACGCCTCAGCGTCTACTGCGCCGAGTTCCGAATGATCACCTCCACGCCCTTTTGCAATGTCGTGGAAGAGTCCGGCTAGATAAGTAAGCTCCGGCTTAGGCAGCCTTTGCATGACACGACTACAGTCTGGAAATTCTTCATTAAAGCGTTCAAGTGAAAAACGCCTAAGATTTTCTACTACAAAAAGTGTGTGCGCATCAACAGTGTAGGCATGAAAAAGGTCATATTGCATACGACCCACAATTCGTTCGAATGCAGGTATGTATAAACCTAGAACCCCGTAGGTGTTCATTCTTCTGAGCGTTCGAGTTACTCCTTGGGGTGCTCTTAAGATATCCAAAAAAAGGCGTTGATTCCGAGGATTTTGACGGAATTCTTCATCGATCAGCCATAAATGTTGTTTTATTAACGCGATAGTTCGAGCGTCAACGCCCTTTAAGTCTAAGTTTTTTTCTAGTAGTAGAAATATCTCTAGTAGCGCTGAGGGATCCTTTATGAAGATTTTTTCGTTGGCTGCCTCGAGGTAGCCGTTGCGAGCATTAAAGTTTTCCCCCATGGGAGCAACAACTGCATCTGTATTTAGAAAGATCACTTCTTCTAAAAGCTGCCAGAGCATTTCGTTAAGTCGACTAAGTTCCATTACTGTGCGGTAATAACGCTGCATAAACTGTTCAACTGCTAGCGTGTAACTTGCATCTTCATATCCCAGTAGTTTTGCAACTTTTATTTGGTAATCAAAGAGCAATCGATCCTCGCGGCGCCCCGTTAAAAGATGCAAGCAAAAACGAATTTTCCACAAAAAATTTTTCCCCGAGCTTAGAATTCTCAGTTGGCCAGGAGTAAGAAGGCTTTTGCCTACGAGTTCATCCAGATGAGTTACTCCTAAGTGACGCCGAGCCAGCCAGCTGATCATTTGAATGTCTCTCAGTCCACCCGGGCTTCCTTTTATATTGGGCTCAAGGTTGTAGGGGGTATTATCGTAACGGTTATGGCGCACGATTTGCTCATCTAATTTAGCTTTAAAGAATTCATCTGAATTCCACATGCGAGCAGTGTCAATTTTCCCACTTAATTCTTCGAATAGTTTTTTGGGACCTCTTAATAATCGGGCCTCCATCATGGTGGTTAATACGGTGACGTCTAGGCGCGCTTGGGTTTCGCAGTCCTGTAAGTTCCGTACACTGTGACCTACTTCCAGCCCAATATCCCAAAGAAAAGTCAAAAATTGGCTTATGCTTTTATCGATATTTTTTTTGTTTTCTATGTCGTCCAATAAGATCATCAGATCAATATCTGAATGAGGGTGTAGTTCTCCACGACCATAGCCTCCTACAGCGATCAAGGCGGCATTTTTGGTCAGATTGCTAGCGAGGTGGTCCCACGCAACAAGAATTGCATCATCTACTATTTGGGCGCGTTGATGGACTAGTTTTTCTACATCCTCATTTTGATAAAAACGCTGCTCAAGGTCTTTGTGGGAACGATCAAGTGCCTGACGGAAATCATGGACGGGATTTTGCTTGCCAGTTAAGGCTTCATGAAATGTTTTTTTGGCTATCTTTCTGGTTTTATCCGTACTTTTTTCTGATACCAATGAGATGGACATAGCGCTTTACCTATCCTCAGCGCCCAAGGTAAGTACTTCATGGCCAGACTCGGTAACTAAAATTGTGTGTTCCCATTGAGCCGAGAGAGAGTGGTCTTTTGTTACCACAGTCCAGCCATCGTTTAGGAGCCTGACATGGCGCTTGCCTGCATTTAGCATTGGCTCAACAGTTAAAGTCATTCCGGACCGAAGTTCGAGACCGGTGCCAGGCTGTCCATAGTGCAGAACTTGTGGGTCTTCGTGAAAGACGCGACCTATACCGTGCCCGCAATAATCGCGAACCACTGAGAAGCGATGTTTTTCTGCATGTGTTTGCACAGCATGCCCAATATCTCCCAAATGCGCCCCTGATTTAATTTTTCTTATGCCGCACCACATGCTTTGGAAGCAAATTTGAGAAAGTCGTGCAGCTATTACTGAGGGTTTCCCAACGAAGAACATTCGGCTGGTGTCCCCATGAAAGCCGTCTTTAATCACTGTGATATCAATATTTATTGCATCCCCTGCCTTTAACCTTCGTTGGTCAGGAATGCCATGGCACACCACATGGTTTACTGAGGTGCAGATGGATTTTGGAAAGCCGCGATAGTTAAGCGGGGCAGGAATTGCCCCGAGCTCATCTACGATGAAAGTGTGACAGATGGTATCGAGTTGTTCAGTAGACACGCCTGGCACTATATGTTTGTCAATCATATCAAGCACCTGTGCGGCAAGACGTCCAGCTGTACGCATTTTTTCCTGTTCTTCAGGTGTTTTTATTGTGACGCTCATCCGATGAGAATTTCGTACTGGCTAATGTCTCCAAGAGAGGGTCGTCAGCACTTGGCTGACGTGGCCTAATGAGCTCATTCTCTCTTCGGGGACTTGCCGGGATTGTCCAACATTGTTGCTGCGGTCTGTGTATGGTATAAAGCGCGCGCCCTAGAGGCAATTAAAGACACACACGCGCCGATACCTGCAACAGGGTGCCCTACTGAAAAAAAGGGTCGTTTGTGGGGGCTGCGTGGAGGATTAACCCAAATTAGGAGTTTCCGTGACCGACGTTTCTATGCGCCGGATGTTGGAGGCGGGTGTTCACTTTGGACATCAGACTCGCTTCTGGGACCCGAAAATGGCCCCCTACATTTTCGGTGAGCGCAATAATATTCACATTGTCAATCTTGAGAAGACCCTTCCGATGTACCAGGAAGCAGTCAAATTTGTCCGTAAGGTTGTTGCTGACGGGGGTACTGTGCTGTTCGTAGGATCTAAGCGGTCGGCCCAAGATTCCATAGTCGAGCATGCTACGAGCTGCGGTATGCCATATGTAAGTCATCGATGGCTTGGGGGTATGCTGACAAACTTTAAAACCATTAGGCAATCGGTGAAACGGCTCCATGAGTTGGAAGAAATTACGACTGGGGACTCAGTTTCAGAATTTACGAAGAAGGAGCTTCTTGTTCTAAGTCGCGAGAAGGAGAAACTTGAGCGTAGCCTGGGCGGTATCAAGCATATGGAGTCTTTGCCGGATGTTGTATTTATTATTGACGTTGGGCACGAAGAAATTGCTGTAAGGGAAGCGAAAAAGCTGGGTATCGCGGTTGTCGCAGTAGTGGATACTAATTGCTCTCCAGATGATATTGACTACCTAGTCCCTGGAAATGATGATGCGATGCGATCCATCGATCTCTATGTTAGCGGTATCGCCGATGCCGTGCTTAAGGGAAAGGCCTCCATCCCGGAGGTTCCTACTGGCGAGGATGATTTCGTAGAGTTAGATAAAGAGGGCAGGCCGAAGGAGAGCAATACCAAAAGCAGGCCACAGGTACGATCGAAAAAATCAGCGCAAGTAACTAAAAAATCTAGTATTAGAAAGGCGATGATTGCAAAAGAGGATACTTCTGCTCAAAAGCCTTCACAGGAAGCGGCTGAGCCCGCAGAGCCTATTTTGAGTGACTCAGAGGCGGACTTAAGTGATCAACCAACGCTGGATGAGCTTGTGGCTCAGATTGAGCAGGTTGGAGATACTGAAGATACTGAGGTTCTGCAGTCACTAGAATTGTCGGAGAAGGAAAATAAACCCACCAAGAAAGCCAAGAAAAAGGTTACCAAAAAAAAACCGACAAGCAAAAAAGTTGCGGTAACCAAGAAGAAACGAAAAAAAAAGACAGCCCCAAAGAAAACTAGCTCAAAGGGAATTGAGGAGAGCTAAGAGATGATGGTACCTGCTGCGGCAGTAAAGGAGTTACGTCAGCGCACTGGCGCTGGCATGATGGATTGCAAGAAGGCCTTAGTAGAGGCTCAAGGTAACTTAGAGAAGGCCTCTGAGTTTCTGAGAAAGGCTGGACAAGCAAAAGCAGATAAAAAGGCTTCTCGGGTTGCCGCAGAGGGTTTAATTGTTGTGAATAGTGATTTTACCGTGGGACGGCATGCGATTGTGGAGGTCAACTCAGAAACCGATTTTGTGGCTAAAGATGACAATTTTGGAAAGTTTGCGGAGCATGTAGGGCAATGTATTTTGACTGACATGCCAGTAGATATAGGCGCTTTAATGGAGACCAGTGTTAATGGAAACACATTAGAGGCAACACGTCAGGCACTAGTGATTAAGGTGGGAGAAAATATTTCAGTTAGGCGTTTTGACATTTTAGAAAGCAGCAAGATAGTAGGATCATATGTGCACATGGCTCGTATTGGTGTTCTTGTAGAAATCGATGGTGGTGATGAAGTCCTAGCCCGAGATCTTGCGATGCACGTGGCTGCGATTTCACCACACTACATTAGTACTAGCCATATTCCAGAGGAAGCGGTAAATAAAGAAAGAGAGATAATTGCCGCGCAGGCTGCGAAAGAGGATAAACCAGCTCATATTGTTGAAAAGATTGTTGAGGGTAGATTGAGAAAATATTTGAACGAAATTACGCTTGTTGGTCAACCATTTGTTAAAGATCCCGACAAGAGTGTAGATACTTTACTTTCGGAAGCTGGAGCGTCAGTAATTCGATTCATGCGTTATGAAGTGGGTGAAGGGATTCAGAAGAAACAGGATGACTTTGCTCAGGAGGTTAAGGCGCAAGCCTCCAGCGGTTCTTAGTTTTTCCTCGCCAGCTTAAAAGCTGGCTAACAGGGCTTTGAAAGCGCTGCGCTGAAAAATGGGAGAGATTCATGGGTCAGAGCTCACCAATTTACCAGAGGATCCTCCTAAAACTGAGTGGTGAGGCCCTACTTGGCCACCAAGATTATGGTATTGATCCGGTTGTGATTAAGCGTGTTGCAGCTGAGATAATCGAGTTGCTGGATCTCGGCGTTCAGGTGGGGCTTGTAATTGGTGGTGGCAACATCTTTCGCGGAGCGGGTCTTGCTGGGAGCGGGATGGATCGCGTGACCGGAGATCAGATGGGGATGCTAGCAACGATCATCAATGCGCTCGCTCTTCAGGATGCTCTTGAGCAGCAAGGAGCATTGGCCCGAGTGATGTCTGCGCTGCAGATACATGAAGTCTGCGAGGACTATATTCGACGACGTGCTATTCGACACTTGGAGAGAGGTCACGTAGTTATTTTTGCTGCTGGAACAGGAAATCCTTTTTTCACAACAGATACCGCAGCTAGTCTACGTGCTATTGAGATTGGTGCAGAGGTACTTATAAAGGCTACAAAGGTGGATGGGGTTTATTCTGCAGACCCGGAGGAAGATCCGGATGCCATTCGCTATACCAAACTTTCTTTTGATCAGGTATTAGACAAAAAGTTGAATGTTATGGATGCTACATCCATCGTGATGTGTAGGGACAACAATATTCCAGTTGTAGTTCTTCAGCTCAATAAAGAAGGCAATCTCGTTAGACTGATTGAGGGCGAATCCTTGGGTACTGTTGTCGTAAACAAATATCTTCTTACGGGGACGAACGATGATTGAGGGTATTCAAAAGGACGCAGAGAAGCGGATGGGAAAAAGTGTTCAAGCGCTCGAAGGCGAGTTTCGAAGGCTCCGAACGGGGCGAGCTCACATCGGGCTGTTAGAGCATATTCTCGTTGAATACTATGGCTCTGAGGTACCAATTAGTCAGGTGGCAACATTGGCTGTGGAAGATGCCCGCACACTTACTGTTACACCCTGGGAAAAAGAAATGGTACCCATAGTCGAGAAGGTGATTTTGACCTCAGACCTTGGCCTAACACCTATTTCTGCGGGTACCGTGATACGGGTCCCAATTCCAGCAATGACTGAAGAGCGACGGAAGGACCTAGTTCGTGTCGTACGAAACGAAGCTGAGGCGAGTCGGGTGGCTGTGCGCAATGTGCGTCGCGACGTTCTGGGTGATATTAAGGAGCTCCTCAATGACAAACTTATTGCCAAGGACGACGATCACCGGGTTCGCAATGAGATTCAAAAAATCACCAATCGTTACATCGACAATATTAACAACCTCTTAAAAGACAAGGAGGTTGAAATAATGGAAGTCTAATGATTGCGCCGACGAAGAAAAAAATGATAGACGAGGTTATTCCGGCCCACGTGGCCGTGATCATGGATGGCAATGGTCGTTGGGCACAGCGGCGAGGTTTGCCTAGGTTAGCAGGACATCAGTCAGGAATAAGCTCTGTGCGTCCCATTATTGATAGTTGTGCCAGTCTTGGGGTTAACGTTTTAAGTCTTTTCGCATTTTCGAGTGAGAACTGGTTTCGACCAAGAGAAGAAGTAAGGGGACTAATGAAACTGTTAGTTGATGCTCTGGAAAGAGAAGTAGATGAATTAGACGCCAATGGAATACGGTTCAAATTTATCGGTGATATTGCCGCGTTGGATGTCAGGCTTTGCGATCTAATAAAGGCAGCAGAAGTGCGCACCCAAAAAAATGCTCGGATGGATTTAGTTTTGGCGGTTGCCTATGGTGGGAAATGGGATATAGCGCAGGCAGCTCGTATGGTGGCACGCGGGGTATCATCAGGTCGGATTGATCCTGAGGAAATTAACGAGGAGTTATTAAATCGCTACCTTAATACAGCGGAATTACCAGGCGTGGATTTATTGATTCGCACAGGCGGTGAAAAGCGGATCAGCAATTTTCTCCTCTGGGAGCTTGCTTACAGTGAAATTTATTTCTCAGATGTGTTGTGGCCTGACTTCAGGCCAAAAGATTTTGATCAGGCTATCGAATTTTTTGCAAGCTGTAGACGTCGATTTGGGCGTACATCCGAGCAAGCCGAGGCTTCAAATTGCTAAGAGCACGTATTATCACGGCGCTTGTTTTGGGCGCCGCAGTAGTAGTAATTGTATTATGTTTGCCGACTTCAGTAGTGGCGATCGTTCTGGGTGTATTTTGGCTGGTTGGTGCGTGGGAATGGGCGGGCTTTGCTCAGATTAAAAATTTAGCCAGGATATTGTATTTAGTACCCTTTCTAATGGTAATGATAGCGGCGCTGCTGTGGTCGGTTCATTTGGAATTTGTTAATTGGATACTTGTCGGAACTTTACTTTGGTGGCTTATTGTTTCGGTTGGCGTTTTTTTGTATCCAATACCGATCACAATGCCTGTGGCAGCTTTAAGTGGATTTTTAATTTTGTTGCCAGCATGGCTGTTTTTTGTATATCTCCACAGTACGGGTGGCCGGGGATTAGCGCTTGGTGTATTAATTATTGTATGGGCGGCCGATGTAGGAGGTTATATTTTTGGGCGAACCATTGGCACCCTAAAGCTGTTGCCAGCTGTCAGCCCAAACAAGACCTGGGAGGGCTTTGTTGGCGGACTCGTTCTAGCAGCAACAGCGGGATGGTGTTTAAGTTTAGTTTTGGCATTACCATCCGCTGCCTTTGTGACTATAGCAGTAGGAACAGCCGTGGTCTCGCTTGTTGGTGACCTTGCTGTAAGTATTTTTAAGCGAAATCTAGGCCTAAAGAATTCAAGTGACCTTTTGCCTGGGCACGGTGGGGTGTTAGATCGGGTGGATAGCCTTTCGGCGGCAGTACCCGCTTTTGTTTTTTGCCTTAATCTAGCGGGCATAGGAGAATAGCCGCGAATGAGTACCGTTTAGGGCAAGGCTAGTTCTTGTAGATTAGGTTCTTTGGGTGGTTCCATTAATATTTATGGTTTGGGTAACACACTAGAACCTAGGAACAGGGTAGAATTTCCTTATAGTTTCACGAGGTTTTGGCGTGGCTCAATTAGTACTTTCTGTTGTTGCGTTTATTGTTGCGATCGGCATTCTCGTTTCTGTTCACGAGTTTGGGCATTTTTGGGTAGCAAGAAAGCTTGGCTTTAGGGTTCTACGATTTTCCGTGGGATTTGGAAAGCCGCTAGTTCGATGGCATGGAAATCAACTCAAAGTGTTTCGCCATTTGTTAAGCTATTTATTTCCAAAATTTATTTCATCTCATGCAAAAAAAGATGACCCAACAGATTCTCAGGCCACCGAATACTGGTTGTCCGCAATTCCATTGGGTGGGTATGTCAAATTGCTTGATGAGCGTGAGGGGCCAGTACCGGAAGAGCAGCGTCACCTAGCTTTTAATCGACGCCCAATACCCCATCGAATAAGCGTGTTAATAGCAGGCCCTGGATTCAATTTTCTTTTCGCGATTCTGGTCTACTGGGTAATGTTCGTTTCTGGGGTGCCGGGTGTTAAGCCAATTATTGGGGCCGTGGCGGAAGATTCTGTAGCGTCCCGTGCAGGCCTTAAAGCTAATGACGAAATTGTTGCTGTTGGTCGGCGGGTTACTCAGACCTTAGATGATTTTGCAATGGCTCTTTTGGATGATCTGTTGACTGATGACCTTATTCCCTTGACTGTAGTTGATGATTTTGGAGAAGAACGTCAAACAGAAATTGATTTGCGCGGTCAACAGGCAGAGTTGACCGAGCCTGGGGCACTTTTCGGAGGTTTAGGTATTGAATTTGGACCCTTATTTCCAGCATTAATTGGGGAAGTCACACCAAATGCAGCGGCAGAGCTTGCAGGTATCAGGACTGGAGATCGAGTTGTGTCTGCAGACGGGCACACGATTCAAAGCTGGGTGCAGTGGGTTAGGTATGTACGTGAGCGCCCTGGTGAGACATCTATGGTTTCGGTTATCCGTGGACGAGACGAGCTCAATATAGAATTGCAGATTGGCAGTATCGAGGAGGAAGGTAAAATTATCGGCCGCATCGGGGCTGCCCCCGACCTAGATTCAGAGGCAATGCAGTTACTAATGGAACGTGTACGTACGGAACAGCGTTATGGTGTTTTGGTGTCCCTAGGAAAAGGATTTGAGAAAACATGGGACATGGCCGTATTGACCTTAAAGATGTTGGGCAGCATGCTGGTAGGGGATGTTTCTGTCCGAAACCTCAGTGGTCCAATTAGCATTGCGGCGTATGCTGGCGATAGTGCTGGAGCTGGAGCCAGTTATTTTTTAGGTTTTTTGGCAATTGTTAGTATAAGTTTGGGGATTCTAAATCTACTGCCGATACCTTTATTGGATGGCGGTCAAATCGTTTATCAGTTGTTAGAATGGATTAAGGGGTCGCCGCTGTCTGAGCGGGCTATGATTTTTGGCCAACAGCTAGGTATTGTATTTTTTATTGTGCTGATGAGTTTTGCCTTTTATAACGACATAACGCGCTTGTTAAGTGGGAACGGATGAAAAGATCTGCACTTTTAGTTGCTATTGCGGTTTGTGCTATTGAGACTCTTGCGGCCCAGACAATGGACCCGTGGATTGTACGTGGTTTTCGTGTGGAAGGTGCCCAGCGCATTTCCGAGGGCACCATTTACAATTATCTTCCTATTAATATTGGCGATGTTTTGGATGACCAACTTGTTCGGGAGGCCATTCGTGCAATTTATGCTACAGGATTTTTCCGCGAGGTGGAATTTCGTAAAGACGGAAGTACGCTTGTTCTTGCAGTGCTAGAGAGGCCTTCTATCGATGAGTTTACGATTGAAGGAAATGAGGATATTGAAACCGAACAACTGGAAAGCTCAATGCGTGAAGTTGGGCTTGCGCCTGGTAAGGTTTTTGATCGCTCAGTGCTTGAAGAAGTCACTCAGGCACTTACTGAGCAGTACTATAGCCAAGGAAAATATGCGGTAATAATTGACACTCCGGTAGAAACGCTTCCGGATAACCGCGTTAGGGTTGGTATTGAAATTCAAGAGGGCGAAAGAGCCAAGATTCGCCAAGTTAATGTAGTGGGCAATAAGAGCTTCAGCGATGAAGAGATCTTGGACGAATTTGAATTGCAAACTGGAAATTTCCTTTCGTTTATTAGAAAAGATGATCGATACTCTAAGGAAGCCCTGGAGGGAGATTTAGAAGCATTACGCTCATTTTATATGGACCGGGGTTTCGCGGATTTCAGGTGGGACAGTGTTCAGGTAGCTATTTCTCCTGACAAACGGGACATCTTTATCACCATCAACGTCGCTGAGGGTGAGCGTTACGTAATATCAGATGTAAAGCTTGTCGGAGAAATGGTTGTACCGGAAGAGGACTTGAAGTCATTGATTATGGTTAAGCCAGGGCAAACTTTCTCTCAGCAATTGTTGGCTGCAACTGAGGAGTTCATGAGCCTACGTCTTGGCCAGGATGGATATGCGATGGCTCAGATACAGGCTGTGCCGGAGTTAACTGAGCAAACAAAAGAGGCATCCATTACGTTTTTTGTTGACGCTCAGAGTCGAGTCTATGTTAGGCGGATTAATTTTCTTGGTGCCGATAGCGTTAATGACGAGGTTTTTCGGAGGGAGATGCGTCAATTGGAGGGTGCCTATTTGTCAAATGATTTGATAGAGCGCTCTAAGGTTCGTCTGCAAAGACTACCCTATGTTGAGTCGGCTGAATATGAAACTATACCAGTACAAGGTACTCCTGATTTAATGGATATAGATTTCACTATTGAGGAGGGTTTGCCTGGGCAGTTTGGTGGCGGTATTGGCTATTCCGCGACCTATGGACTAATGCTGAATGGAAATTTTGTTCACTCGAATTTCATGGGCAGCGGGAGTCGTGTAGGACTGGAGTTAAATGGCGGTGATTACTTTAAGGCTTATAATTTAAATTTCAGTGATCCGTATCGAAATATAGATGGCCTACAGCGGACACTTTCTTTCTCATATCGAGATATCACCCAGTTCACTTCTGCTAGTTCGGATTTTTCAACCACAACATTAACCAGTGGCATTGAATGGGGTTATCCGATTAGCGAATTTCAGACTTTGCGTTTTGGCTTTGCTTACCAAGAAGCTGAGATGCTGACTAGTAGTTGGAGCTCCGAGCAAAGTATGGAGTGGGTACGTAATAATGGTAATTCTTTTGTTGTGGATGGTTATACGACTTTTTATGGAACGAAGGTCCAGAGTTTGGAGCTCACGACAGGCTGGAGATTTGACTCACGCAACCGTTTCTTGTTTCCCACTCAAGGGACTCAGTTCGGCCTTAGCTTGAATGCTACTGTCCCGGGCAGTGAGGTGGAGTACTACGTGGCATCGCTAGATTTCACAAAATACATACCTATTCGTGGGCCTTGGCTTTTTAAAGTTAATTCAACCTTGGCATTAGGTGAGGGCTACAATGAGACTACGTCAATACCCCCATTCCGGAACTTCTACGGTGGCGGTCCTGGCACGGTTCGGGGGTTCAAAGAGAGCTATATGGGCCCAGTGGACTCGTTCAGAAACCCATATGGCGGTAATATGCTATTCGCCAGTCAGTTTGAACTGATTATCCCAACGCCGGAAAAATTTTCTGGCTCGACTAGAATTGCGCTTTTTTATGATATTGGAAACGTGTTTTCTACAAATTCCACTAGTTTTTTTGATAAGTTAGGTGATCCAATATCGTATGACTTCGAGTATGATAATTTGAGGCGGTCTGTAGGGGTAGGGGTCGAGTGGTTGGCACCTATGGGGTTGTTGCAATTTAGTTACGCGCTCCCCCTGAATGAACGCAAAGAAACGGATAGATTCTATGGAGACGAAGTAGAGCAGTTTCAATTTACCATAGGACAAGCCTTTTAGGGGGTGGAAAATTAGAATGAGCATTAAGGGAAAAATTAAAAAGTCGGTGAATGGGATTATTGTTCTGGTTGGATTTTTTCTGAGCTTGACTGAAGTCAGTGCTCAAGAGAATGTGAAAATTGGCTTTGTGAACGTTGAACAACTTTTGGGGCAGGCACCTCAGACTCAAGCAGTCATGGTAGCGCTGCAAGAAGAGTTTGCTCCCCGTGAGAGAGAAATTGTGGCCATGCAGCAATCCCTTCAAGGAAAGGGCGAAACCCTGCAGAGGGATGGCGCAGTGATGGGAGAGGAGGAGCGTAGTAATCTAGAGCGAGATATTCGCAATGAACAGCGCGATCTTGAGCGTTCGGTTAACGAATTCAATGAAGATTTTGATATCCGGCGTAATGAAGAGCTGGCTGAATTGCAGCGTTTGTTGCTGCAAGAAGTGCAAATTTTTGCAAGTAGCGCTGGGTATGATCTATTGCTCTCGCAGGCAGTTTTTGCTAGCGGCACCGTCAATATCACTGAGGCCGTGTTGCAGCAATTAGAGGAAAGCTCTGCTGCTAGCGTTGCCCCATAATTTGCTAATCGAGAGCTCTAACCTGGATTAATTCCATTTTGTCTCTGTCAGTGCGCAGCAGTGTATGCGATGAGTCGTGTGTCTTTTGTAGGATTTGAGGCGTTCCAAAGAATGGGCTTTAAAGGATTCGGAAAATTCTTATTAAGTTTGAACTTTAAGTTCCCATAAGAATTTAAATTAGCAAGGAAGCGCTCAGAGAAGCAAGTAATGATATTAGTGGATAGATTATGTACCGTGAGATCTGAGATATTGTCGGCACGTCAGAGGGTTTTATGATTCACCCGACAGCTTTGGTGGATAGTGATGCCCAAGTTCATGGGGAAGTTGACATTGGTCCATATACTATCATTGGTCCAAACGTCGAGGTTGGGCGTGGAACACGCATAGAAGGTCACGTAGTCATTAAAGGTCCGACCTCTATCGGGGAGGATAATCATATCTTTCAGTTTGCATCTATTGGAGATGATCCTCAAGACAAGAAATATGATGGCAAAACCACTACGTTGGAGCTTGGTAACCGCAATACGATTCGCGAGTATTGCACCATTAATCGTGGGACCGCTCAGGATAGGGGCGTCACCCAGCTAGGAAGTGATAATTGGCTTATGGCCTATGCGCACATTGCCCATGATTGTGTTGTAGGCAACAACACTGTCTTTGCAAATAATGCCTCTATCGCAGGCCATGTTCACATTGGGGATTGGGTAGTGTTAGGTGGATTTACTGCGGTACATCAATTTTGTCACATTGGGATACACGCAATGACAAGTATGTTCACATATGTCACCAAGGATCTCCCAGCTTACGTTACTGTTTCGGGCCGCCCGGCGGTACCAAGGGGCGTAAATAGCGAAGGACTAAAGCGGCGCGGATTTACGAAGACAAAAATACAAAATATCAGAAATGCATACCGGACAGTTTACAGGGAAGGCTTGAGGTTGGAGGAGGCTCTAGAGGTACTAGAGAAGGAGGCTTCTCGGCACTCTGAGCTCGTCCCTTTTGTTGAGTCGCTTCACTATAGCGCTCGGGGCTTGGTTCGTTAGTGCGTGTAGCGCTTGTAGCCGGCGAGACATCCGGTGATATCCTAGGCGCGGAATTAATTAAATCTATTCGGGCATTAGTCCCTAACGCTGAATTTTTTGGGATTGGTGGCCCTGACATGACTGAAGCAGGGTGCAAATCTTTGTTTAAGACTGAAGAGCTCTCTGTTATGGGATTTACTGAGGTTTTTAGGGATCTTCCAAGGCTTCTTAGGGTCCGGCGTGAGCTAATCAAAAATTTTCTCGAAGTTAGACCAGATATTTTTATCGGTATCGATTCCCCAGATTTTAATTTGCCTGTTGCACGAACCCTGAAGAAGCGGGGAATTTCGACGGTACAGTATGTAAGCCCACAAGTTTGGGCTTGGCGCCAGTCCCGGGCAGCCACCGTTCGAAAAGCGACAGACTTAGTTCTATGTGTTTTACCTTTTGAGGTCGATTTTTATAAGCATCATGCTGTGAATGCTATATTTGTTGGGCATCCCCTTGCAGATCAAATTCCAGTTGCACCCTCTCAGGAAGATGCCCGCGCAGAACTAGAGCTCACGAGCACTGGCCCGATTATTGCTATCCTGCCTGGTAGTCGGCGTAATGAAGTTTTACGCTTAAGTCGCCCCTTTTTTGAGACTATGCAGTGGCTTAAAGGGCGTTGGCCAGAGTTAGTTTTTGCGATGGCTTTCTCTACTCAAGCGATGAAGGATGTATTTTTGGAGCAGACCATTGGAATGGAGATACATCCAGCACCAAAATTTTTTTGTGGAAAAGCACGACAAGTTATGGCCGCCTCAGACGTTGTTTTAACAGCCTCAGGCACGGCGAGCTTGGAGGCGACGCTTTTAAAGAAACCGATGGTTGTAGCCTATAAGCTATCACCCTTAACCTATTGGATACTGAAAGGCATGGGGGTGAGAAAGCTACAGAATTTTTCCTTGCCAAACCTTTTGTCTGCTAAAAACCTAATACCAGAGTACCTTCAGGGCCAGGTTCGCGCTGAGATTTTAGGTCCAGCTCTGCTCAATTTTCTGAATGAGGGTAATTTGAGCGCCCATTGGAAGGATACATTCATCGCTATTCACAAGCAGTTGAGATGCAATGCCAGCAAAAAAGCCGCCAGTGCTATCATCGATTTACTAATGAATTGTAAAGATGGTTCGTAAGTTTGTCTTTGTTATGGCTTTGTGTGAAATCTTGTTCGGGAAAATTTCTCTTGAGTTGCACTGAAAGCTTTGAAAGTAAAAGGAATCAACGTTACCCAACGTTTAAGAATAGAAATATTATTGTTGCTGGCGTCGATGAAGCAGGTCGTGGGCCTTTGGCGGGCCCTGTAGTGGCTGCTGCAGTAGTTTTGGATGAAGCTAATCCAATTGAAGGTCTTAATGATTCTAAATGTCTCAGCGTTAAGCAGCGACAACATTTGGCACCTATTATTCGTCAGCAGGCGCAAGCTTTTGCAGTAGCCTTGGCTGACCCAAAGGAGATTGATGAATTGAATATACTGGAGGCGTCTCTATTGGCAATGGAACGAGCAATTTTTAGATTAGACATCAAGCTTGATTTAGTGCTCATAGATGGCAACCAAACGCCCAGATTTTCTAGCCGGCCCGTTGGGTTTGCTGTAGAGCCGGTAATTTCGGGTGATCGCACAGTGGAAGCTATTAGCGCGGCCTCTATTCTTGCAAAAGTATGTCGTGACCGCCTGATGCAACGTTGGCACCGGCGTTTTCCAGGCTATGGTTTTGACCAAAATAAAGGCTACCCGACACCTGAGCACCTAAAATTACTTTGGGCGTTAGGTCCCTGCTGTATTCACCGGAAAAGCTTTTCTCCCGTGCGAGAGGCCTATGAGGCGAAAATATCATGAGCAATTTCGTTCATTTGCGCTTGCACACTGAGTACTCATTGGTAGATAGCGTGGTCCGTATTCCTAGGTTGATCAAGCAGGCTCAAAAACTACAGATGTCTGCGGTGGCGTTGACTGATCAAAGTAACGTTTCCGCTATGGTCAAGTTTTATGGTGCCGCTATGAATCAAGGGATAAAGCCGATAATAGGTGCTGATGTATGGATTGCAGAAGATCAAGGAGATTCCAACTTTAGCCGCGCAACTTTTCTTTGTGCCGATTTAAATGGCTTTAAACATCTTAGTCAATTGTTGACGCGTAGCTATACTGAAGGTCAGGCTCATGGTCGTCCAACCGTTGCCAGGGACTGGCTTAAGCCTGAACTACTTCGTGGTCTGATCGCATTATCGGGAGGGAGAGAGGGTAATTTGGGTCAGATACTTCTGAGCAGTAAGCCAGCACGCGCCCGTGACCAGATTCGTTTTTGGAAGACTCTTTTTCCTGAGCGCTTTTATATCGAACTACAGCGATTAGGCGGGCCCCAAGAAGGCACATATCTGGAGCGGGCCGTTAATTTGGCTGCAGAGTATGACGTTCCAGTAGTGGCGACAAATGATGTCCGTTTTCTTAATCCTGAGGACTTTGAGGTTCATGAGGCACGGGTGTGCATTCAGCGAGGACAGATATTAGGAGAAACCGATCGGCCTCGAGATTACTCAGAGCACCAATACCTTAAATCTGCTGAGGAAATGAGTACACTTTTTGGAGATCTTTCTGAGGCTATTGTTAATACCGTGCAAATTGCAGAACGTTGTAGTTTAAACCTTGAGTTGAATAGTGTTTTTCTGCCCAAGTTTGAAATTCCAAATAATGCGGAGCCGGGGGACTACCTTCGCAAGCAGGCAACTGAGGGTCTTCAGGCTCGATTTAATCTCAAGGCGTTACATAAAGAAGAGCAAGGAAAATACTTGGGCCGGTTGAGGATGGAACTGGACGTGATCTGCCAAATGGGATACGAGGGTTATTTCTTGATCGTTGCAGATTTCATTTGTTGGGCGCGTGATAACGGTATTCCTGTAGGTCCTGGCCGAGGATCTGGGGCAGGATCTCTAGCAGCATTCGGATTAGGTATTACTGATCTCGATCCTATTACTCACGATCTTTTATTTGAAAGGTTTCTAAATCCCGAAAGAGTTTCTATGCCCGATTTTGATGTGGACTTTTGTATCGAGGGGCGTGATCGCGTAATCGATTATGTAACTACTCGCTACGGCAAAGACCGAGTTTCACAGATTATTACACATGGTTCTATGGCTGCTAGAGCAGTAGTGCGAGACGTAGGGCGTGTTTTGGGGATGTCTTACGGTTATGTAGATCGTATTGCGAAACTTATTCCCTTTGAGATAGGAATTACTCTTGACAAGGCATTAGAAGACAACGATGAGCTTCAGCAGCTGTACAACGAAGAAGGGGAAATTCGAGAACTTATTGACTTAGCTCGCTCTTTAGAGGGGCTCGCACGGAATGCGGGTACTCACGCGGGTGGTGTAGTGATTGCTCCAGAACCCCTAATGAATTTTATGCCACTTTATTGCGAACCGGACGGTGTTTCATTGACACAGCTCGATAAGGATGATGTGGAAACTCTTGGGTTAGTTAAATTTGATTTTCTAGGACTAAAGACCCTCACTGTTATAGATAAGGCAACTCATTCAATCAATAAACAGCGGGCCTTGGATAATGAAGATCCCATTAGCATTATGGATCTTTCTTTCGATGACCAGAAAACCTTTAAGTTACTAAGAGCATGCCAGACTACTGGGGTTTTCCAGCTTGAGTCCCGTGGCATGCGTGATTTGAGTAAGCGTCTCCAGCCCGACAAATTCGATGACCTGGTAGCAATTGTTGCTCTTTTCAGGCCAGGGCCCATGCACATGGCGGATGAATTTATCAGCCGCAAGCAGGGGCATAAGCCTATAGATTATCTGCACCCATCCCTGGAGGCGATTCTCAAACCTACATATGGCGTAATTCTCTATCAGGAGCAAGTGATGCAGATCGCTCAGGTACTGGCGGATTATTCGTTGGGTAGTGCAGATCTTTTGAGACGAGCCATGGGAAAAAAGAAGCCTGAGGAAATGGCAAGTCAGCGCTCCGTGTTTGTGGCTGGGGCCGCAAAGAAAGATATAGCAGGGGATCGCGCTAATTTTATTTTTGATCAGATGGAAGAATTTGCGGGATATGGATTTAATAAATCCCACTCGGTAGCTTATGCGGCCCTTGCTTATCAGACGGCATGGCTGAAGGCACATTACCCTGAAGCATTTATGGCTGCAGTGATGACTGCAGATCTGGACAATACAGATAGGCTATTGGTATTGCGGGATGACTGCTCCAATTTAGGAATTACAATTGTGCCACCAGACATCAATCTGTCTCGATTTGAATTTACTGTGGGTGATAAGGGACAGATTAATTATGGGTTAGGAGCCATTAAGGGAGTCGGAAGAGGTATAGCAGAAGCTATTGTGGAGGAGCGAGATAAAAACGGTAATTTCAATGACCTACTCGACCTTTGTCATCGCATTAGTCAGCAAAAACTCAGTCGACGTGTACTAGAGGCACTTGTGCGGGCAGGAGCTTTAGACAAATTAAATCCAAGCCGAGCTGCATCGATGGCCGCAATTCCCAAGGCTCTAGGATTTGCAGAAAATTTAGCTCACGCTTCGGCAGCTGGCCAAACAACGTTATTTGGTGAGCAAGAAGGAGATTTAGCTATGGAGCGTATCTTGACGCCAGTGGCGAAGTGGACTGAACAAGAACGTCTATCAGCTGAACGAGAGAGCCTAGGGTTATATCTAACCGGACATCCTTTTGATGAGTACCGAAAACATTGTGATTGCTTTACAAGTAGCCCTATAGGGAAAATGCTCGGTTCGCTGACAAATAGCGAAACATCTCGGAGAGGACAACGGGTGACTCTTGCGGGTTTGGTTATGGATCTCCGTCGTCGTGGTAACCGAGTAACTTTACTTTTGGATGACGATACAGGCCGCATAGAGGTAACGTTATTCGAGGAAATTTTCAAGCAGTACAAGCATCTGGTAGTAAAGGATATAGTGCTGGTAATTACGGGCACACTTCGCTTTGATGAGTTTTTAAATGGATGGCAACTAACAGCCCAAAGTTTAAATTTGGCAGATGAAGCAATTGAAGAATACGCCAAGAGACTAACTATTTTTTGGAATAACGATGGGGGTTCCAATCAGGGTTTTGTAACTGATTTAAAGCAAATATTAGGACCTTTCGCAAAGGGATCATGCGAGGTTTGTATCGAGTATGCGGGGCCCGAAGCAAGCGGTTTATTAACTCTTAGTGAGGATTGGAGAGTGAAGCCTACGCGTGAGTTAAGACAGAATTTGAGTGAATTTCTTGGTAGCGAGGACCGCTATGCTATCTATTACCCAAAGTTTCTTACATAAAATGATTTTTTCTTTGATTTCCCCACTCTATTCTGATGCAGGGTACTGGCATCTAGGTCCTTTTGATTTTTCTAATCTACCTTTCCTGGTTGTCACCTTCCTAAGCTTGGAGTTATGGTGGAATTCCTTTGTCTACATAAATACTGATGGATTCTAAGTTTCTGAATTTTGAGCAGCCTATTGCCGAGTTAGAAGCCCGCATCGATGAGCTCAGGTTTGTTGGTAGCGATGCAGAAATAAATATCAGCGATGAAATCGAGCGACTAAAGAAAAAGAGGGATTCCCTGATCCGTAGCCTTTTTTCGAATCTGAATGCTTGGCAGGTTACGCAGCTAGCTCGTCATCCACGCCGTCCCTACACGCTTGATTACATCGAGAATTGTTTCGAAGATTTTCAGGAGTTACACGGCGATCGGATGTATGCCGATGATCATGCTCTTGTTGGAGGCTTAGCTCGCGTGCAAGGTAAAGCGGTAGCGGTACTGGGACATCAAAAGGGTCGTGATACGAAAGATCGGGTGTATCGCAATTACGGAATGGCAAGCCCTGAGGGGTACCGAAAGGCTCTGCGGCTAATGCGGCTGGCAGAGAAATTTAATTTGCCACTGATAACGTTGATTGATACCCCAGGAGCTTATCCTGGGGTAGGGGCTGAGGAGAGGGGTCAAAGTGAAGCTATTGCTAGCAATCTTTTAGAGATGGTCAGTCTCAAGACACCTATTATCAGTGTGGTTATAGGGGAAGGAGGATCGGGTGGTGCCCTTGCTATAGGTGTTGCCGACCGGATACTTATGCTCCAGTACAGCATTTATTGTGTTATTTCCCCTGAAGGTTGTGCCTCAATACTCTGGAAGAGTGCAGATAAAGCTGAGACGGCTGCAGAGGCGATGGGTATTACAGCAGAACGTCTTCACAAGCTTGGTTTGGTCGATGAGGTAGTTACAGAGCCTCTGGGTGGTGCGCACCGGGACCTAAGGGCGATGGCAGATAGCATGAGAAGCGCACTGATCGAGACACTTACCGACTTGCAAACTTTGCCATTAGCAGTCCTTTTGGAGCAACGTCGGCAGAAATTAGCTGCCTACGGAGCCTTTAAGGGAGCTTAACTCAGTTTTCGTACGATCTTACTCATGAAATCATTTCTCGAGAAGCTCGGCTTAGCGTTGGAGCAACTCCCATTACCTGAAAAAGTTGTTTGTTATGGTGTTGCATTCAGTGGTGGGCTTGACTCAAGCGTTCTACTAGCAGGGTTAGTAAAGTTGGATCATAGGCCAGTGCGAGCCTTGCATGTGAACCATGGTTTACACCCTAAATCAAATCAATGGGAGGATCATTGCCGTAGTGTTGCGGTATCTTTAGGGGTAGATTTTGAAAGTCTTAGGGTAAATATTAAACCCAGGCTGGGCAAAAGCTTAGAAGCTCAAGCGAGGTCAGTTCGGTATCAGGCTCTTACATCAATGCTTCAGTCAAGCGAGCTATTGTTTACGGCACATCATGCCGAAGATCAGCTGGAGACAGTTTTGCTGCGTTTATTGCGGGGCAGCGGAGTCAAAGGTTTAAGGGGGATCGCTTCACTTAGGCACTTGGGGGCTCATTATGTGGCCCGACCCATGCTAGAAATAACCCAGAATGAGATTCACTCTCAGGCAAAGGCTTGGGGCATCGTTTATGTCGATGATCCATCAAACTTGGATTTGCGCTTTGATCGTAATTACTTAAGATCCTCGATAGTGCCGCGATTGCTATCTCGCTGGCCAGGCAGTCCAACTACTTTGGGTCGCGCCGCTCGGCAAATGGTAGATGCCCAGTTAATTTTGGATGAGGTAGCCAGAAAAGAGGCTGAAAACTTAGATTGTCTCTCTCGAGTCCCCGTTAAAAGGATACTAGCCTTATCCCAAACAAAACAGAGGAACCTTGTGCGCTACATATTAGCCAATCTAAATTTACCACTGCCTAATTCTCGACAAATGGAAATGCTTCTGCAGGGCCTCACCGTAGAAAGGCCTGATGCGATGACTCAGGTGCAATGGCCAGAATGTGAGGCTCGAATCTATCGAAATCATCTATATTTTTTCAGTCCATTGCCGGCCCCATCAGGGCCTGGTTACACAGGGTTAATTGCGGCTAACAAGCCCTGGAAGGGCCCTGAAGGAACATTGGTGCTAGAACAGGTGGAAGGTAAGGGCTTTCCAAGTTCATGGGCTAATAATGGTCTTAAGGTTGGTTTCAGGGTTGGTGGAGAGCGCTTTAAGCCAGCTGGGTCAAAACATAGTAGGTCTTTAAAGAGATTACTTCAGGATGCAGGCGTAGTACCTTGGATGCGAAGCCGTATTCCTTTGCTTTTTCGGGATGAGGAAATAGTGGCAGTGGGAGATCTTTGGCTTGGCGACCAGATGGGTGAATATTTAGAGGAGCCCTCATGGGGGGTGTGTTGGACCGATCATCCCCTATTCCTTTAGGTGTAAAATTCACATTTCTAGCTTGGAGATTTCGTTAAATCTTCAGTCGATAGCCCCTTAAAAGGCAGTTGCCTGGTAGCACAATTTTTAACTTAGACTGGTGGTAATCAAATTCTTTTGGTACTTTGTAAAGCCGTCTCGATGCAACAGAATTGGGTTCTGAAGGTTTTTTGTTGGCTCTAGTCTTTTTAGGGCCTTTTGGGGCGGGCAATGACACGATTTGTATTCATCACTGGCGGAGTGGTTTCGTCCTTGGGCAAGGGCATAACCTCTGCGTGCCTAGGTGCTATTCTGGAGGCCCGAGGCCTTAAGGTTCGGCTGATGAAGCTAGATCCTTATATCAATGTCGACCCAGGGACCATGAGTCCATACCAACATGGTGAGGTATTTGTTACGGAGGATGGCACCGAAGCGGACTTAGATTTGGGTCACTACGAGCGTTTTGTTCGTACTAAGACCGGTCGCGATAGTAATTTCACTACAGGCCGCATCTACTCAAATGTTATTGCTAAGGAGCGGCATGGTGAGTATTTAGGCGCGACTGTTCAGGTTATTCCGCATATTACCGACGAGATCAAGGAAAGCGTTCTTCGAGGCTCCATGGGAGCTGATATTTGTTTGGTGGAAATAGGTGGTACGGTGGGTGACATTGAGTCACTACCATTTCTCGAAGCGATACGGCAAATGGGCATTGAGCTCGGAAGGGATCGTGCAATATATATCCACCTTACGCTTATACCCTATATAGCTACATCTGCTGAGATCAAGACAAAGCCAACGCAACATTCGGTAAAGGAATTACGCTCTATCGGTATCCAACCCGACATTTTGGTTTGTCGGTCACAAGAGACACTGCCTGCAGAACAGAGAACTAAAATTTCATTGTTCACAAATGTGGAAGAGCGGGCCGTAATTTCTGCAGTCGATGTAGATGATTTATATAAAGTTCCACTGATGCTAAAAGAGCAGAGGCTTGACACTATTGTTGTGGATAAATTGGGGCTCAAGATTAAGCCAGCTAATCTTTCGGCATGGAAGCGTGTGGTCGACACTAAGGCAAATCCGGAAGCCGAGGTAAGTGTCGCAATGGTTGGTAAGTATATGGACCTCAAGGACTCATATATTTCTCTTACAGAGGCTTTGTTGCATGCGGGCATACAGACAAGAACGCGCGTGAATATTCAGTATTTTGATTCTGAGGAATTAGAGACTAAGGGGGTAAAGGTACTTAGTGATATGGATGCCATACTTGTTCCTGGTGGGTTTGGTGAAAGAGGGATTGAAGGAAAGATACAGGTTGCACGACTAGCGAGAGAGAGCAAGATCCCTTACTTGGGGATTTGTCTGGGCTTGCAGGTTGCTGTGATTGAGTTTGCTCGAAATGTAGCAGGGCTGAGTGATGCTCATTCTACCGAGTTTGGCCCAGACACGACACACCCGGTTGTTGCTTTGATAACCGAGTGGCGTGATATTGATGGTGAGAGTCATGAACGGAGTGAGCTGTCAGAAATGGGAGGTACCATGCGTTTAGGGGCTCAGGATTGTCAATTAAAAAAAGATACACTTGCGCGGAGGATTTATGCGAAAGATGGCGTTCGTGAGCGCCATCGCCACCGGTACGAGTTTAACAATCTTTATCTGGAAAGACTTGAGGATGCTGGCATGGTTTTTTCTGGATTTTCTGACGATGGCTTGGTAGAGATTATTGAACTACCAGAACATCCTTGGTTTTTGGCCTGTCAGTTTCATCCAGAATTTACATCTAACCCAAGGGACGGGCATGCTTTGTTTTCAAGTTTTATCTCTGCAGCCCGAGTCTATCAACAGCAGAAGCTACCGAAGGTAGCTGATGGATAGAGTTTTTTTTAGGTTGATTTGCTGTCCCCGTGTTTTTTTTGCATTTTTGTAGAAACTTTGCGGGCAGGTAATTATGGGGGTTGATTGAGCAAAATTACGGATGTAACTGGTGTTGAAGTACTGGATTCCCGGGGTAGCCCTACAGTGGAGGCTGAAGTAGAGCTCCAGTCGGGTGCGCGAGGACGCGCTGCTGTGCCTTCAGGCGCATCAACAGGTTCGAGAGAGGCCATGGAGCTGCGTGATGGTGATACCGCACGCTATTTGGGTAGAGGTGTAATGCAAGCGGTAGCCAACGTGAGAGGAGAGATTCGCGACTGCGTTATCGGGCTTGAGGCCTTAGATCAAAAGAATTTAGATCAGCGAATCAGAGAGCTTGATGGTACTGAAAATAAGGAAAGGTTGGGCGCTAATGCAACCTTAGCTGTCTCTCTTGCTAATGCTAAGGCTGCAGCAGCTGAGCGAGAATTGCCACTTTTTGAGCATTTTGCAGAGCGCGATGAATATGTAATGCCTGTTCCGATGATGAATATTGTTAATGGGGGTGCCCATGCAGACAATAACGTGGATATTCAAGAATTTATGATTTTACCTGTAGGGGCCCCTAGTTTCTCAGAGGGTCTGAGGTACGGAGTAGAGATTTTTCATGCTCTTAGGAAAGAGCTAAATGGTCGCGCTTTAGCAACTGGGGTGGGCGACGAAGGTGGTTTTGCCCCAAATCTAGAATCCAATGAGGCTGCACTAGAGGTGATCTCAAAGGCAGTGGATATTTCGGGCTTCACTCTTGGTAGGGAGATTTACTTAGGACTGGATGTGGCAAGCTCCGAGTTTTATTCAGCTGGAAGCTACAGACTTGCCTCGGAGGGATTGAGTTTTGATGCTGTAGCTTTTGTTGAGTTTTTAGAGGATTTAGTGGCCCGTTATCCGATCATTTCAATTGAAGATGGTATGGCTGAGGATGATTGGGATGGCTGGCGTTTTTTGAGTAGGAAATTCGGAAAGAAGATTCAGTTGGTAGGCGACGATCTTTTTGTAACTAATACAAAGATCTTAAAAGCTGGAATAGAAGAAGAAATAGCCAATAGCATTTTGATTAAACCGAACCAAATCGGAACGCTAACGGAAACACTCGACGCAATCGATTTGGCAAGTAAAGCGGGATATTCAGCCGTAGTTTCTCATCGATCAGGGGAAACTGAGGATACAACTATTGCTGATATTGCTGTAGCTACCGCCTCGACACAAATTAAGACAGGGTCGTTGTCCCGCTCCGATCGTCTTGCAAAGTACAACCAGCTGCTTCGTATAGAAACGCTATTGGGGGACAGGGCGAATTACGCAGGCGCTGATGCATTTCCTGTGAAGTTGTGAGGAGTTTATGCGTTTTTTAATTCTCGTGTTGTTAGCTTTCATTTTATTATTTCTCCAGGCGAGACTTTGGTTAGCGGATGGGGGACTTAGGGAAGTTTGGGGACTTCAGTCTCAGGTAGCACAGAGAACTGAAAATAATCGTACGCTTGAAAGCCGCAATGCGGTACTCGAGGCAGAGGTGGAGGACCTAAAGGAAGGATTGGAGGCAGCAGAAGAGCGGGCACGGAACGAACTCGGCATGGTTCATGTTGATGAGACTTTCTATCAGATTACGCATTACCAACCTCCGGTAGATGAGCAAGAGTGAGTATAGATAGATTGCATTTCGGTAGTGATTATTTGCGGGGTTTGCGCAGTAGTACATATATTGCGCCAGCACCGCCATCATGGACACGCGCCGAAACCAGCGCTAAGACTTCTTCCCACTGGGCAAGCCAGCCTGTCACTTTTGTCTTCAGGATTGGACCATTGGGCCCCGAACGGAGGCCCTTCCCGTGGATCACCCGAATACAGCGTAGGCCTAGCCTATTAGATTCAAGTATAAAAAACTTTAGGGCGATTTTTGCATCTTTAGTTCTGAGGCCGTGCAAGTCGATATCCGCTTCGATACTGAAACTACCCCGTCGTAGTTTTCGGAATGTACGGTCTGATACGCTCGGTTTGCGAAAAATTAGTTCTTCTGCTAGCTGTTCCATGTTTTCTGCTGAACCACTGAGACTTTCTTTAAGTAATTGTTTTCGGGCGGCGCGACTGAAATGCGCATCAGGGGCGGGGGGTGTTTGTTCAGCTATTTGTTTATCCTGCTTTATGGGTTTTACGCCACGCATGGCTTTAGAGAAGGCCTGTTGATCTTCTTTATTGTTCATTTTGATTGTCGCCCTAGGCTGTTGCTCCAGTATAGTGGTGTTGTTTGTGATTATTCTAGGTAATGGTAGTTGCGGATCCTGATTTCCAATGATGATGGCTATCAGGCGCAAGGGATTCGCTTGCTCGCTGATAGCCTGAAGGAGCTAGCTGAGGTCACTATTGTTGCGCCCGATCGAAATTGCAGTGGTGCTAGCAATTCTCTTACTCTTGAGAGGCCACTAAGAGTGGAGCAGGCTGAACCAAATGTTTATTTCGTGAATGGAACGCCCACGGATTGTGTACACCTAGCGATTACTGGATTGCTGGGTAACGAGCCTGATATGGTCATTTCGGGAGTAAATCATGGCGCAAACCTTGGAGACGACGTATTGTATTCTGGGACTGTTGCTGCCGCTATGGAGGGCCGGTTTCTAGGCTTAGCTACTATGGCAGTTTCATTGGCGGGTGATCGCGGGAGGTACCTCGAAACTGCAGTTACGATCACACAGCGACTGGTGCGCCACATGCTGCAAAACCCCCTACCTAAAGAAACGATTTTAAACGTTAATGTTCCTGACTGTCCTATAGAGGAATTAACGAGAATTCAAACTACGCGCTTGGGCTGCAGACATAAGGCAGAGCCAGTTCTGCCTGCGCGGGACCCTAGGAACCGTTTGGTTTATTGGGTGGGACCTGCGGGTTCTGGGCAGGATGTAGGCGAAGGAACGGATTTTTATGCGGTGCGTAATGGCCGAGTATCTGTATCGCCGATTAAGGTAGATTTTACCGATCATGGGGCACTGCAACCAATTGAAAACTGGCTGGACAAGTTAGAGTGATTAAGCAAAGTTTCAGCGGCATAGGTATGACCTCATCTCGTACTCGTGAGCGCTTGATTCAGCGACTTAAGTCTCAGGGTATTGCGAATGCAGAGGTTCTTGAGCGTATACGTTCGGTTCCACGGCATATTTTCGTGGACGAGGCTCTTGCGAGTCGGGCCTATGAAGACACGGCGCTGCCGATTGGATTTGGCCAGACTATCTCTCAGCCTTACATAGTAGCTTTAATGACAGCTGCATTAATCGAAGATCGTCCGGGTGAAAAGAAGTTCGACAGGGCTCTAGAAATAGGTTGTGGTTGTGGTTATCAAACAGCCGTGCTGTCACCCTTTTTTTGTCATATCTATAGCTTAGAGCGTATTCCAGTTTTACTGTCTCGTGCTCGGGAACATCTTCGTCAGCTCAAGATTACTAACGCAAATCTACGCGCAGCTGACGGTTGGGGGGGGCTGGAGAGTGAGGCACCTTTTCAGGGCATTATAGTAGCCGCCGCACCAGAGGATATTCCTGAGAAACTTCTGGCTCAACTAGCTGAGGGTGGTCGCTTGATAATTCCAGTGGGAAATCGAAGTTGGCAGAATCTTTTATGTATTACTCGTGAAGGACAAGATTTCCGTCAGCAGATTTTAGGTAAGGTCAAGTTCGTACCCCTTTTAGGGGGAGTAGAAAATTGAAGATTTTCCTACGACTTTATGATCTTGTTTTAAATCTTGCTCGACACCCCCAAGCTGAGCGTTATTTGTTAGCCTTAAGTTTTGCAGAGTCTTCATTTTTCCCAGTTCCACCAGACGTTATTCTTGCGCCGATGACGCTGGCTAACCCGCAGCGAGGTTGGCGCTTAGCCCTAGGTACTACTGTTGCCTCGGTATTTGGTGGAATTTTCGGATACCTACTTGGCTGGTTGGCTCTGGATGCAGCACGATCATGGCTTGAGTATTTTGGGTATTGGGAGGCATACCTCAGGGCTAACAGTTGGTTTATAGATTACGGATTTTATGCAGTACTAATAGCAGGTTTTTCTCCAGTTCCCTACAAGATATTTACTATAGCAGCTGGAGCCCTAATGATGTTTTTCCCATTTTTTGTAGTTGCTTCTTTTTTGGGGAGAGGTGCTCGTTTCTTTATGGTGGTGGGGCTTTTACGCTGGGGCGGTGAGAATATGGAAAAACGGCTTAGGCAGTATGTGGATGTATTGGGTTGGGCGTGTCTTTTATTAATAGTTTTTGTCTACGTTGTATTACGTTGATCGTGCTACGCATTTCCATCATTCTTCTTTTTTTTCTTTTTCTGGGCTGTAAGAGTTCGCTGATAAATTATGAGACAAGGTCACACATCGTGCGACCGAATGAAACCCTATATGCAATCGCGTGGCAATATGGGATTAATTATCAGGATCTTGCCCGATGGAACCGACTGAGTAGCCCAGATATTATTCAAATAGGGCAGCGCCTGAGGCTCAACCCGATAGGTAGCACAGCTTCGGTAACAACCACATCAACGACGCAGGATGGGCCGGAGTTTAGTGATTGGCAGTGGCCGACGGCAGGTTCTGTAGTCAGTGTTTTCGGCGCAGATGGCGGGATTCCGACTGGCATCGGAATAGAAGGCCGAGAGGGACAAGTTGTGCGAGCGTCGTCGTCAGGGCAAGTCGTTTATGCTGGGGACGGGCTTATTGGTTATGGTGAGTTAGTCATCTTAAAGCATGGTCAAGTGTACCTCAGTGCTTATGGATATAATCGCAAATTGCTTGTGCAGCAGGGAGACACTGTTGCACGGGGTCAAGAGATCGCTGAGATGGGGCTTGGGCCCGAGCGTTCCCCTCGGTTGCATTTTGAGATCAGACGCAGCGGTGTACCAATAAAACCCTCCGAACTACTTGATTTAGCCCGTCACATGTATGATTGATTCATTCAACTATCGTTTATTAAAGAGTGCCACTGCTACTCGACGTCCTTCGTACACGAGTACATTGTAAGTACGACAAGCAGCGGGCGTGCCCATAATCTCTAATCCAATCTTTTTTTTCGCAAGCAGTTTTGCAAGGCTAGTGTTTGGAAAAACTAATTGCATACCGGTACCCACAATAATAATTTCCGGATCCAAGTCAATGACCGGCTCCAAGTGTGATAGTTGCAAATTCTCGGGGCGAGTTACCTGCCAATTTTTTATGATTGTTTCCGGGGTAAGAATTAAGTGTCCCAGATACCAAGTATTGCCTACACGAACCGTACCATCTTCCCAGGCATTGATTACGTTGGCTGCCGTGCTATCTAAAGTGAGCTTCAGAATTAACTCCAGTTTTTGTGTCGTTCCAACATCAATTATAAGCGTAGATTTAACATGAAGTTCCTAATTGAGCGGCGCCAGCCAGTATCGGGCTCAGATGATTGGATATGGCCAGCTAATACTCATCGCGTTTTGCGTCAAATATTCTCAAGAAGATCCATTCATTCACCGGAAGAGCTTGATCGAAATCTGGCGCAACTAAGACCAGTCAATCAATTCGCTTCTCTAGGGCGCGCCGTGGATCTGCTGTGCAAGCACCGTGATCAGCGGGTTGTAATTGTGGGCGATTTTGATGCCGATGGCGCAACCAGTACAGCGCTTATGTATCTATGCCTTAAAGAGCTATCTTTCTCAAAGACTGAGTTTTTTCTACCTGATCGCTTCAATCTTGGCTATGGCTTGACTGCAGAGACGGTTGATAGGGTGTGTCAAGGGTCAGCGGCAGAAAAACCTTCCCTTCTGATTACAGTGGACAATGGCATTACCAGCATTGATGGTGTTGGGGCGGCCCGCACACAGGGAATAGATGTACTCATTACAGATCATCACCTGCCGGGCGAAAGGGCGCCAGATGCTAACGCTATAGTAAACCCCAATATTCAGGGTGATACCTTTTCAGGGAAGTATCTGGCCGGGGTTGGAGTTGTGTTTTATCTTTTGGCCGCTTTGGGCCAGCGCTTGGGGGAGCCGGGGTTAGTGGCCTCCTATTTAGACTTGGTGGCGCTGGGTACAGTTGCGGATTTGGTGCCCCTAGATCAGAGCAATCGTGTCTTGATTTATGAGGGTTTGCGCAGGATACAGGCGGGCCAATGTCGCCCAGGGATACGCGCTCTATGCAGGGTAGCGGAAATTCAGCTACGGAGCGTTACAAGTAGCTCTTTGGGCTTCAAAATTGCACCGCGACTTAATGCAGCTGGACGACTAGAGGATATGACTATAGGCGTACGATGCTTGGTAACGGAAAACGAAGATGAAGCCTTAGAGCTTGCTCACCAGTTAGATAGACTCAATTATGAACGTCGAGATATTGAAAGACGTATGCGTACACAGGCTGAGGAGTTAGTAGACACAGAGTATGCGTTAGAGGTGGATGGATCGACCCATATTGTGTGTTTATTTCGCCATGACTGGCACGAGGGTGTGGTTGGACTGATCGCGTCTAAGATAAAAGAACGTTACCACCGTCCTGTGATTGCCTTTGCTCCCAGTAAACCCGGCATCCTTAAAGGCTCTGGGCGCTCTATACCTGGTTTTCATTTACGCGATGCCTTGGCAAGTGTGGACAGGGCTCAACCGGGTCTTATCGAGCGTTTCGGTGGGCATGCGATGGCTGCTGGACTGACTCTTAGGTCTAGTGTCCTTGAGTCCTTTCAGGTAGCCATGGAGTCAGAAGCACAAGTGCGAATGGATCCTGAAATTTTGTCTGGCAGAATCCTAACTGATGGTGAGCTTGGGTTAGAGGATTTTAGTGTGGAGCTTGCAACTATCTTGAGGGACGCAGGGCCTTGGGGCCAGGGCTTTCCCGAGCCCTGCTTTGATGGAATATTTGATGTTGTTAATCAGCGTATCGTAGGAGATACCCATCTAAAAATGACGCTTAAACCCGTTGGTGGGAATTGTTTGCTTGATGCTATTGCATGGAATCGGACCCTGGGTGAATGGGATAACGGAGCACGCATACATGTGGTATATCGGCTAGAGGTAAACGAATTTTTTAAAATCCCAACTGTGCAGCTCATGGTCGATCATATCGAGGTGGCCTGATAGTATTGCTCGCGTATTTTGTAGGTCATGAGTGATGGAAACGAGTCAAATTGATACTTACATTGAGAGCTGTTTGAGGCGATGTGTGGCCTTGAGGGGGTACCTTTGACTACGATGGAAAGCGTGACCGCTTGGAGGAGGTAGGTCGGGAACTGGAAAATCCTGATATTTGGCTAGATCCTCAGCAGGCACAGGCATTTGGAAAGGAGCACGCTTCTCTTGAAGTCACGGTCAGTGGATTAGATCGAATGCAGCGTGTGCTTAACGAGGCCCTAGAGCTTTTTCACTTGGCTAAAGCAGAACACGATGAGGGCACATTGCTAGATATCGCAAATGAGATAAAGGGCATTGCTAGTGAAATAGAAGTATTAGAGTTTCATCGGATGTTTTCCGGAAAAATGGATTCTCATAACGCTTATATGGATATTCAGGCCGGCTCTGGGGGTACCGAAGCCCAGGATTGGGCCGAAATGTTGTTGCGTATGTACCTCCGTTGGAGTGAATCTCATGGATTGAGCTCTGAAATATTGGAGGCCTCGCCTGGCGAGGTGACAGGGCTGAAGAGTGCTACCATACTCTTTAAGGGAGAGTATGGATTTGGTTGGTTGAGAACTGAAACAGGAGTTCATCGCTTGGTTCGCAAGTCACCATTTGATGCGGGCCATCGCCGACATACTTCTTTTGCTGCTGTTTTTGTTTCCCCAGAGCTTGAAGAGGATATTGAAACTGAGATCGACCCAAGTGATCTGAGGATAGATGTGTATCGTGCAAGCGGCGCTGGAGGGCAGCACGTTAATAAAACGGAATCCGCCGTGCGTATTACACATTTGCCGACAGGTGTTGTAGTTCAGTGTCAGAATGATCGCTCCCAGCACAAAAATAGAGCAAGTGCGATGGCTCAGTTAAGAGCAAAAATATATGAACGCGAGCAACAAAAACGTCGAGAGGAAGCGAATGCTTTAGAATCAGGCAAGGCAGATATCGGATGGGGCAATCAGATTCGATCTTACGTGCTAGATCAGTCGCGCGTTAAAGATCTCAGAACAGGAGTCGAAAGTGGTAATCCCATGTCTGTTCTAGATGGTGATTTGGATGCATTTCTTGAGGAAAGCCTGAAGCAGGGACTGTAATGGAAGAAATTAGTGAGCCGAACGAACATCGACTAATTGCAGAGAGGCGCCGGAAGCTTCAGGCTCTCCGTGAAGATGGTCAGGCGTTTCCGAATGATTTCCGTAGGGACTCGATTGCTGAGGAGCTACACGCGACTTATGGCGGACGCAGCATTGAATCTTTGGAGGCGGATCCTGTTACTGTCAGTGTGGCAGGTCGACTCATGGTAAAGCGAGTCATGGGTAAGGCAAGTTTTGCTAAATTGCAGGACCGGTCAGGACGAATACAGCTTTTTATCGAACGGGATGCGATTGTTGCAAAAATTTATCAGGAATTTAAGAACTGGGATATAGGAGACATTCTCGGTGCCCGAGGGGTCCTCTTTAAGACAAAAACTGGAGAATTATCAGTAAGGGTGGACGGGATTCATCTGCTAGTTAAGTCACTTCGATCTATGCCAGAGAAGTGGCACGGTATTGTTGATACAGAGCTAAAGCTACGTCAACGTTATTTAGATCTCATTGTTGATGAAGAAACTCGAAAAATTTTTCAAGTGCGAACCGAGGTCATCCGTTTTATTCGTGGGTTTCTAGATACGCTGGACTTTTCAGAAGTTGAAACACCGATGATGCATTCTATTCCGGGCGGGGCTTTAGCGCGTCCATTTGAGACTCATCATAACGCTTTGGATATGAAACTTTACCTCAGAATTGCGCCTGAGCTTTATCTGAAGCGTTTATTGGTGGGTGGCCTGGAGCGGGTATATGAGATTAATCGTAGTTTTCGTAATGAGGGAATTTCTACCCAACACAACCCAGAATTTACTATGTTGGAGTTATACCAGACGTATGCGGACTACGAGGATTTGATTAAATTAACCCAAACATTGACCCGTGAGGCAACAAGGGCAGTTCATGGTAAAGACTCATTAGAATATCAGGGTAATCGGTTTGATCTTTCAGGTCCGCTCAATGTAATGACAGTGGAAGATAGTCTAATAAAATTTAACTCTAATCTAGATCAGAATAGATTAAGAGATAGTGGTTATTTGTCAGAGATTTGCGAAGCTTGTAGTGTTCAGTATCGACCTGAGGATGGGGCAGGCAAGCTGCAAATTAAGATTTTTGAAAAAACGGTAGAACATCAGTTAATAGAGCCCGTTTTTATTACTCAGTACCCTGCTGAGGTATCACCGCTAGCTAGACGAAATGACGATGACCCTTTTTTAGCTGACCGTTTTGAGTTTTTTGTTGCAGGCCGGGAAATTGCTAACGGATTTTCGGAGCTCAATGATCCGGAGGATCAGGCAGAACGGTTCCGAAAGCAGGCAGAGGCTAAGTCCTGTGGAGATGAAGAGGCAATGTTTTACGACGATGATTATATTCATGCATTGGAGTACGGTATGCCACCCGCGGCAGGCCTGGGTATCGGTATAGACCGATTGGTGATGCTTCTTACAGATTCCCTTTCTATCCGTGATGTAATTTTGTTTCCCCAATTAAAAGCAAAATAGTTATTTCTCTTCTCCATAGAGGTGCGCATAAGGTAGAAGTTCAAGTTTGACTGAAGCCGGGCCTGTTTCTTTGCGGATGAACAATTTTTTCTTTACCCCTTTCAAAGAAACCACCGCCAGCATTTCCACAAGTCCATCTTGACTTGCTGCGCATAAAATTTCTCCGTGACGAGTGCCACCACTATCTTCAAGTGGTGTACTTGGAGCTGGGGTATGTTGTGATTTCATGGAGAATCGAAACATACGCCGCTTTACTGTACCCAGGTTTTGGGCTCGAGCAATAATTTCTTGGCCTGGGTAGCAACCTTTATCGAACACTACCGCGCCGAGTGCATCCAAGTTCAGTAAATGAGGAATGAAGCACGCTTCGAATTCTCGAGTAACTGATGGTATACCCAACCGAATTTCAGCAATTTTGGCTATTGCAGAGTTTCCAGTTGAAAGGTTTGTTAACATTTTTGGTCTTTGATCTCTTGGGCAGAATATCTGAACAAGCTCTGGGCCAACTCGGATCCAAGCAGCATTTTTTTTCCAAATCACAGTTGAGTATTCTTGGCTAAGTGTAATGTCATATCCGGCAATGTAGGTTTCCAGCGCATTAGAGGTTTTGGCGACTAGGGCTGCTGCATACCACTCACCAGTAACATTCTGCAAAACTACATCTCCCCTCAGAATAAACCCACCCATCTGAGTGATTAGCGTTTCTGTTTGTGATTTATGAACAAGTAGTAGCCAGCCGTCGTGTAGTACTAGTACTCTTAAAAGTGCTCGTACCCTGCCCTTTGAGTCGTGCCAGGCTGCGAGCGGGGCTTCCATAGCTTGTAGCCCCTCAATTTTATAGCTCAGCTGGTTATGCAGGAAACGCTCCGCGTCTTTCCCAGCTACGTGGATTAGGCCTGTCTCTGATAGGGCGCACAAATAAGGCGTTTCTTTGACATTTTTCATGACAGTCCGGATACATATAGTTTGTGCAATCCCACAGTCTTCTTTGAGAGTGTGCTGATGTCAACGTTAAGGTGCGTGGGCAGGCTATTTCTGGCAAAATAAGCCTGTGCCTGAGCAGAAAGAACCGGAGTCTTTGTGTGAGGGAGGAGTTGTTTTAGAGACGCCTTCTCCTCCGGAAAGTGCTCTTCCAGCTGAAAAAGTACAAACCTGCGATCGAAATCAAGTTAGCAGGAAGGGTTGTGTTCATGAGATTGGCGGCCCGAAGGGCCCAGAGCCGACTCGTTTTGGTGATTGGGAGAGGGGCGGTCGGTGCATTGATTTTTAATTCTGTCAACCTCAGGCCACCTGACAATCAATGAAAGGAAAAATGAATGACTAAGGCCCAGCGGCCTTTGTCCCCGCATCTGCAGGTCTATCGATGGCAGATTACGATGATTTTGTCGACGGTTCATCGTGGGACGGGAGTGATGCTATCACTCGGGCTATTGATTTTGGTGTACTGGCTCTTGGCTATCGCTGGGGGTTTAGATCGTTATGAGCAGGCCCGAGCATTTTTAGGAAGTGATTGGTTCAAGTTACCACTCGTGGGATGGACATTTTGTTTCTTTTTCCACCTGTGTAACGGTATTCGGCATTTAGCTTGGGATGCCGGAAGAGGCTTAGAGATTCAGCAATATCATGCTTCAGGTTGGGCGGTTATTGTTGTAACACTCATTGCAACAATGGGATACGGGATATTAGTAATTTTTTAGAGGGAGCGTAGGTTATGAGCGTTGGGACAGCGCTTAATCGGGTTTTAGAGCTGATTTCCGGAAAAGGAGGAGTTGGGCACTGGTGGGCTCAGCGTTTAACTGCCATTGCGCTTATTCCTTTGGGTTTTTGGTTGATCTTTTCTTTTGCCAGATTGGATAACTTTGATTATTTGACAGTGACGAGTTGGGCTCGGTTGCCCATCAATAACATATTGCTGATCTTTGTGGTGATTATGATTGGTTATCACTCTCAACTCGGCTTGAAAGTCATTATCGAAGATTACATGCATATAACTTCTCTGAAAAAAGCTAGTTTGGTTTTTTCAAATTTTTTACATGTAGGGTTAGTTGCAATGGGGATGTACTCAATTGCTAAGGTGGCCTTTTCGGTGCCCCTATGACCAATGCTTATGAATTCATTGATCACACTTATGATGTGGTAGTCATAGGGGCCGGAGGAGCCGGCTTGAGAGCGACACTGGGCTTAGTAGAGCAGGGACTTTCAACAGCCTGTGTAACAAAAGTATTTCCTACGCGTAGCCACACAGTGGCCGCTCAAGGTGGCATAAGTGCAGCCCTAGGAAACATGGGGACAGATGATTGGCGCTGGCACATGTATGACACAGTTAAAGGATCGGACTGGTTAGGCGACCAAGATGCCATCGAATACATGTGCAAAGAGGCACCTGCAGCAGTACTTGAATTAGAGCATTACGGTGTTCCATTTTCCCGCACCGACGATGGCCGCATTTACCAGAGACCGTTTGGTGGCATGACTACGCACTACGGTGAAGGAATCGCACAGCGTACTTGTGCGGCGGCCGATCGGACTGGTCATGCGATGCTACACGCCTTATACCAACAATCATTAAAGCATAAGGCAGAATTCTTTATCGAATATTTTGCTATTGATCTTATTATGGAAGAAGGCGTGTGCCGGGGTGTAGTAGCATTGAATTTGGCAGAAGGTAGTCTACATCGTTTTCGCTGCCAAACAGTAATTTTAGCGACGGGTGGATATGGGCGCGCTTACTTTTCCTGCACCTCTGCACATACATGTACTGGCGATGGAAATGCTATGGCGCTTAGAGCTGGCTTGCCACTGGAAGACCTTGAATTTGTGCAATTCCATCCAACAGGTATTTATGGCGCAGGTATGCTCATTACCGAGGGCGCAAGGGGCGAAGGTGGTTACCTAACAAATGTAGGTGGCGAACGTTTTATGGAGCGCTATGCACCTAATGCCAAAGATCTCGCATCTAGAGATGTAGTAAGTCGATCTATTACCATAGAGATTCGCGAGGGAAGGGGCGTGGGCCCAGATGGGGACCATGTGTATTTGCACTTAGAGCATCTAGGTACCGACGTGATTGAGGAGCGACTTCCGGGAATTGCGGAGACAGCTAAAATTTTTGCTGGTGTTGATATTGCCAAGAGCCCTATTCCAGTGTTGCCTACTGTGCATTACAACATGGGAGGTGTGCCAACCAATTACCATGGCGAAGTCGTTTCCCTGAATGCTCAGGGAAACGAATATGTTGTGCCTGGGCTTATGGCAGTAGGGGAGGCAGGTTGCGTTTCCGTTCATGGTGCCAATCGACTTGGCTCTAACTCGCTCATTGATCTTGTGGTTTTTGGGCGGGCCGCAGCACAACGTTGTGGCATGCTCCTAAAGTCAGATATAAAATTGCCTCTGTTGGGGAAAGACGCCGGCAAGGAAGCAGTAGAGCGGGTTGACCGGTTGCGCAACACCAAAGGTAGCTTACCTACAGCTCAAATTCGACTAGATATGCAACGCGTAATGCAGGCTCATGCCGCTGTGTTTAGGACAGGTGAATACCTGCAAGAAGGGATTGAAAAATTGGAACAAGTATTTGATTCTTTTCAGGAGGTGTCTGTTGCTGATCGATCTTTGGTTTGGAATACAGATCTTGTTGAAACCATCGAGTTAGAAAATTTGCTTCTGCAGGCAATGGGTACAATTAAGTCCGCGGCTCACCGTACCGAAAGTCGAGGTGCTCAGGCACGAGAGGATTTTCCCGAGCGTGATGATGATCATTGGTTTAGACATACGCTTGCTTGGGTGGATGACAAAGGCATGGTTCGTTTTGATTATCGATCGGTCACAATGGATACATTAACTGACGAAATAGAATCCATTCCGCCAAAAGCAAGGACTTATTAAAACTAGGGGGAACTGATTAATGGCGCAATTCCGCCTTCCAGCCGACTCAAGAATTAAGCAGGGGATTTGTCATCCGGCACCCAAGGACGTTGGAGTTACTAAGTCGTTTTTGGTGTATCGGTATGATCCAGATTCAGGAAAGAATCCACGTATTGATAGCTACCAAGTAGATTTGAGCACCTGTGGACCTATGGTTTTAGATGCTTTGATTAAAATTAAAAATGAGATTGACGCTACGCTTGCATTCCGCCGGTCTTGCCGCGAGGGTATTTGCGGCTCCTGTGCTATGAATATTGATGGCACTAATACACTCGCTTGCACTAAATCTATTGATGAAATTAGAGGAGACGTAAAGGTTTATCCTTTACCGCATATGTCAGTAGTGAAGGATCTTGTACCAGATATGACAAATTTTTATGCACAGTATGCCTCGATTAAGCCGTGGCTTGAGACTCAAGCGCCGGCGCCCCCAAAAAGGGAGCGGCTACAATCAAAGGAAGACCAAGAATTAATTGACCAACCCTCCGCTTGTATTTTATGCGGTTGCTGCTCCGCAGCATGCCCAAGTTATTGGTGGAATGAGGATCGCTACCTTGGCCCTGCTGTTTTGCTGCAAGCATATCGATGGATTGTTGACTCGCGTGATGAATCGACGGACCAACGCCTCGATGCGCTTAGGGATCCTTTTAGCTTATATCGCTGTCATACAATCCTGAACTGTACCCAGACTTGCCCAAAGGAGTTAAATCCAGGTAAAGCAATAGCAGAGATAAAGAAACTTTTAGCTGAACGCCCGTCATCATCGAGCCCTAAGTGAAAGATGACACTTCTAGGTTGCGTTGGCGGTGCCGCAGGGGCATGCTTGAGCTGGATCTGGTCTTACAGAGCTTTCTTAGCTCAAGTTTTTCATCGTTAAGTGTTGATGATCAGGCGCGCTTTGAGTTGCTTTTGGAGCTTCCGGATCCAGATCTTTGTGCTTACCTTCTCAGGAGGGATGAGCCAAAAAATCATGAGACAAAGTTAGCAGTTAATCTCGTTCTTTCGCATACTGATAGTTAATATGCTACAGCGTATTCTAGGTAACATCATTATTTTTTTGAGCTAGTTATAATACCCGTTACCTAGAGACGCACACGCTAAGTTATAAAGGAGTCGATTTGGATTTCGCGTTGATATTGGTCGTAGTTACTTTTTTTGCTGGCTTTATCTGGGCCATTGACAGCCTATTTTTTAAACGAAATCGCTTGGAAGGTGTTGAAAAAGGTGATGCACGAGATCCCATTTTGGTCGAATACGCGAAGTCTTTTTTTCCGATTTTATTATTGGTTCTTGTTCTTAGATCTTTTTTATTTGAACCCTTTCGGATTCCCTCTGGATCCATGATGCCAACCTTATTAGCAGGTGACTTTATTTTTGTAAATAAGTTTGCATACGGTTTGCGACTTCCGGTGGTAAATACCAAGATTCTAGAAATTGGGAGGCCTGAGCGGGGCGATGTGCTAGTTTTTAAGCTTCCCTCAGACCCAAGCACAAACTACATTAAGCGAGTCATTGGTTTGCCAGGCGACACAGTGGTTTATGATTCCAGGGATAAGCAATTGAATATAAACGGAAGTGATATCGTACTGGAGGTTATTGAGCCTTACCGACGGGATGGATCGATTTATCTAGTTCACGAAGACCTGGGTGAGGCGGAGCATCTAATGTTGCACAACTTAGCCAGGCTGAGCCCTGGCGGAACTTATGTAGTTCCAGAAGGGCATTATTTTATGATGGGTGATAATCGAGACAACAGCCGAGATAGCCGGTTTCCAGGAGTTAGTTTTATTCCTGAGAACCGGTTGGTGGGGAAAGCAGTAAGAATTTGGATGAGCTGGCAAGGGGGCCCAGTGTGGGGCCGTATTGGAAAAGGGATCCATTAATGATCGAGTGGTGGAACCGCCTGAGCTTTATAGCACTTGGCTTTAGATTACCCTAGATAGATAGGAAGAGATTCTGTGGTTGATAGTCGAGCCCGATGGGCCGAACAGCACTTCGGTTATATTTTTGGTAATCCAGATTTACTGCTGAGGGCGCTGACTCATCGTAGTGCCTCGAAAGAGAACAATGAGCGCCTTGAGTTTCTAGGCGACGCATTCTTGAACTATTCCATTGCAAAGCGTCTGTACGAGATGCACCCCAACTGTAGCGAAGGGGATCTCAGTAGATTTCGTGCGGCCCTAGTTAAGGGTGAGACACTATCAGAAATTGGTCGAGAATTAGAGCTAGAAAAACATATAATTTTAGGTGAGGGAGAGCTTCGTGACGGCGGAAACCAAAGAGATTCAATACTAGCGAATACCCTAGAGGCTGTGATTGGAGCTGTGCTTCTTGATGGGGGTGTGGAGGCAGTCAATCTTTCTGTATTCCACCTTTTTACTGAACGTATACAGCGACTCCCTGATCCAGAAAGCCTAAAGGACTCCAAAACTAGGCTGCAGGAATGGCTTCAGCATCGCGGTTTACCATTACCGGACTACTCAGTTAAATCAGCATCGGGTCCTTCACATCAACAAAGTTTCACTATCTCTTGCTTCGTACCAGAAAAGGAGATTGAGAGTGTCGGTGTGGGGAAAAGCCGTCGAAGTGCAGAGCAAAATGCTGCGGCTAAAATGTTTCTCAAGCTTTCTAATGATTCAGAAAAACAATAGCCATTGTGGCCGCGTAGCTATCGTTGGCAGGCCCAATGTAGGTAAATCGACACTTCTAAATGCGTTGGTTGGGCAGAAGATCAGCATAGTAAGCTCAAAGCCCCAAACGACCCGCCACGGTATTCTTGGTGTATTGAATCGGGATTCGGATCAGGCGGTTTTTGTAGATACTCCTGGAATTCAGCGTGATCGAAAACGTCTACTGCATCGTTTTATGGGTCGCGCAATCCGTGATGCATTAGATAGTTCGGATTTAGCGTTAATGGTTGTAGCTAGAAATCGATTTACCCAGGAAGATAGGAGGCTTACAGAAATGCTAGGTCACCGACTGGCGCGTACATTGCTAGTGGTGAATAAGATAGATACCTTCAGGGATAAAGCTAAACTCCTTCCATTTCTTGAGAGTCTATCTAAAGAATTTCCATTTAAAGCTCTTGTTCCCTTATCAGCTTTAACTGGTGAGAATCTGGACGATCTTGTTGATGAAATCTTTGGGGGATTACCGCAGGGTGAGAAAATTTATCCTCAAGGTGTCTATACCGATCGTGATATCCAGTTTCGAGCAGCTGAGATTGTTCGTGAAAAACTTACAGAAATACTCCATCAAGAGGTACCTTATGGCCTAACGGTAGAAGTCGAGCACATGAAAGAAAACGAGAAAGGTCAAGTTGTTGTGCATGCGCTGATCTGGTTAGAGAGAGATAGTCAAAAAGCGATCGTTATTGGCAAGCAGGGGCAAGTACTTAAAGAAGTGGGCAAATCTTCAAGACGAGAACTGAAATTGCTGATGAAGAAACGTATCCATCTGGAGCTTTGGGTCAAGGTCAGGCGTCGATGGGCTGATAGCGAACGTGAACTCAAGCGATTTGGCTTTGATTCATTATGAGTCAAAGGGAGATTGTTGAGCTGGAGTCAGGTTATGTACTTCACCACCGAGCCTATCAAAATACCAGCCGAATAATTGATTTTTTGACAGAAAATCATGGTTTAATTTCACTGGTTGCCCAAGGAGTTAGGCGCCCCAAAGCTGCACATCGCGCCATATTGCAACCTTTTGTACCTTTAGTGCTTTCTTGGATCAGACGTAGCGAGCTTGGAAAATTGACTCACTTGGAAGGTCGGGCCCAAGCATTCGATTTTGCTGGCAAACAACTGATGGCCGGTTTTTACCTTAATGAACTTTTACTAAGGCTCCTAGCTCGCGGAGATCCCAATCCTGAGGCCTTTTCTTGCTATAGTCGATGCTTAGCTGAATTAGCGGTAGGTCATGATGTGGAAAGGCCTCTCAGACTTTTTGAGTTTCAACTCTTGAAGGCCTTGGGGTATGAACTTAATTTGGATCATGAGGTTGATAATGGATTATCGATTCAGCCAGAGACTTATTATTTTTTTGAGTTGGAGAGGGGGCCAGTGATTTGCCAGGAGAGGACAGAGGGAGCGGACGTTTTTTTTGGAAGGGATTTAATCGCGCTTCGTGAAGAGATGCTAGATGACAAGAAAAGCCTTAAAGCAGCAAAGCGATTACTGCAAAGAGTGTTACAACTATACTTGGGTGAGCGACCACTTAGAACCCGAATGGTTCTGAGTGAGCTCTTTGGAAAAGGACTAGAGCTGTGAGTATAGCCGAGCCTATCCTGTTAGGCGTGAATGTGGATCATGTTGCCACACTTAGGCAGGCACGCGGCACAAGTTACCCAGATCCTCTGAGCGCAGCTTTATTAGCCGAACAATCGGGTGCTGACAGTATTACTGTTCACTTGCGGGAAGATCGTCGCCACATTGTCGATCAAGATATTGAGCTTATGGTTAAGAATATCCAGAGCCGTGTTAATTTGGAAATGGCGGTAACAGATGAAATGCTTTCGATTGCTTGCGAGATAAAACCTTCAGATTGCTGTCTTGTTCCTGAACGGCGCGCAGAACTAACCACTGAGGGTGGACTGGATGTTATTTCACAGCGCTCAAAAATTGCTGTTGCCTGCCAACGACTACAGAAAAGTGGAATCAGGGTATCTTTGTTTGTTGACCCAGAGCCAGAACAGCTAGATGCGAGCCTGGAATGTGGTGCGGGGGCTATAGAGTTGCATACGGGAAAATATGCAGATGCGATTGGGGAGGAGGTCCGGGCTGCAGAATTGGAGCGCATCAGGTTGGGAGCAGCTTATGCGGATAAATTAGGTATGGCTGTACATGCCGGACATGGACTTCATTATGAGAACGTCCAGCCGGTTGCTTCTATCCCACAAATTATAGAGCTCAATATCGGGCACTCTATTATTGCTGAGGCTGTCTTTGAAGGACTGGCGCGAGCAGTTGCTAGAATGAAGGCCCTCATGTTAGAAGCAGGCCGATCGTGATATTAGGAATCGGGACCGATGTTGTGCAGGTCACCCGTGTGGAAAGAATCTGGGAGCGCTTCGGATTTCATTTTGCGAATCGCTTATTGTTAAGCAAAGAGGTTGAGCATTTTAAAAAAAGTAAAAAACCAGCACGTTTTTTGGCGATGCGTTTTGCCGCAAAGGAGGCAGTAGTAAAGGCAATGGGGACTGGTTTCTCTCATGGAATGTGGATTCGTGATGTCGGCATGGTGCCTAATGATTGGGGGCAACCCCAGATTGTCTATTCACCTAGAGGTGAGGCTATGTGTGAGCAACTGGGAGTTACTGGAGGGCACCTGACTCTTGCCGATGAAGCTGGGTTGGTTGTGGCGGTTGCTGTGTTGCTGGGAAATGAAAAAGGGAGTTCAATCTGAATACCCTAATATTCGATATTGAAACTGTCCCTGACATAGAGTTTGGGAGACGCCACTATAACCTAGAGGGCTTGGATGATGATTCGGTCGCGAAGGTCATGTACTTCAAGCAACGCCAAGCGCGAAAAACTAATTTTTTACCTTTGGTTCAGCACCGGATCGTAGTGGTTTCAGCCTTACTGAGGACCAAGGAGGGACTCCGTCTTTTTAGCTTGACTGAGGGCCAGGAAACAGAGAAGCAGATCGTAGAGCGTTTTTTTGAAGGTCTTGAGCGCTATAGCCCTGAATTGGTATCGTGGAATGGTACTGGCTTTGATCTCCCTGTTTTGCACTATCGGGCGCTCAAGTATGGCGTTACAGCTGAGTACTACTGGGAAATCGGTGATAAGGATCGTGAGTTTCGTTTTAACAATTATCTGAATCGGTTTCACTGGCGCCATCTAGATCTCATGGATGTACTGTCTGGATATAATTTCGGTGGCCGTAGTTCTCTCGAGCAGGTCGCGATGCTTCTTGGGTTGCCGGGAAAACTTGGAATGAGTGGAGATCAAGTGTGGGATACCTATCAGAGTGGCAAGGTAGCTGCCATTCGTGACTACTGTGAGATTGATGTCCTAAACACCTATTTAATTTATCTTCGTTTTCAGCTCATGCGTGGCTTATTAGATCAGTCCCGGTATCAATCGGAAGTCAAGCTACTCAACACGAAACTATCCGAGATGAAGGGCTCGCATATCAGTATATTTCTTTCGGCTTGGCATTCTGGGTGCAAGTAAAGATCCGTTGCTCTTTGTAAGCAACTCTCCTCTAAGAATAATATGTGATATGAGCTCTACTACCCTGGAAGCTAGAATTATTGATCTGACCCATGATGGTCTTGGTATCGCGGATCTGGATGGAAGGCGGTATTTTGTCCCGGGCTGCCTTCCAACCGAGCGAGTTCTTCTTGCGCCGCGAAAGAGGCGACGTCAATATCAGCAAGCAGATCTTGTGGAGATTCTCGAGCCTGCTGCGGAGAGAGTCGTTCCCCCTTGTGAGTATTTTGGTCGATGTGGTGGATGCGTGTTACAGCATCTGGATCCGCTTGCCCAACTACGCCTTAAGGAGGCTAGCGTCCGGGAGGCTTTTCTCAGGATAGGTGGCATGGAGCCCGAGGAATGGCTTACTCCCATACAAGGCCCGCAATGGAATTACCGCCGCAAAGCCCGCCTGGGAGTCCGGTATGTCGAAGGCAAGGGGCGTGTTCTGGTGGGGTTTAAAGAGCGTGCCACCCGTCTTTTGACGGATATGGCCCATTGTAGTGTTTTGGCTGTTCCGTTTGACAAGCTTTTAGGTGGGCTGGCTACACTCATCGGGACTTCTACTGTAAAGCGCCGTTTGCCCCAGGTGGAGATTGCGGTTGGGGATAGTGCTGCAGCCATGGTGCTTCGCGCATTGGATCCACCAACCGAGGCTGACAAGAATGCATTTTGCGAATTTGGCAGAAGGAACAATGTAGATGTTTACATCCAAAGTGGGGGACCGGGTACAGTTAGGGCCTTGGAGCCTGATCAGGTGAGAATCCTTGATTACTGTCTTGAGGCGCTGGATCTGCGGTTCGAGTTTGCGCCTACGGATTTCATTCAAGTAAACGCTGCAGTCAATGCAACTATGGTGGAGCAGGCTCTGGGTCTACTTAATGTCGGACCTTCGGATCGAGTACTTGATCTATACAGTGGTCTCGGTAACTTAAGCTTGCCTTTAGCGCAGCGCGCAAGCCAGGTAACAGGTGTAGAAGCGGAGGCCGGCCTGGTAGCCCGGGCGGTGCGCAATGCTCAACTGAATGGTTTAGGGAATACCCGTTTTTTGAGTGGAGATTTAAATCAGTCAGAGTGGAGCTTTATGAGGGAGCACTGGGATTTGGTGGTGTTGGATCCCCCGCGCTCTGGGGCTCAGGTAGTCGTGGAACAGATAGGCCAAATGAATCCACGAGGTATTCTTTATATTTCGTGCCACCCTGCAACGCTGGCACGGGATGCAGAAAAATTAGTTACCTCACAAGGTTACCGGATGCGTACAGCAGTCGTAGTAGACATGTTTCCGCATACTCACCACGTAGAGGCTATGGCCTTCTTTGAGCGTTGATTTAGCTCGCGACCTGACTGATGGATTAATTTTCTAGGCAGAAAAGAATTAGGGCAATGCGCCCGAGTGATATATGGCACTGCTATGATATTGTCCGTGATTCAGGACAATCGTAATATTCATGTTGATCTTGCAAGTCAGCGCTTGGAGCTCGTAAGTGAGGGGCAGGTCATTGAGCGCTTTCCAGTGTCTACATCGAAGTACGGGCCTGGCGAGATTTCTGGCAGCCTAAAAACACCACGCGGGCAACATATCATTCGCGCCAAAATCGGCTCAGGTCAGCCCCTTGGTACTGTATTCAGGGGGCGACGGCCTACCGGTGAGCTTTACTCTGATGAGCTGGCCCGATCCGAGCCCGATCAGGACTGGATTCTAACCAGAATATTATGGCTATCAGGAACCGAGGTGGGGTGGAATCGACTGGGTAATGTAGACACCATGAGGCGTTATATCTACATCCATGGCACCCCGTCATCTAAATTTCTGGGCGAGCCGCGTTCGATTGGCTGTATCCGGATGAGTAACCAAGAAATACTTAAACTTTTTGATTGGGTTGAAGTCGGCATGAGCGTTGAAATCAGCTGACAGGGATGCCATGTCGCTAGGTCCGCTAATGATTGATCTCAAGGGCACTTCGCTTTCTAAGCAGGAGCAGGTGTGGCTACAGGAGCCCATGGTAGGTGGGGTGATCCTGTTCGGTCGCAATTTCGTTGACTTAAAACAACTTCGTTACCTGGTAGATGAGATTCATAATATTCGTGACCCGGCGCTACTTATCGCTGTCGATCAGGAGGGTGGCCGTGTCCAGCGCTTCCGCGAACCTTTCACAGTGTTGCCACCCATGGCGAGTCTGGGTCGCCTTTATAACAAAGATACTAGTCAGGCACTGGAAGTGGCCCATTTATTTGGCTGGATAATGGCTTCAGAGTTGAGGGCCATGGGGGTAGACATCAGCTTTGCTCCGGTTGTTGATCTTGATCGTGGTTTAGCAGAAGTGATCGGCGATCGGGCACTGCACCGTGAAACAGAGGCCGTGAGCAAACTCGCCCTACAAGTCGCTACAGGCATGCATCGCGCTGGGATGTGTGTAATTGCAAAGCATTTTCCGAGTCACGCTGGTGTTGCTGCGGATTCCCATGAGCAACTTCCAATAGACCACCGGTCTTTGGATGGACTATCTGATGACCTGGTTCCCTACCAGCATTTAATTAAAGCAGGCATTGAGGGTGTTATGTTGGGCCACGTTCAGTTCCCGGAGATTGATGCCCGGCCTGCCAGCTGCTCCAGTTACTGGATTAAGGGGCACTTAAAAGTCCAGATGGGTTTTGGGGGTGTAGTGATTTCCGATGATATTGCTATGGCGGGCGCTGCCGGTTCTGGTTCTTTTGGGCAAAGGGCCGAGGCCACGCTCAATGCAGGTGCTGACATGGTCTTACTCTGTAATTCACCGGACGAGATCTCCGGGGTTATTGATCATCTGGCTTACTATGAAAGTGACTGTGAAATCATGACGAACCTTAGGGGGCGTGACTGTAGGTCATGGAATGCATTGCGTGCATCTGATTTCTGGCGAGAAGCAAATAAACGTATTGGTATCTTGAAGAATGAATAAGCTTACATGTTGAAATGTGAGATGGGGAATAGTGAAGTTATATCCTTGCCGCCAAAAAAAGATAAGCTGTTTCGGTGGTATAGATCATACTCAATGCAATGCCGATGCCGAGAAACAACAAGAGTGTCATAAGAGACTATATGAAAAGTATGGTCTACTCGCGAACATTCAATAATGAAGGTGGGGGATTACACCGAAGAGGTTCCTTTTCCAGTTTGACGCGAATCCCTAAGCTGCCGGCTCTTCCAGTTCCTCCGGATGAGGCCGGATGACCACCAGAACACCAAACGCCGGATGGTCAAAATAGTTTAATTGGCCACTTCGAATGCGCCGCTCAAGAACAAGCTCATAACGCGGTACCAGCTCCAGCTCTTTAAGCTCTGTCTGGGTAGGAAGCGTGCTCGGCGGCCGCCATGTTTCGACGTAATACCTGAGATCGATGATCAGGTGCAGGAATCGACTAAGGTAAAGCGTTATTGTTCCCTTCGGGTTAGTAGAGCCCAGAAGAGTAACATCGACGGGTTGCGCTTCTTCTTCTGGCGGTCCTTCCTGTACCCACCCGCTGTGGAATAACGGCGTATAAGCGTCAATTGCTCTGAGTCTTGCGTATGAACCTGTCAACTCTAATTCATCGGGTTGCAATAGCCGGAACCGAGGCAGCTTTTTAGTATTCTGGCGTGGCTCCATCGAAAACTCGGTCAGCTGAATCTTGAGCTCTTTGGGCGCATCGTTATCCGTTGTTTCTACAGCCTCTTCCGCTTCGATTCGCTCTATTGTTTCGGTCCTAGTAAGCTGATTTTTTAGAAGAATTTCAAACTCACCTAGCAACTCTTCAGATGCAGTCTGGGGTGTGGGGCCGAACAAATTTTCCATCGTTTGGTCATTCAGGCCAAACGAAGGGACCCTACGCACACTCTCGCTTAGAATGTTTTTAGCATTCGCTTTGCGACCAGTTGGGAACTCTTCCTCACTCGGATCAAAGGGGCCATAGGCAAACGCTATGATTTCCACCTGAAACATAGGCAAACTCGGCTGAGATTCTTCTATTGAAGGTTCAACAAAAGGTGGGCCCACTTGGGTAGAAGTAGGCGGTTGTGCAACCCCGGCCGCCCAGGGAGCTACGACAGCCAGAAATAACAGGGACACGCGCACACATACACTCATGGAGCTATTATAGCGGAGCCTAGTTTGTTTTATGTGCACCGAGTCGGGTCAGTATCATTTCTAATGCCCTGATACGGTCCTCTTCCAATACTTGATCCCACTTGAAACGTAGCTTAAAGGGCCCATTCAGACGGTAGTCTTCGGATTGATCTTCTACAAGGCTTAAAAGTGCAAGCGGATCCATCGTGGAATGTTCTCCGAAACGTATTTGCCCTCCAGATAAACCAGCCTGTATTTTAGCCACACCGAGTTGATGGGCTAGCAGTTTGAGTCGGGTTATTTTAAATAAGGTACGTGTTGGTGACGGGAGGAGTCCGAAGCGGTCGACAAATTCCACCTGAAGTTCCCTTAAGGCTTTTTGGGAGTCTGCATTGGCGATTCTTTTATACTGTACGAGGCGCATATGGACATCTGGTATGTAATGATCGGGGATCAGGGCAGTGAGCCCTAGATCAAGCTCCAGTACCTGACTGTAGGGATCGAGAAGGTCGGGCTCCTTGCCTGCCCGCAGAGATTTCACTGCTCGCGTTAAAAATTCGTTGTACAGGGTGAAACCGATTGCCTGTATTTGGCCGCTCTGCTCTTCACCAAGTAACTCACCAGCTCCGCGAATCTCAAGATCATGAGTAGCTAGCGTAAATCCGGAACCTAGTGCTTCGAGTGCCTCGATGGCCTCTAGCCGTTTGATTGCATCGGCAGTTAAGGTGCGGCGTGATAGTGCGAATAGATACGCGTAGGCCTGATGGTAGGATCGCCCCACACGGCCTCGGAGCTGGTGTAGTTGAGCAAGGCCTAGGCGGTCGGCCCGATTAATAATAATTGTATTCGCAGAGGGTATATCTATGCCACTTTCTATGATAGTGCTGCATAGCAATAGATTGAAGCGTTGATGGTAGAAATCCAGCATGATTCTTTCTAGTTCCTTCTCTGGCATCTGCCCATGAGCTACCTTTATTTGGGCTTCAGGCACCAGTTTCCGCACCTTTTCGGCGACATGCTCAATATCTTCTACTCGGTTATGAACAAAATATATTTGGCCTCCGCGCCTTATTTCCCGAAGCACCGCCTCTTGAATTATTTGGTCACTCCATTCACTGACGAAAGTTTTCACAGAAATACGGTCGACCGGCGGAGTTGCAATTAGGGAAAGGTCCCGAAGTCCGCCTAAACTCATGTTGAGGGTTCGGGGGATTGGGGTCGCTGTCATCGTTAGGATATCAACCTCAGCGCGAAGCTTTTTCAATTGCTCTTTGTGTTGGACACCAAAACGATGCTCTTCATCAATGATTGCCAAACCAAGACGCTTAAATTGTGCTTTGCCCTGCAGGAGTTTGTGTGTACCAATAACGATATCGATACTACCGTCACCAAGTCCGCTTAAAACTTTTTTAGTATCTTTTCTATTACGGAATCGTGACAATAATTCTACGTTTGCTGCCCAATTAGTAAATCTATCTGTGAATGTTCGGTAGTGTTGTTGGGCGAGTAGCGTTGTAGGTACTAGAACAGCAACCTGATACCCTGCGTGAACCACAGCGAATGCTGCTCGTAGTGCGACCTCAGTTTTACCAAAGCCTACGTCCCCGCAAATAATTCTGTCCATGGATTTCTCGGACTGCAAGTCACTCAAAACGTGCTGTATTGCCTCGAGTTGATCATCTGTTTCCTCGAACAAAAACTGCGAAGAGAACTGCTGGTATGCATCTTCTAGTAAGGGAAGTGCAGTACCTTTTTTTGCGGCTCGTTGCGCATAGAGATTGAGAAGTTCCGCCGCTGTATCTCTCGCCTGATATGCAGCTTTGCGTTTCGCTTTGGTCCACTGATCAGATCCTAATCGGTGCAGTGGTGCCAAATCCGGCGCTGTACCAGTGTATCGAGATACGAGGTGCAGGCTATGAACAGGAACATAGAGTTTATCTCCGCCTGCATACTCTATCTGTAAAAACTCAGTCACCATGCCGTCCACTACTAGATTCTCTAAGCCGTGGTAGCGACCAATGCCATATTCTTCATGAACAACCGGCGCTCCTATTTGTAAATCGCTGAGTTCGCTAATGATGGCGCCTGCATGCCAACCTGATCTTCGCCTCCGGCTGCGTTTTTCGGGCTTTTCTATTCCCAGTTGCTGCGTCGTCACAATGCGCAGATTTGATTCTGGCAGGAGCAATCCTTCTGTGAGTTGCCCTACAGCAATTGCTAGCGGCGAGACCCCATCTGTGAACTCGGCCCAATTTTGCACTTTAGTGGGCTTGAGTCCGCGCTCCAGAAGTAACGCGAGCGTTACTTCACAGCGCCCTGCCGAGGAAGCAATAACAAGGGTTTTTTCTGTCGGTTCATGAGTGAGCCACCGAGAGATGGGGTCTTGGTCCAGGTTTGCACTTCCACCCATTGGGTGAGTGCTATGGACTGGAAATACCAATCCTTGGTCAGTAGGCGGATTTCTTGGGTTTATATCTATTGTCAGTTGGTTCTTGATTTGATTTTTTATTAGGCCAGGCTCCCAGAAAGCATCCTCTGGGCTTAGGATCGGCCTTTCCGGATTTTTATGCAGACGTTCGTAGCGTTCTTGCATTAGGTTCCAGCTAGCCTCCAGTTCATCCATAGCTCCCTCTGTCAAGATAATGAGTGTTTTTTTTGGTAGATAATTGAGAAATGAGCGGGTTCGCTTAAAGAACAGTGGGATGTAGTATTCGATGCCCGCGGGAAGATGAGCTTCTGAGATATCGCGGTAAATGGAAGACCGGCTTGGCTCTCCGGAAAAATAATCTCTAAAGTTTTGCCGAAAATACTGAATGGCATTCTTATCGAATGGGAACTCACGCGCAGGCAGCATGCGAATACGCTTTACATTTCCGGTTGTTCGCTGGGTATGGGGATCAAAGATTCTTAGACTCTCAATTTCTTCATCGCATAAATCTACCCGAACTGGGCTTGGGGCTCCGGTGGGATAGATATCTAATAAAGAACCACGCACTGCAAATTCACCTGGGTCTTTCACTTGCTCAACACGCAGATAGCCCTGTTGAATTAAGGTATCTCGAGTGGCTTGGGAGTTAAGTTTCTCGCCAACGCTTAGCATCATGGATTTACTTAAAAGAAAGGCGCGCGGTGGCAGGCGGTTTAATAGTGCCGCTCCTACGGCAATTACAACTCCACATTTTCCATTTGCTAATTGATAAAGGCTCTCTAGGCGCTCGGCAAGAAGTTTTTGGGGCGGTGAGAACGCGTCATAAGGTAGTGTCTCGTAATCAGGGAACTTTTGGATAGATCTCGAAGGACAGAAAAATTGGAGTTCGCCCTGCAACTTGTCAGCTGCACCGACCGACTCACTGACTATGCACGCAGGCCCCGAGTGATTTTCTATAGCTTCAGTAATAGCTAAGCCTTTGGCGGAACCATAAAGTCCTTTGTAGGTTACCTTGGGGTGACCTATTTCTGGTAGAGGGAGCTTAAGGAGATCGTTACGCAAGTTAGTTTTCTTTTTACCCAAAAAAGAGACGAATTATCCCATAGGCCAGACTGGGAAGTGTGTAGACATGTTTCTGGGGATGTATGTTCTGAGAGTACAGAAAACGGATTATACTCGGCAGAGAAAGACCTTAGGGTAAGCAAATTTTTTGATCACCATAAAACTGGATCACGGATCTAGGTAGAGCCAATTAAACCAAATGGAATTCGAGCCCCCTCTTGTCGAGGCCAAACTGGTTCGCCGATATAAGCGTTTTTTGGCTGATGTGGTGCTTAAAGGCGGGGAGCAAACTACCGTGCATTGCCCGAACACCGGTTCCATGTTTGGTTGCCAAGAGCCAGGTTCACGCGTGTGGTTAATGCAAGTGGAAAATTCCACCCGCAAATATCCTCTGAGTTGGGAGATGGTAGAGGTTAGTTCTGGCGTTATAGTAGGCATCAATACTCATCGCAGTAACCATCTGGTAGCGGAAGCTTTGGATCAAAAATTGATTGGCTCTCTAGATGGATATGAGAGTTTTAAGCGTGAGGTGAGTCTGATTGACAAGGGGACAAGGCTTGATTTTCTCTTGCAAGAACACCCAACAGCCCCAGATTGTTACTTAGAGGTAAAAAATGTCACAGCGGCAGCTGAGGGAGGCTGGGCATTTTTCCCAGATGCCGTTAGCATTCGGGCCGCGCGCCATCTGGAAGAATTAGCTGTTTTAGTAGAGCAAGGCTATAGAGCGGCATTGGTTTATTGTGTTCAGCGTGCAGATGTAGATGAGGTGCGTCCAGCTGATGAAATTGATCCAGCTTATTGCCATGCTCTCAGGATGGCGTTTATGGCCGGTGTTGAGATTTTCGCCTATCGGGCCGATATGTCACCACACAGTATTAGACTGAGTACCGAAATCCAGGTCTCTTTGGGTAACGACTAGCTAGGCGGATATGCTTTAATCTATTTCTATGCCTCATTCATTACCTTGGCTTATTGGCCTGCGTTACCTGCGGACGCACAAGCGTCGTGGCTTTATTTCCTTTATTAGTCTGGCATCTTTGGCGGGGATTGCATTAGGAGTAGCGGCATTAATCATTATCCTTTCGGTAATGAATGGATTTGAGGCAGAACTTAGGAGCCGTTTGCTCAGCATGACTGCCCATGCCAGTCTGGTCAATAATAAAGATGGATTATCTAGCTGGGATGAACTTCAGGCAGAAGTATTGGTCGGTGCCGAGGTAGTCAGCGCTACCCCTTTCACTCAACTGGAGGGGATGCTCGGGTCTGAAGCCAATCTGAGTCCAGTTGTTGTTCGTGGGGTTTTGCCAGATGAGGAGTTAATTGCTTCTAATCCTGATCGTTTTATGCAGATAGGAACCCTTAGAAATCTTGAGCCAGACTCCTACCAGATTATTCTCGGCCGCATTTTAGCGCTCAATTTGGGTGTTAGGTTTGGGGACCAAGTTAATTTACTGGTGCCGCAAATAGAGGAGGGACGTCTCAGGCCCAAGCTTTACCGTTTTATCGTAGGTGGCATATTTGAAGCAGGTATCCAAGATCACGACGCGAATCTTGCTTTCGCTCATCTTGCTGAGGTTAGTCAACTTAAGGGGTTATCGAACCAGGCGGAAGGTCTAGCGATACGGGTTCGAGATCCACTTACTGTGGCACGACTCGAGGGGTTCAGGGAAATAGTTGCCAATGAGGGGGTTATTTATTCTGATTGGACTCTTGAGAATACTAATTATTTCCGTGCTATCCGAACAGAAAAGATAATGATGACATTGATATTAATGCTTATCGTTGCAGTTGCGGCATTTAATATTGTCGCTTCATTGATGATGGTAGTCACGGAAAAAGAGAAGGATATTGCGATTTTACGCACCTATGGACTTGAGCCGAAACAGGTTGGGAGAATTTTTTTGGTCCAGGGTTCCTTGATTGCGGTGATCGGCACTACTGTTGGACTGATATTGGGTGTTATGTTGGCGCTTAATGTGGAAATTATCGTTCCTTGGTTTGAGCAAACACTTAACTTCAAGATTATGCCGAGCGACGTCTATTACGTTAGTGATATTCCCTCTGAGATACATTTGAGAGATGTTGTTTTAATTCCGTTGGCAGCACTTTTTATAGCACTGTTAGCCACTATTTACCCTGCACGTCGTGCGGCCCAAGTGGAACCTGCTGAGGCGTTACGTTATGAGTGAAACATGAAACAACCATACGAAATTGCACTGGCAGCTCGTTACTTGCGTTCAAGTAATCGAAACGGTTTTATTTCTCTTATTTCTGTGGCTTCAATAGCTGGGGTCGGTTTAGCTGTTGCAGTATTGATAGTAGTTTTGTCGGTAATGAATGGTTTCGAGAGCGAATTGCAGCGGAGAATTCTTGGGGTGGTTTCACATGCGTCGGTTTTTGGGATCGATGAGCCTCTGAAAGATTGGGAAGATTTAAGAGAGCAAGCTATTGCCCGAAATGATATATCTGCAGCTGCCCCGTTTGTGGAGGGGCAGGGGATGTTAGTAGCAGGTGAGTCAATTGCCGGCATTAATGTTCGAGGAATAGATATAGCGCTTGAGTCCCAAGTGTCCAGCATAGAGGGATTACTCCGTGCGGGCGATCTTGAGGTGCTTCGCAGTGAGAGTTATCGAATTCTGATCGGCAGCAGTCTGGCAGACTCGTTGAATGTTGGGATTGGAGATCCTGTAGTGCTACTTATAGCTCAAGCGACAGTTACACCGATTGGAATTCTGCCCAGAATGCGCACTTTCACTGTGGGGGATATTTTTGAGGCGGGCATTTACGAATACGATAGGGGATTAGCGTTTATTAGCATGGAGGATGCCACAAAACTTTTTCGTACCGGAGGAAGGGCAACTGGATTGCGGTTAGCAGTGAAAGACATTTATTTTGCAAGCCAAATTGTTCGGGAATTTGCGGTAGAGACTGGGGGGGATGTTTATGTAACTGATTGGACTCGGCAATACAGCAATTTTTTTAGATCCATCCAGCTCACTAAGAACATTATGTTTGTACTCCTATCTCTAGTGATTTTAGTGGCAACTTTTAATATTGTTTCAACACTGGTGATGGTGGTTAGGGATAAGCGCGGCGATGTAGCAATTCTGCGAAGCATGGGTGCAAGATCTTTGAGTATTATGATGATATTTGCAAGCCAAGGCGCGTTCATCGGATTGGTGGGCGCCGGGTTGGGTTTAGTTCTTGGTCTTTTTGTTGCTGGTCAGGTTGAGGTACTGGTTAGTGTAATGGAAGGTTGGTTTGGTATTGATTTATTGTCCGCTGAGGTTTACCTCATCGGTGATTTGCCTACTCAAATTCGAATAAAAGAGGTATTCGGGATTTGTCTGATCGCATTTATTCTTGCTATTTTAGCGACTATATATCCTGCAATTACTGCGGCACGACAACAACCTAGCGAAGTATTACGTTATGACTAAGTCTGTACTCGAAGCGCGTGGCTTAACAAAGGTCTTCCAGGAGGGAGGCAGGACACTGGAAGTTTTACGTGGCGTTGAATTGACTGTTACAAAAAAGGACAGACTTGCGATCATTGGCGCGTCGGGTTCAGGCAAGACAACACTTTTACAGTTGCTTGGTGGGCTTGATCAGCCTACTGCTGGAGAAGTAATGGTTTGTAGCCAGTCTATAGGTGCATTGAGTGACAGCGAACGAGGGAAGTTAAGAAACCAAAAGCTGGGTTTTGTTTATCAGTTTCATTACTTGTTACCTGAGTTTTCTGCGTTAGAAAATGTAGCGATGCCTTTGTTGATACGCGGCGTGGGACCGACAGAAGCGATGGGAAAAGCTGAGAAACTTTTAGTGCGGATTGGACTTTTGGAGCGGTTGCATCATCGCCCATCAAAGCTTTCGGGTGGAGAGCGACAACGCGTGGCTGTAGCAAGAGCCTTAATTACAGGCCCATCCATCGTATTAGCAGATGAGCCTACTGGCAACTTGGATCGACCAACAGGCGTTCGCCTCTTTGATCTAATGCTAGAGCTCAATTCAGACTTGGGTACTAGTTTGGTAGTTGTAACCCATGATTCAGCCTTAGCAGCAAGAATGGATCGAACTTTGAAACTCGAGGATGGTTTGCTCAAGCCTACTTCTTAGTTATCTTCGCACCTTGGGATTTGGTGATGAGCAACGCCAATAACTCAAAGATTGTGCCTATGCCCCCTAATTGGCCGGTACTTTTTTTGAATTTTTCCTATTAAAATCAATTTTTTATGACAATTTTATATAACCTAGTCCCTTTACCCCTTTTAGTACTCAGTGGTAGCACGTTATAGTTTAGCTAACTATCTCGGTTTATGGATTTTTAATGCTTGAGATTGCGCAGACGGGTGGTTGGTTGATGCTGCCCATAATCGCGTGCTCCATTCTGGCTGCTGCCATAATTTTAGAAAGACTTTGGACTTTGCAGCCGAAACGGGTCGCCCCAACGAATCTTACGTCTCAGGCGTGGCAGTGGGTACGGCAGGGCCAGCTTAGCCGCGGGCATATTCAAATTCTTCATCAGGGCTCTCCACTCGGTCAGATTTTAGCGGCTGGACTCGAAAAGCGTTCCGCCGCTCGGGATACGATCAAGGACACAATAGAGGACAGGGGTCGACACGTAGTTCATGAGCTTGAGCGTTACCTAAACTTGCTGGGAACTATTGCAGCTATCTCGCCATTACTCGGCCTTCTGGGTACTGTGATAGGTATGGTTAAAGTATTTGCTGCCATTACGACCCGCGGGGTTGGAGACCCTGCGGTTCTGGCGGGTGGAATCTCAGAAGCTTTGGTTACAACAGCGGCAGGCCTGTGTGTTGCCATCCCTTCTTTGATTGGGTACCGCTATCTTCGTGGACGCGTAGATAGTCTGGTTATACGGATGGAAAAAGAAGTAATGAAATTTCTAGAGGCATTATCACACCACCAGAGTAAGGATAACTTAGATAGTGAATTTTCAGAACCGTCTAAAAGAAGATCCTGAAGTCAATCTGACATCTCTGATCGATGTTGTGTTGTTACTTTTGGTATTTTTTATGGTATCGACCAATTTTGTCCGGGAGACTGAAATTCTCTTGCGTCTTCCTCAGGTTGATAATGCTGTGGAATCAGATATTTTGGCTAATACTCTTGAAATAATTGTTACTAGTGAAGGTGACTATTTAATCAATGGAGATCTACTTCTAAATAACCAAAAAGATACTTTACGCGCAGCAATTGATAGGTTGGATATCAAAGTAACTGAAGGGCCAGTGTCCATCAAAGCGGATGCTGATACAAAACATCAATCTGTGGTTACCGCAATGGATGTGGTGGGGCAGTTGGGATTTACAGAAATTAACATCAGTACGATAATTGTTCCGGGGCCTTAAGTTTTATGTCTTTTTGGTTAGATTCTCAGCTCATTGCAATTTACAGAAGACTTTTGCGCTATGTTAGTCCTTACGTACCAGTTATAGCAGCAGCAGTAGTTTCCATGTTGATTTATTCTGCGGCAAACGCATGCGTTCCCTTAATTATGAGAGAGGTCATTGGAACGCTCGAGGAATCAGGGAGGAGTGGCTCAAGAGTTATTGTGCCGTTAATGCTGGCAGGTGCCTTTCTTGTGCGTGGCACAACAGATTTTGTTGCTGTATTTGGTCTTAGCTGGGTAGGCCGCTCGGTAGTGCGGGAGGTGCGCTCAGAAATATTTAGACACTACACAGAACTTCCGGCACAGTTTTTTGATCGTATTTCGTCAGGCGAATTAATCTCTAAATTGACCTATAACACGGAGCAACTCGCCGAGGCCTTATCGAGCGTAATTGTCACGGTTTTTAGAGACAGTATTACTATTCTTGTATTAATAGGCGTTATGGTGTACCTGAGCCCATCGCTATCTCTGCTAGTATTTATTGTAGCCCCCGTTGTTGCATTTCTGGTTCTTCTGATGAGCAGGGCATTCAGGCGATATAGTATTCGTATTCAAGCATCTATGGGCGATGCGACGCGCGTGACGGAAGAGGCTTTGCGAGGCCAACACATTGTAAAAATATTTGAAGGCCAGTTATATGAGCAGCGTCAATTTGATGAAGTGAATAAGCGTAACTTTGGCCTAAATCTCAAGTTAATCGCGACACGTGCTGTTGGGGATTCGCTCACCCAATACGTTCTTGCGTTAGGTGTCGCAGCAATCATTTGGATTGCTTTTTCGGAAGAAATGCTACAGTCATTAAATGCAGCACTATTCATGGCATTTCTCACTGCCATGGGGATGTTGCTAGCTCCACTAAAGCGGTTGATTAATATCAATGTTGTGCTTCAGCGTGGGATTGCTGCGGGGCATAGTTTATTTGAGACTTTAGATGAGCCTATTGAAAATGATACTGGCAAAGAGTCTCTTGTTCGGGCCCGAGGTGTTTTGGAGTTTCGGAAAGTTTCTTTTACCTATGATTACTCCAAAGGCCGGGTATTAAAAGATCTTTCTTTTTCGATATCTTCTGGCCGGAGTCTGGCTATTGTAGGCCGCTCAGGGAGTGGTAAATCGACTCTCGTAAGCCTATTGCCGCGCTTCTATGACGTTGAGGCTGGGAGCATTTTGTTGGACGGGGAGGATATACGCCAGTATCAGCTACGAGATTTGCGTCGCCAGATTAGTTTGGTGAGTCAAGACGTTATACTGTTTAACGATAGTATCGCTAACAATATTGCTTATGGGTCCCTTGCGAGCTCTTCTCGAGAGCAGCTAGAAGAAGCTGCAGAGGCAGCTTACGTAACGGAGTTTACTAATGAATTACCAGACGGCCTGGAAACTCAGGTTGGTGACCGGGGTCTGCTATTGTCAGGCGGTCAGCGGCAACGCATAGCCATTGCACGCGCCTTATTAAAAGATGCGCCGGTACTAATCCTAGATGAAGCTACTTCGTCACTTGACACTGAATCCGAGCGTCGGATTCAGTATGCTCTTGGGAAACTCATGAAGGGGCGCACAACGTTAGTTATCGCCCATCGCCTGTCCACCGTGGAAACAGCCGATTGCATTATGGTTCTTAGGGACGGAAAAATAGTTGAGACGGGGAATCACACTGAGTTGATGGCCTATGACGGGTACTATAAGGCCCTTTATCGGATGCAATTCTCGGAACAATGAACCGAGTTTGGCTCCCATTTGTACGGTTTGTTAATTGGGCGGAATATCAATCCAAAATTGAGTAATACTGATTATGTCGGCCGATTTCATTATTGTCATTCCCGCTAGATATGCTTCAACCCGACTGCCCGGCAAACCTTTGGCAGATATCTGTGGCCGCCCTATGATCGCGTGGGTGCATGAATTAGCCTGCCGAGCTGGTGCGTCCGAGGTAATAATTGCTACCGATGATACGAGAATAAAGGATGTTTGCACCAGTTATGGTGCGCATGTGGAACTTACTGGAATCCATAGAACCGGAACCGATAGGATAGCTGAGGTAGCCCAGCGACTGGGTTGGTCTGATGAGCAAATCGTGGTAAATGTTCAAGGTGACGAGCCAATGTTACCCCAAGCTGTTATTTCCCAGGCAGCTGAGTTATTAGTCGCTAAACCCGATGTGTCCATTTCCACGTTGTTTGCCCCGATTACTTCGAAGGAGGAATGGCTTGATCCTAATGCGGTCAAGGTAGTTGCAGATAATAAAAATAATGCCTTATATTTCAGTCGTGCACCCATACCGTATCCTCGCGAGGATGGGATGGTGGGCACGCCGAAACGTCACATTGGGCTTTATGCTTACCGTGTGCGCATTCTTAAGGAGCTTGCTGCTTCTGAGTCATGTGAGTTAGAGAGAATCGAGAATCTGGAGCAGCTTAGGGCACTCTGGCTGGGATTCAACATTTTGATTGCTGAAGCGGTAGAGGAGCCACCTAGGGGTGTGGACACCCCAGAGGATCTTGAGGCTGTCCGTAAAATCTTTGAAGTACGGTAGTTAATTTATAGTTAATGGGTACGGTCGTTCAGTGCAGTTATTAATAAAGCCGTGCGGTATGTTGCATATTATTTAAATTACTTAAAGGAAAAGAAAAATTATGTCACAACAGTTTAAAGTTGCTGCTGTACAGGCTGCACCCTGTTTTCTTGATCTGCAGGCGGGTATCAAAAAAGCAGTGAAGTACATTGAACAGGCTGCTGCTGCTGGTGCCAAGTTGGTCGTATTCCCGGAAACCTGGCTACCGGGTTACCCCAATCATATTTGGCTAGGACCAGTAGCATGGGGAATGCAATTCGTCGGCCGTTATTTTGAGAATTCGGTTGAAGTTGGGTCTGCCGAAGACAAGGTTATCGCCGAGGCCGCGCGCAAGAGTAACATTCAGATTTCGATGGGCCTGAGCGAACGCGAAGGTGGTTCACTCTATATTGCGCAGTGGCACTATGATGAGAGTGGCAACATTATCAAACGTCGCCGTAAGTTGAAGCCCACTCATGTAGAACGCACGGTATTTGGTGAGGGTGATGGTTCTGACATTGTCGTTAACGAGACTTCATTAGGCCGGATTGGACAGCTGAGCTGCTGGGAACATCTGCAGCCCCTGTCGAAATACGCGATGTATGCTCAGAACGAACAGATCCATTGTGCGGCTTGGCCAAACCTCGCGCTTTACGAAGGTGGGGCCTATGCACTTGGCTATCAAGTGAATAATGGTGCGAGCATGATTTACGCAGTAGAAGGAAGTTGCTTTGTAGTGGCGGCTTGCGCGCTAGTCAGCAAGGAACAACAGGACATGCTATGTCAGGGCGACCCAGAGAAAGAGGCATTGTGTCCTATTGGCGGTGGCTACACTCGGATTTATGCGCCGGATGGCCAGTCTATCGGATCGGATCTACCTCACACTGAAGAAGGTCTCGTGGTGGCTGATATTGATTTGAGTATGATCGCCTTTGCAAAGGCAGCAGCAGACCCAGCTGGACATTATTCTCGACCTGATGTGACGCGCCTACTTTTCAACGAAAGATGCCAACGCCCGGTAGTGAATTTTGATGATACTAGTAGGGCCGTCGTTCCAGAAGACGTGCCCGAGTTTGAGATTGAGGATCATACAGATGAATAGGGTGATCCCAACAGATCGTCGATATCCCTTGCGCATGCCAAAAGGGTGGGAGTCGCCAGTGCCTGCGTGGTCTTCGACCTTTGTGGATACTCAGACCAGTGTGTCGATGGCCTTGGTTGGCTTTCAGCATCCTGAAGATATGGATGTGATGCCGCATATGATAGAACTGCATACCGCACTAGAAAGTGCTGAGATCTGTGATCTGCTAACCTCCGATGCTGGTGGAGGGCTGCATGAGACGGCTTGCATTGCCTATTGGCGTGATCAAGATGCAGCTAAGGCAACAATGTCCTCTGACGCATATATCTCTTTTTGGGGCAAGCACACAGATGCCAGTGGTTACGGCGTAATGAAGGAATGTGTGAATATCCCATTCAGTCGGACAGAGACACTCTTTTCTGGTCCGGTGCATGACCATGGCTATAGCCAGATGCGCAAAGGGACTATTGGCCCTATTCCGCACCACCAGTATTGGGGTGGCATGCGCGATCGCATTCCGCTGTCAGCACATGATATTTTGGGGGCGAATAGGCCCGTGTGCATAGTCGAACAAAATGGAAATCGCGTAGTGGTTGAAGCACATGAAAACCTATGCATCATTCGCTCGGGGCAAGACTGGAGTAATTGCGATGATGAGCAGTTGGGTGAATATATAGATACAATTGAGCCAACATTAAAAGCTGGCATGGCCTTCCTGCGCGATCAGGGTGATGAGGTGAATTGTTATTCTTGCCGCTACATGAAGGATATCGCGCTGGATGGAAGCGACCTAAGACGCTCTTGTGGGTTAGCATATTTTCGGACAATGAAGGACCTAGAGAATTGGTCAGAGCGCCATCCAACTCATCTGAAGATCTTTAACACATTCCTTTCGATTGCACCGAGATACGGCCCGAACCTACAATTGCAGCTGTGGCATGAGGTTTCGGTTCTGCCTGCCAGGGACTGCCTCGCGGAATATATAAACTGCCGCGCTGGCACGGGCTGGATGCCTGCTTGAGCCATAAAGACAAGCGTAGTGAGCCACGCCGTATGAGCTAAATATATCAATATCAAGCTGCACTAGTTTTACGGTAACGGGGCGCAGATAATCAAAATTAGGTTAATACAATAGATACTCGTGGCTCTGTTTTTTTATTTATTAAAGTTTTTTATGCAACAAGAAAATAATAAAAAAGTGTCTGTTCTGTTTGTCTGTATGGGTAATATTTGTAGATCGCCAACAGCGGAAGGAATGTTCAAAATGATCTTACGGCAACACGCCCCTAAACTAGAGGTCTATGTTGATTCGGCAGGTACCCATTCATACCACGTAGGTGAGACTCCAGATATTCGCGCACAAGAGGCTGCTAGGAATCGTGGTGTTGATATTAGCCAACTGACTGCACGAAGAGTCAGTGAAAAAGATTTTTTACGCTTTCAGTTTATACTCGCAATGGATCAGGAGAATTTTTCTTTCCTGTATAAACTGAGCCCGGCAAAATATCAATCACGCATTCATCTTTTTTTGGATTATGCTCCGAAGTTAAATAAAAAGAATGTTCCAGACCCATACTATGGAAATGGCAATGGTTTTGAGTGTGTGCTTGATCTGATTGAAGAGGCATCCATAGGTTTTCTTAAGCACCTTGATTCAAGTATATAAGTTTATAAGCGGATTGTTGGCGCTAAGTGGTTTTTTTAGGAATCATTTTGACCCTTATGGGTATCTCCAATATTTTCTTGGGTAGTTTCGATTTCAGGCTTTGGCTCATGTGGTATGTGTTCATTCTTGGTGGACTGAGTCGGTTCAGTAGTAACAGCTGTTTGTAGTAATGATTCAGTGGCAGCTTCTTTTGGCGAAGGCTTGTTTTCTGCCTCGTGTTTGCGGTTGTCTTTACCGCCAAAATTTTTATCGGTCACTGAACCCCTTTTTTCTGAATTATCTTGGGTTTTTAGGTTTTCGGAGGGTTTCTTGGGGCTCGTTGTTTCTTTAGCTTGTGTGTTGGATGCTTGCCGTTGGTTGGCTTTCCGACTACGGTTTGGTTCTCTTTGATTTCCGCGTTCCTTACCTTGCTTTGACCCTCGTTCGCTGGCATCTGGCTGTGCTTGGTTCGGGCGATTATTCTGTTTTTGTCCCTGATGTTGATTTTGGCCTTGATCTTTGCTTCGACCGCGGCCTTGGTTTCGCCCTTGAGTGCGGTTTTTTTGTCCTTGTCTACGCCGCTCGTTTTGAGAACGTCTGTGTGGGTGCCTATTAGGACCACGTCGTGACCGCTGACCAGATGATTTTTGTGCAGGCTTTGTTTCTGGTAGGATCCACCCAAATAAACGACGCCAAAATGACTGGCGATTTTGTTGCCTGGATTGCTTTTTTTTCTTATGGGGCCTTGGCGCTGGGGTCTTGGGAATTAAGTTTGGAACCGCCGCCTCTTCCAAATTTTGTTTTGGCTCGTGTTGTGCATCACTAAAGACCTCGCTTGGATCTTCTTTGGGCTCAACGATTTGGTAGCTTCTGGGGGTACTTTCCTGTAGTTTTTTCTCATCGTCACGGACACGCTTGATAGAATAATTTGGCGTTTCTAAGTCTGGATTGCCAACTAAGATTATTGATATTCCATTGCGTGTTTCGATGGCGCCAACCCAGTCACGCTTTTCATTTAAGATGTAATTGCTCACGTTTATAGGTACCTGGACAACAACTCTGGCCGTGCGTTCTTTTCGAGCTTCCTCACCAACCAGACGTAGAATTGCTAGCGCAAGCGACTCAACGCTGCGTACATTTCCAATGCCATTGCAGCGCGGACAAACTGGCTGGGTTGCTTCTTCCAATGAAGGTCTTAATCTTTGGCGGGACATTTCTAGTAGCCCGAATCGGGATATTCGGCCAATTTGAATTCGAGCTCTATCCCTGCGTACCGCTTCGCGCAGCCTGTTTTCAACATCGCGCTGATTCCGTTGTGGTCCCATATCAATAAAGTCCACAACTATCAGGCCACCCAGATCTCGAATTCTTAATTGCCGAGCTATTTCGTCAGCTGACTCTAAGTTCGTATTCAGTGCTGTTTCCTCAATATCGTCGCCTTTTGTTGCTTTACCTGAGTTTATGTCAATAGCTGTCATAGCTTCTGTAGGATCAATAACTATGCTACCACCAGAAGGCAAAGACACGCTGTGCCTGAATGCTGATTCAATTTGGTTTTCAATTTGAAAGCGTGTAAAAAGTGGAACAGTGGCATCTTCGTAATACTTAATCTTGTTAAGATTGTGGGGCATCACATGTCCAACGAAGTCACGGGCTTCTTTATGTATATCTGTGTCATCAATTAGAATTTCTCCCACTTCATTGGAGAAATGATCTCTAATTGCTCGTACAACCGCACTACCCTCTTGGTAAACAAGAAATGGAGAAGCGCGCTTCACAACTGCTTGCTTGATCGCTTCCCATACGCTAAGTAGGTAATCTAGATCCCACTTAAGTTCTTCATTACTTCTACCTACCCCGGCAGTTCGCACAATACAGCCCATTTCATTTGGTAGATCTAATTCCGCGAGTGACTGGCGGACAATTTCCCTGTCCTCACCGACGATTCGTCGCGAGACGCCACCGACTCGTGAATTATTTGGCATAAGCACCAGGAATCGCCCAGCAAGACTGATAAAGGTAGTAAGTGCGGCACCTTTGGTCCCGCGTTCTTCTTTCTCTACCTGAACAACGATCTCTTGGCCTTCTTTGAGGACATCTTTGATTTGCAAGCGCCCCCCGTCTTCGGGTTCGCGAACAAAGTACTCCCGGGAAATTTCTTTCAGCGGCAAAAACCCATGTCGCTGCCCCCCGTAGTCTATAAAAGCAGCCTCTAAACTCGGCTCTATATGGGTTATGCGCCCTTTGTATATATTTGCTTTTCGTTGCTGTCGAGAAGGTACCTCAATATCAAGATCGTAAAGTTTTTGGCCATCGACCATGGCCACTCGCAACTCTTCTTGCTGAGTTGCATTTACTAGCATTCGTTTCATAATTCCTCGGTTTAACTGATCCGTGGAGGGCGAGCTTAGGTCGGGCATGAATTGCCATGATGTCTAAGGAGTTATAGCAGAGTTGAAGGTGTGACGGCATTTTTTTCATCAATACCTTTCTGTAGTGTCTGCTCAATCCGTGACTCGCACCGACGGAGAGCTATTACTTAGTGATATATCCCCTGGGTAACATGTATCCAAGGTCCGCTCGGCAATCCCGTAGGGTTGCCGATTAAGAATCTCAAGGCCAGCACATAAATTAACGCTGAGCCAGTCAGTAAGAATTCATTTACTGATTTCAGCAAAGGACTCTGTGGGAGTATTATAGCACAGCTGATTAGCCACACTCTCGAAACTCATTGAAATCATTAGCAGAACAATATCGACAGGGTGCTTACCGCATTGAGGTGGGCCCCGAATTCGAGGGACAGAGATTAGATAATTTTCTTTTACGATCTCTGAAGGGAGTCCCGCGTAGCCGCGTTTACAGGTTGATTAGATCAGGGCAGGTTAGAGTGAACAGTGGAAGGGTACGTCCTAGCTATCGCTTAAAATTGGATGATTTAATAAGAGTCCCACCTGTAAGTCAGCGCCCTCCCGCCGAGCATATATTTAAGAAAAAAGACACGGATTGGTTAGTTGAGCGAGTTATTTATGAGGACTCTCGAATTTTGGTACTAGATAAGCCGTCTGGGCTTGCGGTTCATGGAGGAAGCGGTATTTTTCTTGGCTGCATTGAGGCACTTCGTTGCCTTAGGCCTAACTTACCGTCGCTAGAGCTCATCCATCGCTTGGATCGCGGTACATCGGGCTGTCTTCTTATTGCTAAGCGTCGTAGCGCGCTGAGAAGGGTTCACCAATTGCTGCGTGAAGGGAAAGTTCATAAACGTTACTTGGCCTTAGTAGAGGGAGTATGGCAGGGCGCAGAGACAGATGCAGATTTTAACTTGACTGCAAGTCGCCAGAAAAGAGGTGAAACTTTCGTAAGGGTAGATCCAGAGGGGAGGCCTGCGCATAGCCATTTCCGTGTCATAGAGCATTATGAGTCAGGCGTGACCTTGGTGGAGGTTTCTACCACTACAGGGCGAACGCATCAGGTTAGGGTTCATGCAGCTCATATGGGGCACGCAGTGGCTGGTGATGAGCGTTATGGGAATCAGGAATTTAATTCAATTATGAAAAATAAGGGATTGCGCCGCCTATTTCTTCATGCACTCTCAATCAGCTTTGTGTGGCCACAAACTGAAGAGGAGTTTTTTGTCAGTACTTCATTGCCAAGCGAATTAGGTCAAGTGTTAGATAGAGTGAGTACTTCAAGATGATATTGGTTTGTATTTAAGGCATCGGCTCTAAGGGATCTAAGCCTACCTTTCTTAGAACACCAACAAGCCATATCAGTGGTAGGCCGAGCAGTGCGGTAGGATCTGCGGATTTAATAGTTTTTAAAAGAGAGATTCCCAATCCCTCTGCCTTGAAGCCCCCAGCGCAATCATAAGGCTTTTCTAATTTTAAATACTGATCTAGTTGTGCTCGCTCAAGACTTTGAAGATGTACTTCGGTTTGATCTATTGTCTCCCAATGTTGACCTGAGGACTGATCTATTACAACAGTCGCTGTATAAAACATAATCATTTTGCCCTGGCACCTCACTAATTGTTGGAGCGCTGTGAGGTGATTCCTGGGTTTGCGCAGTATTTCCTCTCCAAGGGTTGCTACTTGGTCGGCCCCAATGATTAGCGCATCAAGTCTAGGGATATGTTGAGCTTTTTCGCTTGCTAGGCGTTTAGCAAGAGCTTTTGCTTGCTCGCCTTGCTTAGCAGTTTCGTCTAGATTAGACGGTCGTACCTCAAAGTCTAGCTCGAGTCGCTGTAATAATGCTTGCCGATACGGCGAGGCAGAGGCCAAAATTAGACGACGCATCCGTAACCTCCCGTTTTGACAGCTGAAATTCTTACCTCTATCATTCGTCGCCCATGCCCATTTCGTTGCATAATTGTTACAGTGCCAGCGATTTGAGCGCGCTCGGCGAGCGCAAAGCACGACTCACTGGCGAGATCGCGTTGAGTCAATTGACTCGTCTTCGCGAACTTCTGCGTACGTATAGCGGGAGTGTAAAAGCAAGTATAGCGTTTAGCCAACAGGGAGATAGTTGCGTGACCCTTGATTTAGACTACAAAGCAGAGCTTGAATTAGTGTGCCAAAGGTGTTTGGAGCCATTTGCTCAAGAGATTTTCGAGCACACTTCGATAGCTCTAGAGTTATCTAGTTCTTCATGGTCTATTAGAGACAATAACCGTGAGTTACCAATACTATCAGGCGACCGCTTTAGCCCATCCGCACTAATAGAGGACGAATTGATCTTATCGGTGCCACTTGCTCCGGTGCATTTTCCGGAAAATAAGTGTGGAAGTTTAATAAAACGTCTGAAGGGTTCTGTGGATTGTGCAACTATCTAACCCCAGACTTTGCTTGTCTCAGAAAATAATCAGGAGTAACTAGGTAATGGCCGTTCAGAAAAGGCGTAAGACACCTTCTAGGAGAGATATGCGTCGCTCGCATGATTCGCTTAAGCACCCGACTTTGTCAGAAGATCCAACTACAGGTACGACCCATCTTCGTCACCATGTATCTGCTGATGGCTATTATCGGGGAAAAAAAGTTTTTGATGTCCCAGATCAAGATCAGGATCAAGAACAGGAGCAGCAGGGTTAAGGCGCTGGCCTTTTAAGCCGTGGGATACACCATAAGCCCGGCTTCCTTTGCCCAAGATTATTTCAATGAACCACAAGGTCACAATTGCCTTGGACGCTATGGGAGGTGACTTAGGTCCCAAGGCCGTGATTCCAGCTGCTAGAGCAATTTTGGAGAAGGACGATTCGGTCAATTTTATCTTAGTCGGCTTGCCGGATGTTCTTGAAAGTGCGCGTCACCAAGCCGGCGATAAAGTTGGGGGTAGATTGAGTTTTCAAGTAGCTGGGGAAGTAGTCGAGATGGATGAGCATCCCGCAGAGGCCTTAAGGAAGAAAAAAGATTCTTCCCTCCGGATATCCCTGGAGTTAGTCAAGGATGGCCTTGCAGACGCCTGCGTGAGTTCTGGTAATACAGGAGCATTAATGGCGACCGCAAGGTATGTACTCAAAACATTGCCGGGGATTGATCGCCCAGCTCTTATATCTGCGGTACCGGGATTGCGTGGCCCTGTGTTCATGTTGGATCTTGGTGCAAACGTAGGGTGTACGCCGTTACAGCTATTTCAGTTTGCTCTCATGGGGTCAGTGGTAGCGGGGTATGTGCTTGATATAGAGCAACCCAGCGTTGGTTTGCTAAATATCGGTGAGGAAGATATCAAAGGAAACGAAATAATCAGAGAGGCGGGTGACTTGCTATCCGAAAGTAACCTTAATTATGTAGGGTTCGTAGAGGGCGATGACGTTTTTTATGGCAAGGCTGATGTTGTAGTTACTGATGGCTTTGCGGGTAATGTTGCAATCAAGACCATGGAGGGGGTTGCGAATGTGTTTGCAACTTTTCTGCGAGAAGAGTTTCGGAAGAATATGGTACGGAAGTTCGAGGGAATTTTTGCGCATAATGCCCTTGGGGCCATTCGTGCGAGACTTGACACAAGGCGATACAATGGAGGAAGCCTCGTTGGTTTAACCGGTGTGGTTATTAAGAGCCATGGAAGTGCAGATAAATTTGCATTTGAAACTGCCGTCAACACAGCAATTGTAGAAGCACGCAAGGGTGTGCCGGGACAAATAGGAAAGTTGATCGAGGGCATGATCTAAGTATGTATTCCCGCATAATTGGCACAGGAAAGTATCTTCCCGACCGGATTTTGAGTAATCTCGATTTGGAAAAAACACTGGATACTTCAGATGAGTGGATTCGGTCTCGTACAGGCATAGAGCAACGCCATATAGCAGCAGAAAATCAATCTACTAGCGATCTGGCCTATGAAGCATCATGTATAGCAATCGATGATGCTGGTTTGTCTCCTCACGATATAGATTTAATTCTTGTTGGTACTGCAACTCCTGATTTAATTTTCCCTAATGTGGCTTGCCTCGTTCAGAAAAAATTAGGTATCAGGGGCGCAGCCGCTTTTTCTCTTGAGGCTGCTTGCTCGGGCTTTGTGTATGCGTTAACCACTGCCGATCATTTTATTCGAAGTGGACAAGCGAGCCGCGCTCTTGTTATAGGTGCGGAGTGTATGTCTCGCATAGTCGATTGGACTGATCGGGAAACGTGCGTACTTTTTGGTGATGGTGCAGGAGCAGTGGTTTTAGAGGGCGGGGATGAGCCAGGTATTATCGGTTCGAAGCTTGCCGCAGACGGCAGTCGTTGTGACCTACTACGCGCATCGACTGGGATTACAGATACTGAAAACAAAGATGAGTCTCCAACTATTCAGATGAAAGGTAATGAGGTATTCAAACTTGCAGTCAAGACTTTAGGGAATATTGTGGATGAGGTACTCGAGGAAAATCAGCTAAAGAAAGATGAAATTGATTGGCTAGTTCCTCATCAAGCTAATTTTCGAATTATTCAAGCCACTGCTAGGCGCTTGGATATGCCGATGGAGCGAGTTGTTCTGACGGTTCAGAATCATGGTAATACTTCAGCTGCTTCGGTGCCTATGGCGCTGGATACGGCGGTTAGGGACGGTAGGATCCAACGTGGACATTTATTGTTACTTGAAGCTTTTGGCGGAGGTTTTACGTGGGGCGCCAATCTGGTGCGATTTTAGAGTCTAGGGGATGATTGATTAGAAATGATAGTAGTTTGAAGATATGAGGTTTGCGAGACTTAAAGTCTTATTGGTTATCTCAGCATTGAGCCTAGTCACCTCTGTTCTGGGTAGGGAACTGGAGGTTATGGGAGTAAGTGAGTTGGTTGGTGAAATTCAGGTTATTAAGGCTCGACACGAAGACACCTTCATAAAGATTGCTCGTCATTACAATCTCGGCTATCAAGAGTTAGTTCAGGCTAACCCAGGCGTTAATCCTTGGTTGCCAGGAGAGGGCACTGATATTGTTCTCCCCACGCGTTTTGTGCTTCCCTACGCACCTCGGCGTGGCATCGTGATTAACTTGCCTGAGCTTAGACTCTATTATTTTCCGGAAGATAGTCCTGGTTCAGTGATAACGCACCCAATCAGCATTGGCCGCATGGATTGGGGGACCCCCTTAGGAGTTAGTCACATTCAAAGTAAGGCGCTGAAACCCACTTGGTACCCCCCAGAATCCATTCGCAAGGAATATGCATTGGATGGCCGTCCCTTGGCTAGAGTTGTACCGCCGGGTCCTGACAATCCCCTAGGTAATCATGCGTTAAGACTTTCGTTACCGGGTTATTTAATACATGGAACTAATAAGCCCTCTGGGGTTGGTATGCGAGTTACCCACGGATGTATCCGGATGTTCCCTGAAGATATTGAGGCCTTGTTTGGGCGTGTAGAGATTGGAACACCGGTTTATATCGTAAATCAGCCATACAAAATCGGATGGGTAGAGGATGGTTTCTATTTGGAGGCGCACCCACCGCTAGGTGAGGAATTGAGTGACGGCCGGACAATGACGGCATTAACCCGCGCTTACGTTCTAGCTACTGAGGAACGCAAAGCAGGAGTGTTCAGTTGGCCTTTAGCAGAGCTAGTAGCTGAGCGCGGCCTCGGGACACCTGAGTTTGTATCTCTGGAGGCAACTACTTTTTAGTAAGGAATAAAAAAAGCCGCCGACACCAACGGCATCGGCGCCATATATTATTCAACCCTTTACTTAGACAGGGATTGCTCGAACATGCGATCAACTTTCTCGTTAGTCGCATCACAACAGGCTTGAGCAGCATTAGCTGCAGATAGCGCTTGGTTTGCAGTACTTTGAGCTCCTGAGGCCATCTGGCGAGCCTCACCTGCTTGGCGCTGAGCATCACTTGCCGCGCTTTGGGCGTTTTGTGCCATCGTTCGTACTGCATTGAGATCATCCGCAGTAATGGTTGCACAACCGGCAGCAGTAACTAAAACGGCGAAGAATGCGCTTAGCCGAAGTTTTGTGGTCATTAGTTTTTCCTCTGACTGAATAACAGAACAGGGGCAATTATTTCCTAAAGCGCACGCTACTGCAATCAAAAGAAAAACGAAGACCTTATTCTGTGCGACCTAATTGCTTTTAAAGTTTTTTTAAGACAAATGACATTTAATTAAGTTTGGCAATAAATTCGTGATGCAAGACCGAAGGTTGCGGCTAGGAAGCCCGCTTTATAATCCTGAGCCCTGTTACAGAAAGTAGCGCAACTTTGCTTTAACTTGTACAAATAACTGTATATAATAACAGTATATGTCTATATATACAGGTAATTAAAATGCGTAGCTTAACTTCTCGGCAAGAGGAGATTCTTTTTTTAATTCAAAGTTTTATTCGTGAAACTGGTATGCCACCTACGCGTGCCGAGATTGCTGAGCAGTTAGGCTTCCGTTCGGCGAACGCAGCTGAAGAACATTTGCGAGCTTTAGAGCGCAAGGGGGTGATTGAGCTTCTCCCTGGCACTTCTCGGGGTATCCGACTCAAGGATTCACTAAGGGATCAACTGGGATTGCCATTAATAGGGAGAGTTGCTGCAGGCGAACCGTTATTGGCGGAACAGCATATTGAAGATTACTATCAAATTGATTCCCAATTATTTACGTCAGATCCTCATTTTTTGCTTCGTGTGCATGGTATGAGCATGCGGGATGCGGGCATATTGGACGGAGATCTAGTGGCAGTTCATCGCTCACCAGAGGTAAGAAATCGACAGATCGTGGTGGCTCGTCTAGAAGAAGAGGTAACCGTCAAGCGTTATCGTCAAGAAGGCCATCAAGTTTGGCTTTTGCCGGAAAACCCCGAATTCAGTCCTATTCATATCGATCTTCGAGAGAAAGCCATGACTATCGAGGGTGTAGTTGTAGGTGTTGTTCGAGATACCATGAAATAGATTAAAAGCAAAAAATTAGAAAAAACTGTTGTGATTTTAAGAAATCTTATCAACATCCAAGGATTTAGCGGTGAAGAGGGTGTTTAGAGTCCCACAGATTAGGCTAAAAATTATTAATCTGCTATACAGTTGTACGGCTCAACCGTAACATCGGGTAGCCAGACCCAGGCCTTTTTAAGTTCCACCGGTTCGGTAAATGTAGCTGGATCAGTAACTATTAATTGATACTCAAGCCTGCTTCCATCTTGTGTAGGTGTAAATTGCTCTACGAAGCTGATAGCACTACTGGTTCGTATGCCTCTGCCTTGAAAATGCCCCCAGTTGTTATGTGATGTTTGTACAACTAAGGTTTCATCATTCCAGTATCCCGTAGAATAGCCATAGATCGAGGGTTCCGGCTCTGGAGCGGATTGGTCATTCATATGGATTATTCGGACGGTGTCGTACTCTTCCATGCGCAGCTCAATTGTGTCCCCGCGATCCACAAATTCCATGGGATATGGATTATTCATAATCCCAGGCATACCCTTCAGTCCGCAGTTAAGGAGCGGATCATCTATTACTGGGTTAAACGCTTTTTGTACTGCGCGCGCTTCAGTCGTGAGCGGGTAGTCTCGCAGGAGCAAGAATCCAGTGCGTTCAGCCTCACTAGGTACGGCCTGTGCTTCGGCAGAAAATGTGGTACTCCAGACCCGGTAAATGCCACGCTCCGATGCCGATGTATTGCCATTTTCTGCAAACCACCGTTCGTTGGTTCCCCATAACCGATCCGACCAACGAAGATCTGCAGGTTTTGGGGAGAAAGTAAAGACGAATTCCTCTCCACCAGGAAGAAGCATATTGTTGGCAAACATTCCTTGGCCACGTCGTGCCAGCCAGCCAGCTACCTTTACCGTATCCCCAATTTCAACAAACGGTTCGGTGACGTCCATCCGGCGCATAATGCTCAGAGAGTGGGTTTCTATATTCCACTCGGTTTGCTCGCCAGTGCTGCCTGTAACCCCGAGAGTGAAGGCTATATGTGGGTTTCGCCAGAGTATGTCAGTGATTTCACCTTCGAGTTCCTTTGTAATGCTCGGATCAAAGTTTGCTCCAACGTTATGGTGGGCTGACAACATCGTCGGTAGAATCCCCAGTATTGCTAATACACTTATTTTTTGGGCGCGCATATTATTCACCTCATTGCTCAAGCGTTCGCGGGTGCTCATTATTTCTTGTAGCCACACCCCAAAGAATCACAGCATAGATATATTATATATATTCTCTCTAGCTCTGGTTTCTATGCTTGAATTATCGTTAAGATGCAAGATGAGGGATTGCGGTCCTTGCAGTTATGGGAGAAAAAATGCGCATCAATAGAATCTACATGGCTTTTCTGGCGATATCGATTGCCGGAACGGCTTTTGCTCAGGCTGATTTTCAAGGAATTTGGAACGCGCAACATCCACGGCGTATGGGACAGCCTTCGCCAAGCGATGTCAAACTTACCCCGGAGGGGCAAGCTGAATTTGAGGATTTTGGTGCGGACAAGGATCCCACTCTACGGTGTCTGATGCCTGGAATCCCCTTGGGTTTGGTAGATCCATACCCAATAGAAATTGTACAACAGAACCATCAAATTTTGATTCTCTATGAGCATTTTCATCAGGTACGTCGTATTTTTATGGATGGTCGACAAGCGCCCGATCATTGGTTGCCATCGCTTATTGGTTACTCGACGGGTCATTGGGAAGGCGAAACTTTAGTAATTAAAACTACTCATATGTCACCGGATAATTATGTCTGGACAGCCGGCTTTCCTTTTTCAGGTGATGAGTCGGCCTATGTACTGGAACGGTATAACCGTGACGGGGACATACTAACCTTTACGGGGGAAGTGCATGACTCGCGTTATTACGAGGAGCCGTATGTCGTAAATGGGCGTTGGGTTTTTGCGCCGGATGGTGAAATTTGGGAGTATGAGTGTATCCCGGAATTTGGAGGTCTCGGTTAAGAATGGAGACACGAAAGCTATGAGATATCTTGGTGCATACCTATCTTTAGTGATTTTAATATCGCTTGCTGGTTTTTCCGCAACAGCACATCATAATGGAGGTGTTTATTTCGACCTCAATGTTGAGTTGCAACATGAAAACGTTACGGTTGTGGATTATAAATTGTTTAATCCTCATGGGAGGCTCACCTACCTCGTTACAGATGATGGTGGTAGCGAAGTGGAATGGAGTGCGGAACTTGCAAGTGCCAACAACTTGAGGCGTTCGGGTGTAGGGAATGAGGTGCTCCGCCCCGGAGACAAATTAAAACTAGTTGTAGGAGCACCCGGTCTAACTGAGCCAAACTTTATGCGTTTGTCGCGAGTCGAATTTCACAACGGAGACATTGCTATATTTTCGGGTGGAGGTGCTGGATTTAGGCGAGCGGGTGAGTAGAGTTTTCTTGCTCTAGAGGATCAGCTGGTTAATTTGGAAAATAGGCAGCAGCACTGCCATCACAATAGCCAGGACTATAAGTCCCATAAAAATAATAAGAGTGGGTTCGAGTAGGCTAAGCATGGTAGTCAGGGTGCTATCCATTTCTTTTTCTTGATGGGTAGCCGCCTTTTCAAGCATGCTGTCTAATTCCCCACTTGCCTCGCCACTTGAGATTAGATGAATACTCATTGCTGGGAATATCCCAGATTTATTCAGTGCGTGACCAATAGCGCTACCTTCACGTACACGCATTGTTGCCTCTTCGACAGCATCTCGCATAGGTAGACTGGAAACTACAGACGCACTGATGCGTAGTGATTCTAGAACTGGTACCCCGCTGGAATTTAGAATGCTAAATGTTCTCGTAAATCGAGCAGTATTTAGCCCCCGGTTTACTTTACCTAATACAGGTATTTTCAATATCCATCTGTGGGCACGTTTTTTTGTTTCTTCGTTTTCGAGAGAGCGACGGATGATAAAAATAAGTATCCCTAGGACTCCAAGGATGCCAAGCCACCAGTTTTGAAGAAAATCAGAAAACCAAATTAGACTCCGCGTCAATATTGGTAGGCTTTGTCCACTAGTTTGAAATACGCCAACCACTTTTGGTACTACGTACACAAGCATGAGAACAATAATAGTTAAAGATAAGCCCGTAAGTACCACCGGATAAATCAGCGCGTGATTAACTTTCTGGCTTAAGTTATGACGAGATTCAGTGTACTCCGCTAGACGGTCAAGGATTGTATCCAAGCGTCCTGATTGCTCACCTGCCGCTACTGTGGCTCGGTAGACAGGAGGAAAGATTTTGCGAAAATCATTCAGGCTTTCGGCTAAAGTGTGACCACTTAGGACTTTAGCTTTAACTCCCAGCACGATACTTTTAATGCGAGCTTTCTCTGACTGTTCGCTGACAGCTTGAAGTGCTTCATCTAGAGGCAGGCCTGCTCGAACTAAGGTAGCCAACTGGCGTGTGAATAGTGCCAGATCTAACGCTGAAAAAGATTTCCTAACGACGAGTTTTTGACGGGTAATATTTTCCTTTGTTCTTGTCTCCACTACCTCCACGGGAAATAGCTTTCGTTCGCGAAGTACTTGGCGGACTGCTCTCGGGGTCTCGCCTTCAAGAGTGCCTTTATGTTCTTTGCCAACTTCATCAAGGGCAACGTACTGATATGCGCCCATTAATCGGTCCGGGTTACCCGAAGGACTTCCTCTAGCGTAGTCTTTCCCTCAATTACCTTTTTCAGTCCGTCTTCAAGAATACTCGGGCCTTGGCTGCGTGCATAGCTTTCGAGTTCATGCTCACTAGCAGCATCGTGAATCATAGTGCGGATCTGATCGTCAATACAAACCAACTCGTAAATTCCGCTACGTCCCTGGTAGCTAGTTTCATCAGAAGAGGATCGATAAAGGGTTGGAGGCTCAGAAGGATTGGCTTTAAGTATGCCGCACTCATATTCTGTAGCTTGATAGGGTCGTCGGCTGTGTGGATTTAAGACCCTGATAAGGCGTTGTGCTAGCACTCCAATGAGGCTCGAAGAGAGAAGAAATGGCTCCACGCCCATATCTCTCAAGCGAGTGATTGCTCCTACCGCAGTATTGGTATGTAAGGTTGAAAGAACAAGGTGACCTGTAAGACTTGCTCGTATAGCGATTTCTGCTGTTTCTAGGTCCCGGATTTCACCAACCATAACTACATCAGGGTCTTGGCGCAGAATTGCCCGTAGGCCCCGCGCAAAAGTCATTTCCACCTTCCTATTAACTTGGGTTTGCCCAATACCATCCATGAAGTATTCAATGGGGTCTTCCACTGTCAAAATATTTCGACTGAGATCGTTGATACGCTCGAGCGCCGCGTAGAGTGTTGTGGTTTTTCCTGATCCCGTGGGGCCCGTCACCAGCAGAATGCCATGAGGCCGGTGTATAAGTTTATCCATGATTCTTTGGTTATTTTTCGACATTCCTAAATGCTCAAGATCCAATCGACCGGCCTGTTTGTCTAGCAGTCGAAGCACGACTCTTTCCCCGTGTCCCGATGGAATCGTGGAGACCCGCACATCCACGGCCCTGCCTGCAACGCGAAGTGACATCCGTCCATCCTGAGGCAGTCGCTTTTCAGCGATATCCAGCTTTGACATCACTTTTATTCTGGATACTACTAGGGGCGCTACTGCACGACGAGATTGAAGGACTTCTTGGAGTGCACCATCGATACGAAATCTTAAGACTAAACGTGTTTCATAGGGTTCAATGTGTATATCAGAGGCATTTTTCTTCACTGCCTCAGTAAGTACAGCATTGATGAGTCGAATAATCGGGGCCTCATCTTCGCTTTCCAGTAGATCCGATGGCTCTGGGAGTTGTTGGGCTGCTTCAAAGAGATCCGTTTCGTCATCTATACCTTCCATCATAGTTCTAGTGGCCCCACTTTCATAAGCAGCCTGAAGTCGGGCATCAAAGGTGTCTGGATCTACAACAGAAAAGTGTACGGGACCTTTAGCATACCGCCGTACTTCAGTAAGACTTAAGTAAGAGGATCCTTCGCGATAAATTACTGAGGCACTGTCACCATTCATTTTCTCTACAAGTACACCGTGGCGTTTAGCAAACGCAAACGGAAGACTTAACTTTCCGTCAGTTGGTCGATTTCTTTCTTCTACAGCTTTGTCGCTAGTTTCCATCCTCATCGACCTCTTCCGGCATCGGTGGTAATTCAGGAAGAATCGGACGACTCGCATTCTTCATAAGCTGGACAGGCTCTTCTGTTTGCTCTAATTGTAAGTCTCTGATGTATTGATATTTAGCATCAGTCTCGAAGCGTGCTTGTATGTTATCTCTGAGGATTGTTGGTCGAATAAAAACCATCAGGTTAGTTTTCACTTTCTCTGTTGAACTAGACCGGAAAAGCCAACCAAGGAGCGGCATTCGTCCTAGTACTGGTACCCGTTGTTCGGTTTCTAGAAGCTGATCATCAATTAATCCACCTAGAACTAATATTTCCCCATCTTCTACGAATACCGAGGTTGTGATGGTTCGATTATTGGTAATAATATCTACCGCCCCGGCTGCACCTGCACTAATGCTTGAGGTTTCTTGCTCAATATTAAGTTTAACGCCTGTTCCTTCGTTAATCTGGGGCGTGATTGTCAGGCTGGTACCAATTTCTTGGCGCTGGATAGTCTGAAAAGGATTAATTGCTCCCTGCGCTGCCCCTGTAGCAGTAAATTGGCCGGTCAGGAAAGGTACTTCTTGGCCAACTGAAATTTCTGCCTGTTCGTTATCCATAGTTACGATAGACGGCGTTGAGATGATATTAGTAGTGGCATCTCCCTGTAGCGCGGTCAAGATAGCTGCCCAACTTGTTTCAGCCCTATTGATTCTACCCACACCGAAACTGATTCCTTGGGGTATCAAAGAAGTGTTTGGTATGTCGCCCTGAGTGGCTGCTGCTACCTGGGCAACACCAGTGCTTGTTGCGGGGAAATTAGTGAGACCAATACCGATATTATCTTGCGCAGCCTCGGTGGCCCAAGTTACACCAAATTCGGCAGCCTTGTCTTCTGTAACCTCTACGATAATTGCGTCAACTTTTACCTGAGCACGCGGGATATCAAGCCGGTCAATAACTGAATTCATGTCCTGGAGGATGTTGGCAGGAGCATTAATTACAAGTGCGTTTGTCGGAGCGTCAGACCAGATAGTGATTGCTTGAGATGTACCACCTGTTCCTCCTTCGCCTAGAGCCCCAAATTGTGCCTGGAGATTAGCTGCTAAGTCCTCAGAGTTAGCGTAGTTGAGATAACGAACGCGGGTATCTCCACCACCCTCTGTTGGAGTATCCAAGTGGGCAATTAAGGCCCTATATCGCAACCGGCCGGACTGGGCTCCGCTCAGAAGTAAGCTGTTCGTCCTTTCGTCAGCAGCTAGCTGGACACCAGGGGCGCTACCGGCTGCTGTCGATGCTTGGTTGAGCGTACTGAGCATGCGAACAATCTGACTGGCAGAGGCATTTTCAAGTGGAATGATTTCGATCTCATCATTTCCTGCTTGGTCGATTCTTGCCACGATGTTAAGCATTCGGACTACATTTGCGGCACGGTCAGCGATTATTAGCATATTAGAAGTTGTGTGTGCTGCTAGGTGCCCGTATTGAGGAACTAACGGCCGGAGAATGGGTACCAACTGCGCAGCCCCAACATTTTCTAGCCTTACCGTTTGAGTGACGAGCTGGTCTCCGGTAGAGCCAGGAGGAGCGCCCGGCAGTTGTCTTGCATTTGCATCAGGGACAATTTTTACTACATCACCTGAGTCCAGTGCTACATATCCATGCACTTGGAGTGCTGCTAAAAAAGTGTCATAGAAAGCATCTGGAGTCATGGGCGAGAAGGACAGCAAGGTAACTTGGGCTTGTACCCTAGGGTCAACTACAAAATTTCTCCCAGTAACCTCACCAACTGCTTCGATTATTTGTTGAATGTCTGCCTGTCTATAGTTAGGCATTATTTGTAGGTTATCCGTTTGTTGGGCCAGTGAAATTTTGGGTAATCCGTGCAGCAATAGCACAACAATAAAGGACCAGAGTGCCTTTAGGTTTTGGCTTTGTGGTGTATTCATAAGTGATATTCCATAAGCTGCTAGCGGTTATCTAATAAGTTGCCTAACTGGCTTGTATCGACCGCTAAGACTTGAGTTTCTCCCTCTCGTATAACGGTAACATTCGCAGTAGCGCCCTCTCCTAAGGACTCAAATACTTGAATCCCTCTGCTGGGATCATTCATGGGCGTTCCATTGATATCTGTTACTACATCGCCGGCCGAGGTAAATTGTTGCTGTTCTTTGCCCGAAGTGACCCGAAAGCCGACCATTTGCCCCTGCTCAATGTGTGGTGCGACCCGAATGATATCGGTAATCTTGGATGCATTGGGACTGATCATTTCGCGAACTGGTATGGTTGTGGCGACTCTTGCAACTCTTGGGGTAACTGTAAGGGAGTTTCCAGATTCCTTTCTGGGCAAACTTAGACTTTCTAGTTGACCAGCACGAATAACTAACACACGGTTATCGAGCACAGAATGCAGCTTAGCGCCACCACCACCGTCGATAGCTTGACCTACTTGATAAGTTTTTTGCTTCCCGCTACCACTAGCTATAATTGCGCTACTGTGTTGACTCTCTTCGCCCGATACATGAACCATGCCAGCTAGTTTCAGATTTAAAGTGGTCTCTGGAGCTTCTATTATTGCCTCAGTCATTAAATCGAGAGATTCTGAGGGTGCAATGCCAAAAAGGTGTGCCTCAATTATCTGGTTGTCAATATCCACACTTGGGCCCAAATTGCTCAAAGGTTGGGATAAGGGAGGTACGGGAACAAGGGTCTGCTGAGGAGGTGGCAGCCCTTCCGGTAGTAACATCCATGTCAGCTCTGCCAGTTTGTAGGTCGCAGCGATAATTAGTACGCCACTTACCCAGAGTCTCCCCCAGCGGCTCACAGCTCTAGACTGCCATCCTAAGGCTTTCCCCTTGAGCTTAGGGAAGTGTATTGCTAGATTCATTGTGTACCAACAAGCCGCTCTTAGGAGCCATGATAGGTAGCAGGAGCATCTGGGACAAGTGAACCAGAGGATTTTAAGCCCAAACTGTCGTTGTGCAGATTTAGTGTATGTAGTTTTGACTCAAATTTTTACCAGTCAGCAGGCTGTAAATTTGGGTAACGGCCTATAAAATTACCTATTATGAGCAGCGAATACCCCAAAACTGATATCGACCAGGATCCAGGTTTGGCAGTAGAGGACGCGCGTCCTCAACTCAAAAAACCACCCCTTTACCGTGTTATTTTACTCAATGATGATTACACTCCGATGGAGTTTGTGGTACAGATATTGCAGGACATTTTTTTACTGGATCGTAACGCAGCAACACGCATCATGCTTGAAGTCCACACCAAGGGTAAGGGTGTTTGCGGCACTTTCACCTACGAAATTGCCGAAACGAAAGTTGCTCAGGTTGCAGGCCTAGCGCAGCAGCATCAGCATCCCTTGTTTTGTACTATGGAGGAGAATTGATGCTGTCGATGGAGTTAGAATATTGTCTTAATAGCGCTTTTCAAGAGGCGCGTGATGAGTCCCACGAATTTATAACGGCGGAACATCTTCTTTTGGCCTTAATGGATGTCCCCCGGGTGGTAGAAATTCTCGAGGCTTGTGGCGCAGAGATTGGGCCCTTGCAAGTAGAGCTCAAGCAATTTATTGGAGAGTCCACGCCGCGTTTAAAGCAAGACGATGAGGTGGACGTACAGCCGACACTTGGATTTCAAAGAGTTTTGCAGCGTGCTGTATTTCATGTGCAATCCAGTGGTAAGAAGGAAGTGACACCGACTAATGTGCTTGTTTCTCTGTTTAATGAAAAGCAATCTCAAGCAGTGTATTTCCTTGGTTTGCACGACGTGGCTCGTCTAGATGTTGTTAATTATATTTCTCATGGCATTTCAAAGGTTTCGGGGGACAAGTCGGATCGTGTTGATGGAGATCAAGTTACCGAATCTGATCAGAAAAATTCGCGTGCGACAGCATTGGAGCTTTTTACTACAAATCTAAATGCTCAAGCTAAAGCGGGGCGGATCGATCCACTCATAAGCCGCGAAGTAGAAATTGAGCGTACCGTTCAAATTCTTTGTCGGCGCCAAAAGAATAACCCACTGTTTGTTGGAGAGGCAGGTGTTGGGAAGACGGCTTTAGCCGAGGGTCTCGCTCGATTAATAGTTGAGGATCAGGTACCAGAAGTGCTGAGCGACTGCACAATCTATGCATTAGATATGGGCTCTCTTATTGCAGGTACCAAGTATCGAGGTGATTTTGAGCAGCGGCTAAAGGGTGTGGTGTCTGAGCTGAAGAAGGAAATCGGAGCTATTTTGTTTATTGATGAGATTCACACCCTTATTGGCGCTGGCGCGACATCAGGGGGTGTAATGGATGCTTCTAATCTAATCAAGCCTGTACTTGCCAACGGTGAGATACGCTGTATTGGCTCTACGACCTACTCAGAGTTTCGTGGAATTTTTGAAAAAGATCATGCGCTTGCGAGGCGGTTCCAGAAAATTGAGATTGCAGAGCCAACTGTTTTTGAGACTGTAGAGATATTACGCGGACTCAAAAGCCGCTTTGAGGAACATCATGGCGTGCGCTACGAAGATGAGGCACTTATGGCTGCCGCTGAGCTATCCAGTAAGCATATTGGGGACCGTCAGTTGCCTGATAAAGCTATCGATGTGATCGATGAGGCAGGCGCTAATCGTCGTTTGCAACCTAAGGAAGAGAGAGAAGAGTTGGTAGATGTGGAGCTTATTCAAAGCATCGTAGCGAAGATAGCCAGAATACCACCAAAAAGTGTTTCTACGTCGGACCGAGACGTGCTACGTAATTTGGAGCGGGACCTGAAGCTAGTCATTTTTGGCCAAGATCGCGCTATTTCAGCGCTAGTCGGTTCTATCAGGATGTCGCGCTCGGGCTTGGGTGATGATCAGAGGCCGGTTGGCGCTTTTCTTTTTTCGGGCCCTACGGGTGTCGGAAAAACTGAGGTTACTCGGCAGCTTGCAATGACCATGGGGGTTGAGTTGGTACGTTTTGATATGTCTGAGTATCTGGAGCGTCATACAGTGTCGCGCTTGATTGGTGCTCCACCCGGGTACGTAGGCTTTGATCAAGGTGGACTATTGACGGAGGCAATTACTAAGAATCCCCACTGTGTTTTATTGTTGGATGAAATAGAGAAGGCGCATCCTGAGGTATTCAATTTGCTTTTGCAGGTTATGGATCACGGCACCTTAACCGATAACAATGGTCGAAAAGCAGATTTTCATAATGTCATAATAGTAATGACTACTAATGCTGGCGCTCATGAGATGAGCCGTGCTTCGGTTGGTTTTACCGTACAGGATCATTCTGGAGATTCAGCGGAAGCTATTAAGAAAATCTTTTCTCCCGAATTTCGAAATCGATTGGACGCGATCATCCAATTTGATGTGCTAGAAAGAAAGTCCATTCTTAGGGTAGTTGATAAACTTATCGTTGAGTTGGAGGCCCAGCTCGATAAAAATGGTGTAACTATCGAGTTAGAGCCGACAGCACGAAATTGGATTGCGTCAAGGGGTTATGACAAGAAAATGGGCGCGCGGCCAATGGCTCGCGTAATCCAGAAACATATCAAGCGGCCGTTGGCCGAGGAGCTTCTATTCGGAAAACTTTCCAAAGGTGGTCATGTGTATGTAGCTCTAGCGAAAGATGGTAAGGGCTTGATGCTTACTGCTGAGGCAACCACAATGGCACCTGAGGATCTGGCTGAATCGTAGACTAAATTAGATTTTTAAAATGTGTGAACTTTATCTAGAAATTAATAGTTCACCTTACCCCACGGCTTTCATCGGGCTCGGTAAATAATACGACCTTTACTTAAATCATATGGCGTAAGTTCCACGGTCACTTCGTCGCCTTTAAGAATTCGTATATAATTTTTCCGCATTTTTCCAGAGATATGCGCAGTAACAACATGCCCGTTTTCTAGTTCTACACGAAAAGTAGTGTTCGGTAGTGTTTCCACCACCAAGCCTTCCATCTGTAATGCTTCTTCTTTGGGCATACGGCTAAAATCTTCTTAATATAGCTGGGGATTGTTGCACACCTCCTGCGAGCCAAGCAATGGCAGGGGTTAACTTAGGGTTATCTTTGAAATCGGTAGTTGTGTTTATTTTGATTCTTTGGCGAACGCGTCAAACCCTTTTACCCAAAGCTCGGGATTACCAGGAGGTTCGCAAAGTTGTGCAAGTATGTCGAGAAATTTTTGTCGTGGCATGAGTCTTGCCCCAAGACTTCCAAGGTGTGTCGACCATACTTGGCAGTCTATTAATTTGTATCCACGACACTGTAAGTACTCATTTGCTTTAACTAATGCTACTTTTGACGCATCATTTTTTTTAGAGAACATGGACTCCCCAAAAAAAACTTGACCAATCCCAACTCCGTAAAGACCGCCAACGAGTACTTCATCTTGCCACGCCTCAAAGGAATGCGCCCATCCAAGTTCATGAAGATTTTGATAAGCATGCCCCATTTCCTTGGTAATCCAGGTTCTATTTCCATCACCACGTTCTTTTGTACAACCGCGAAGTACATCACTGAAAGCTCGGTCGGCACTCACAGAGAATGCTTTACGCCGTATTTTTCGATGAAGTGTTCTTGAGACCCTAATCTCTTTTGGCCAAAGCACTGCACGTGGTTCGGGTGACCACCATAAAATGGGCTGACCTTCTTCATACCAAGGAAAGATTCCCTGTGAGTAAGCCAACAGTAAACGCTCGCTGCTAAGGTCTCCGCCCGCAGCTAGTAACCCATTAGGATCTGTTAGTGCCTCGTTGGGGCAAGGAAAAATCCCCGGAGAATCATCAGCTGATAGCCACTGTAGAGTATTCATCGAGGTGACAAGGAAGGGGATAGATCATTCCGATAGGGTGTGTGGTTAGCGGTTTCCTCCATGTAGGCATCTATGTGTAGACGCTCACGACGTAAAAAATCTGCAACTGCATCACCAAACTCTTGGTTTGTGATCCAGTGATTAGACCAAGTAGCGGTAGGTATGAAGCCACGGCTTATTTTGTGTTCACCTTGGGTTCCAGGTTCAAATATCTGAATTTTTTCTTCAATACAATACTTGATGCCTTGGTAGTAGCAACACTCGAAGTGAAGGCTATGGAAATCAGCTAGGCATCCCCAATATCTCCCGTAAAGAGTGTGCTGATTACGGAAACAGATTGCCGCTGCAATTGGATGCCCGCCATAGCGCGCGAGAATGATTAGAAGGTTTTCTGGCATTGTTCTCGCTATTTCGGCAAAAAAAGCATGATTAAGGTATGGAGCGTGCCCTCTACGATAAAATGTTCTGGCGTAAAAACTGAAAATTGTCTCCCAGTCACCTGCGCTGATCTGGTTACCGTACATGTGCTCAAATTGGATGCCCGCTTCAGTTATTCTTTTGCGCTCTCTCTTAACTTTTTTTCTTTTTGATGAAGTGAAACAGCTGAGAAAATCATCAAAATGACTGTAATTGTGGTTATGCCAGTGAAATTGGCAGCCTTTGCGGGTCATTATACCTTTGCTATCTAGGTAGGACTGTTCGTGCTCAGTAGGAAAAAGAATGTGAAGGGAGGAGGCGCTCAATTCATCTGCAAGTTCACGCGCACCACTTAAAAGTACTGGCACCACACCTGAGAAATCTAATTCAGGCGCGACCAAAAACCGGCGCCCAGTCGCCGGCGTAAAAGGAACTGCAGATACCAGTTTCGGATAATAGGGTAGGCCTGTAGCGTCATAAGAATCAGCCCAGCTCCAATCAAATACATATTCTCCGAGTGAATTGTATTTTATGTATAAAGGTAATGCCCCCAGAAGTTTATTCGTGTGGTCTGTAACCGTTAGATGTCTAGATTGCCAAGCGGTTTCTCCGTCTACGCAACCTGTTTTTTCTAGGGCCGCAAGGAACTCATGGCGTAAAAAGGGTGAATCTCCCGCCAGCTGATTCCAGGACAGAGCATCCAATTCAAGAATGCTATTATGCTGATTCAGTCGAAGTCCTGGGATCATGCCTATACTATGCCAAGATCGTACCCCAGCCACTAGAGTGCTATCAGGGTTTCTGAGTTTTTGGGAATTGGGTTTTCTATTTAATCAGTATCTTAACCATATTTATTATCGTAAAATGTGAGCATTGTGAAGCCCAGTAGTATGGCCAGAGCCTTTTTTGTGCCCCGAATTCGGGGGCTGAGGGAGTCTGCGCTATGGTTACTTGTGGGTCTGAGCATTATGTTATTTGTAGCGCTCGCCAGCTATAACGTCTCGGATTCAGCATTCAGTGTTGCTGGGGGCAGTGATGAGGTTGCCAATCGCATGGGGCCCGCGGGTGCTTGGTTCGCAGATTTGGCTTATTTATTTTTTGGTCGGCCTGCATATCTTTTTCCTGCCCTCTCTTTTCTTTTTGGTATTTTACTTTTCCGTGATCGTAATAAGCAGGACCCCAAATTTAACTGGGTAGGCATTGCAGTAAAGATTTCTGGGTTTGTTCTTATCATGGCAACTAGCTGTGGTTTAGCAACTTTGCATTTTATTTCTCCAGAAATGTATGAAACCTCAGGAGGTATTGTTGGGCAATGGGTGGGAGAAGGGCTTGAGCGTGTGCTTGGACTATTGGGCGCGACGGTTCTTTTGGTTGTCTGCTGGTTAGTTTCGGTTTCCTTAACTACTGGCATCTCGTGGATCTCAGCAATGGATCGCATTGGTCACGCAGTATTTGTTGCTTTCAGTTTCGGGCAGACGTGGTTTAGTCGATTTCTAGCTTGGATTGAGGGACGCCGCGCAAAGCAACAGCGACAAACAGTAATAAGTAAAAAACTTTCTAGAACTAAAGTTACCTCACCGCGGATCGAGCCACTATTTGAAAAAGTAGAATCCAGTGTCCGGCTGGAGCGCGAGCGACAGGTACCATTGTTCGAGCCACCGAAATCTTCAGAGCTGCCCCCCTTATCATTACTGGATGACCCACCACCGGCAGAGGGTGGATATTCTGATGACGCTCTGCAAGCAATGTCCCGATTGGTGGAGCTAAAGTTAGGGGATTTTGGAATTGAAGCGGAGGTTGTCGCTGTGCATCCGGGTCCTGTAGTCACTCGCTTCGAGATCAAGCCCGCTGCTGGTGTTAAGGTTAGTCAGATCAGTAATCTGTCTAAAGATTTGGCGCGCTCACTTTCCACTGTGAGCGTCCGGGTTGTAGAGGTTATTGCTGGCAAGCCCTTCGTGGGCCTTGAGATACCCAATGAAGTACGCGAATTGGTAGCCCTGGGCGAGATAATCAAGTCTCGTGTCTATGATGATCTAAGTTCGCCGCTTACTCTAGCCTTAGGTAAGGATATTGGCGGCCAACCAATGGTTGCTGATCTTGCCAGAATGCCACATCTTTTGATTGCTGGTACCACCGGCTCAGGTAAATCTGTAGCACTCAATGCCATGGTTTTAAGTTTGCTCTACAAATCCTCACCAGAGCACATAAGACTTATTATGATTGATCCGAAGATGCTGGAGCTTTCTGTCTACGAAGGCATTCCTCACCTCTTGGCGCCTGTGGTTACAGATATGAAGCAAGCAGCCAACTCTTTGCGCTGGTGTGTGGCCGAGATGGAGCGACGTTACTCTCTTATGGCCGCGATGGGCGTAAGACATATTTCAAGCTATAACCGAAAGGTCAATGACGCGATTGCAAAGGGTCGGCCAATTCCAGATCCTATATTCCAAGCTGATGATGATTCGGAAGAAGCGGCACCCTCTCTGCAGCCATTACCCTATGTGGTTGTAATCATAGATGAGCTTGCCGATATGATGATGATGGTAGGAAAAAAAGTGGAGGAATTGATTGCTCGACTTGCGCAAAAGGCCCGAGCCTCAGGGATCCATATGATCATTGCCACTCAACGTCCGTCGGTTGATGTAATTACAGGCCTAATTAAGGCGAATATACCTTGCCGTATTGCTTTTCAGGTATCTGCTAAGGTGGATTCTCGAACGATTCTAGATCAGATGGGCGCGGAACAATTACTGGGCCATGGCGATATGTTGTTCCTTCCTCCTGGTACCGCAATGCCTACACGCATTCATGGAGCGTTTGTGTCGGATAACGAAGTGCATGCAGTGGTCAAATCTCTGAAGGCCGTCGGTACACCCTCATTCATACCTGAAGTACTGGAGGGCCCTCCAGGTGAGACCCCTGGTCTTGAATCGATTAGCACTGATGGGGTCGATGGAGAGCAGGACCCACTTTATGACCAGGCGGTTCAAGTGGTGACGGAGACCCGAAGGGCTTCTATTTCTGGTGTTCAACGTCGCTTAAAGATTGGCTACAACCGAGCTGCGAGAATGGTGGAAACCATGGAAAGCGCCGGAATCGTGAGTAGCTTGCAACCTAATGGCTCCAGGGAAGTACTTGCGCCACCACCGCCGGATAATGATTAGGCGAATGTTTCTTCGTGCCAATGAGAATAAGATTAGACGTGGAGGTTTTTCGGCCAGCTTGGCGCTGTCTTTTTCGGGGCTATTTCTGTGTATTGAGGTAGTTGATTTCCTCAGTTTCGCTGTTGCTCAAGAGTTATTAGACGGGAGCGCAGGTACTGAAGATCATCCGCTTGATTTTTTTTTAAGGAACATGGAAAGCATGACGGCCGACTTTAGTCAGCAGCTTTGGAATGTAGACAATCAGCTTGTGGAGACTGCCACTGGCAAGGTTTTGATAAGGAGACCCAATCGTTTTCTTTGGAGCTATTCTTCACCGATTGAGCAATTAATTTTGTCAGACGGGCAAAGCTTGTGGATTTATGACATTGAGTTAGCGCAGGCGACTGTTACCCCTTTGGGTAATGCGATTTCAGCGACTCCCGCTATGTTGTTGAGTGGGGATAGTGCAGCACGAGAGAGCTTTGAGGTGCTGGATTATTTTGAGGCGAGCGGGGTGAATTGGGCAAGGCTTGGGCCCGTCACGGAGGACGCAGATTTTAATGCTTTGCTAATTGGATTCCGTGATAGCATCCCCGAGCGGTTAGAGCTAATTGATGGGCTCAGTCAAATTACGCAAATTGAGTTTTCCAATGTGGAGCTAAACCCAGGGATAGAAGATAGTGCGTTTGAATTTACTGCTCCTGATGGTGTGGACGTCATTGGCAGTATCGAGTAGTTCCATTGTTGCCACTTAAGTATCCTCGGATTTGGTTGGGCTTAGGCTGGCTACTACTGATTTTAGTTATGGCGGGTAGTGTAATACCCGTTATCGTGGTTAAAGGTTTTTCAGCGGCCGATAAATTGGTACACGGAGGTTCATATTTAATCCTGATAACTTGGTTTTCGGGTCTTTATCAGCGTCAGTATCATATCTTTATTGCGCTAGCGTTGTTTGCCATGGGCTTAGTTCTGGAGGTGATACAGGGCCAGTTGCCTTATCGGGGCTTTGATTCCTTTGATTTGCTGGCCAATGCAGTGGGAATTCTCTTGGGCCTGATACTTGCACGAAGTGTATTTATTGCTTGGTGCCAGCGTTTTGAGAGATTTTTTCTAGAGGCAAATTCCAGCTCTTGACTAAATATTTTTATAACCCATCTGCGAACTTAAGTTTGTTCCTCTAGCTACAGGGGTTAACATTCCTTTTTATGATAGACCCAAAAGTATTACGTAATGAGCTTGATCAGGTCGCCTCTAATTTAAAAAGGCGGGGCTTTGATTTTGATAAGGAATACTTCCAAGAACTAGAATCAGAGCGGGCACGCTTGCAGGTACAAGTGGAGCGAGAGCGGCAGACAAGAAATGAACGAAGCAAGGTCATTGGTCAGGCCAAGGGAAAAGGGGAAGATATTGAGCCCCTAAAAGCGGAATCAGAAGCGGCAGCAGAGAAGCTCGCTAGCTTGGAGGTGGCATTAGCCCAATTGCAGGAACAGCTCAGCGAATTTATGGCTGGCCTTCCTAACCTACTGCACGATTCTGTACCGGAAGGTGATGATGAGTCTTTTAACAAAGAGGTTCGGTGCTGGGGCGATCTACCGTCATTCAGTTTCGAGGTGCGAGATCATGTAGCTGTAGGGGAGGCATTAGGTCTTGTAGATTTTGAGTCGGGTGTTAAGTTGGCGGGTTCTCGTTTTGTGGTTTTGCGTGGTGCGGTGGCGCAGCTACACCGTGCATTGGTTCAGTTTATGCTTGACCTGCACGTAAAGGATCATGGGTACGAGGAGACCTATGTGCCTTACCTCTCAAACGAGGAGTCTCTGTATGGAACTGGCCAGTTACCCAAGTTCGCAGACGATCTGTTTTCTGTGGATGGAGGTAATTCGCTACGATTAATTCCTACTGCCGAGGTTCCACTGACCAATCTAGTTCGGGAAGTCATTCTTGAGTCAGATGAATTACCAATCAAACTGGTTGCCCATACACCGTGTTTCCGCTCCGAGGCTGGATCTTACGGGAAGGACACACGCGGGATGATACGTCAGCACCAGTTTGAGAAAGTTGAGCTGGTGCATATTGTTAGGCCAGAGGGTTCCTATCAGGTTCTCGAGGAGTTGGTCGAGCATGCTGAGCGTGTTCTTCAGTCCTTGGAACTGCCATACCGCGTTGTAACTCTATGCGGTGGAGATACTGGTTTTGCTGCTGCGAAAACCTATGATTTAGAAGTATGGCTACCCGGCCAAAACCGATACCGAGAAGTTTCTTCGTGCAGTAATTTTGGGTCGTTTCAAGCCCGGCGCCTTCGGGCACGCTGGCGGAATCCGGAAACAGGTAAGCCTGAGCTTGTGCATACCTTGAATGGATCGGGATTGGCGGCTGGCCGGACTCTAGTTGCAATTCTTGAGAACTACCAGCGTGAAGACGGATCTGTAGCTGTGCCAGAGGTTCTACGACATTACCTTGGGGGCACGCAAAGAATAGCCCCTTGATTCTTAGGTAACCCTTATTCTTGGCCCATCTTTTTTGCTTGATCTAGGACATCAACCGTCCGCCATTGACATGCAGTATTTGGCCTGTGATATAGACGTCTCGCGGGTCAGCAAAGGTTACCACTGCGCGCGCTACATCTTCGGGTGTACCCGAAGCGTACTTTGAGTCTTCGTCGAACTGGGGTGGGTTTTGGTCTGGCAGGCGCTGCGTGTCGATCACTCCAGGCACGACACAGTTGACACGAATCCTTCCTAACCCCTCTTCAGCCAATGCCCGTGTTAGGCCAATCAGTCCGGCTTTGGCCGAGATCACGTGAGCACGATCTTTGGCGGGACGGTGAGCACTGAGACCACCTACATTGATAACAGACCCCTGTCGTTCCTGCGGCAGCCTAGTGAAGAGTTCTCGGGATGCAAAAAAAGCCCCCGTGAGTATGACGTCAAGAACCGCATTCCAGGATTCACGGCTAATCTCCTTTAGTGGTTCATGTGGGCGTTTAGCTGCCCCATTGACGAGAATTGAGACGGGACCAAGTCCAGCCTCGATTTTGTCGTATGCCTCTATAACAGCTTTCTCATCAGCGACATTAGCTAGCATCCCCATAACATCGCCATTCCCCCTTTTTAATGTTTCTATTGCCTTTTCTAATACCTCTGGATCAGAGCCTCCGATAATGCCTACTTTGGCCCCGGCGGCTTTGAGGTTTTTTGCAATGGATAATCCAATATTGCGAGTCCCACCGGTTACCAAAGCGGTCTCATTACTAAGATCAATCATGATATTTATAGCACCGTGCTAGTGGTTAGATGTTGGTACTTTCAGAGTTTACTATCAGCGACTTATCAGCAACATGCCTAGACGAGTAATGCTGTGCCTGTGCGCTATATTGATTTTCCTTTGCTCCCGTCACCTACCTTTATGTAGAGAAATGTCATAATGAGTTTGGGTTCCTCGGTGTCTTTGGTCCTAGGGTCTTGCGCTGAGCGAGAGGCCTCGAGAGAATGCAGGCGCCGGAGAGGTGGCAGAGTGGTCGAATGCGGCGGTCTTGAAAACCGTTGGCGGGTAATTCCCGTCCGGGGGTTCGAATCCCTCCCTCTCCGCCAGCACTCCTCAGTATTCCCGAGAAAATGTGACCGCCTTCATCGAGTTCACGCATTCCCCAGCCCGCATGCACTGCACCAACAGATCGGCCGGACAAAGCAAAGCGCCGGTAGACTTGACTATATTTAGGAAATGCAATGGTGGTTTTAATGTCAGTTGCTTGTCCTTTAGAATTTATCTGCCATCATTCGCAAAGCAACTAAGTAAAGTTATAAGAAATTATCTTTAAAAATTTAAGTAAGGACCTCAAAAGATGCTCAAAGCAACCGCCAATCTTGCACTTCCAACGACAATCATTGGTTCGCTACCTAGGCCAAGCTGGTTTACGGAAAACCTCGGCTCGAACACTTTCCTTCGTTCCATGATGAACTCACGTTATCGTGAGCAATACACAGATGCGGTCGCCGTACACCTGCGGGATCAGGAAATTGCGGGCCTCGATATCTGTACGGACGGTGATGCCCATTACGACGAGGAGGTAGGTGGTCAGAGTTGGACAAGCTATCCACTGTTTCACATGGAGGGTTTTGAAAAGAACAATCCTCAGCCTGCCATTATGCGGACCGGTGGCGTTGCTTTTCCCCCGGGTCACATACTCCATGATTATCTGGAAGCTCGAGTTATGCCTAGGGTCATCGGGCCCATCGGCCGGGGCGACCTGCAGTACACGGCGATGTGGAAGACAGCCCAGCGATTGACGGCGAAACCGGTCAAATTTGGAACAGTGACCCCGGATATCCTGGCTGCTGCCGTAGACGACGCCCACTATAAGGACCCTTTTGAGCGAATCATGGCACTAAGTAACGCGCTCAACGAAGAGTTAAATGAGCTCGCCGATGCCGGCTGTCCGGTCATCCAACTCGAAGAGCCTTCAATTCATATGATCCCTGTGCGAGGGAAGGTTTTCGGTAAGCACGACATGGGCGATATGGTAAAAGTCTTTGATAACACGACTAAAGGTTTGCGCGATAAGACCGAAGTCTGGTGTCACACATGCTGGGGTAATCCCTCACAACAGCGTATGTTTAAAGAAGCCCAGAGTTACGAGCCAGCACTGGAATTCTACAATCAGGTCGATGCGGATGTTGTTACGTTCGAATCGTGCAGTTCGGGCATGAGGGACGTCCCCGCTATCGGTAAAATCATTACCGAGAAGAAAATTGCTATCGGAATGATCGATCATCATTCCCTGCAAATCGAGAGCCCAGCAGAGATTGCTGAGCGAATCCGAGAAACACTGCAGCACATCCCGGCCGAGCGCCTAATTCTCTGCTCAGACTGTGGGATGGGACGAGAGGGCATGAGCCGTCGACATGCCCGCTACAAAATGGCATCGCTCGTACAGGGCGCGAACATGGTGAAGCGAGAGCTTGGTCTGCCCGAAGCTGAATGTCTGGCTGCCGACGGTCGTTACTCTCTCGTACCGACGGAGTAATAGGGTACTATGCTTAAGGCATGGTATCGAAACTCAGTTGCTGCCCACGCTCTTTGGCTAATCTGTGCTTGCTATTGATACTATGCAACACCGGCACGACGGCTCAGCAAATTATTCCGATAACGGTGGTTAGTGGTTATCCGCCTACTGCGTTATGGATAGAGACGTTCCTTGCCCACTTTATCCCTGAGACGGATCGTCAGCTTGCCGTCACGGGCATCTATGCGATCGACTGGAATACTCCATTTGGTAGCGTGGCGAAGCCCGGCGGTGCTTTTGAGGCTATTCAGTATGGTCTGGCGGACATCGGAATCATCACAACATCATTCCACTCGGACAAAATTCCATTTTACAATCTCAGCTACGTCACTCCATTCGTGACGACGGACATGGGACTTGTGGTGCGTACGGTGAGCGAGCTGCATGAACAATATCCGGACCTGAAGAAGCTATGGAGCGACTACCGTCAAGTCTATCTCATCACAGCTGGGCTAGTGGACACGTACCAGGCTCTGATGAATCAACCTATCACAGTTCTGGAAGATTTTCGTGGACTCAGAATGTCTGGAGTGGGCATGAATCTGTTGTATTTCGTAGGCCTGGGTGCCGTTGGAGTAAGCAGTAGTTTGGCTGATTTCTACAACAATATCGCTACAGGTCTGACCGATGGAGCGATCGTCTGGCCCGAAGCTATTGTCTCATTCAAGCTGTACGAGATCGCCCCCTACCTTATCGACGCACGACTTGGTGCCGTGAGTTCCGTTGCAATAAGTGCAAACGAACACACCTGGGATCGGCTACCCGATGAGGTACGCAGGGCATTACTTACGGCAGCGGAAGTGTATCGGGACGAGTTGGCGCTGGAGACCGTCCGAAGAAGTACGAGATCAATAGAGTCCTTTGAAGCTCTGGGTGGAATAATAGTTTCGCTGTCTGACGAACAGCGGAGTGAGTGGGCCGCCTCCGTGCCCGATCTGGCTAGCACCTGGGTGGCGGATATTGAACGAAGAGGATTACCCGGTAGAGAACTTCTACAAGCCTATATGAACACTATGCGAGCGAACGAACAACCCATTATGCGGCACTGGGATCGCGAGTAAAGCACCAAGCCATTAGAGGAAGTCATGAGATTAATTGCCGTTTCGTTGGTATTTCTGGTGTTTTCTCCTCCGGCACTAGCGCACCATTCCGTCACGGCATTCTTCGATCGAAATACCACGGTGGAGATTGAGGGAACTATCACCGACATCTTCTGGAGAAATCCCCATGTCAGCTTCACGCTCGCGGTGGTAAATGATACAGGCATGACCGAAGAGTGGGACTTGGAGGGCGGTACGACGAACACTCTGATACGACGGGGATTCACCGCGGGATCCGTAGCCATCGGCGAGCGAGTGAAGGCGGCCGGGGCTGCATCCCGGCGAGGCGAACCCGCCATCTTCGTCTCCCATTTGCTCTTACCCAGCGGCGAGGAGGCGATCTTGTCGGATCGCGACCTTCCGCTGCGGTGGACTTTGCCCTCGGCCGATGAAATGACACTAGCCAGCACGACCGGTGTGGCCGGGAACGGAATCTTCAAGGTGTGGAGTCGCGATTTGTACCGGGCCCGCGGTTCGCTCGTGCTCACACCCGCGGCTCTGGCGTCGAGGGACGCCTTTGACCCGAGAACCGACGACCCGAGCCTTAAATGTATACCGCCTGGTATGCCCAACGCCATTCTGAATCCCTATCCCATGGAGTTCATCGACGAGGGCGACCGAATTATTCAGCGGATTGAAGAGTGGGATGCGCGGCGCGTGTTTCACATGAGCGAAGACGCGCGCATCCAGACCCAAGCACCGAGCTATCTTGGATACTCGATCGGTCGTTGGGATGAGAATACGCTTGTCGTCGAGACGGCACAGGTCGCCTTCCCATTCCTCGACGCTGACGGTACACCCATGAGCGAAAACGTCTCGATGGTTGAGCGGTACACATTGAGCAAGAATGAAAACCGCCTCGATTATGAAATCGTTGTCACGGACTCAGAGAACATGGTGGAACCCGCGATCTGGGAAGGCACCTGGGTCTACAGGCCAGGCGTCGAAGTCAGACCGTTCGAGTGCACGCTGCGGGATACCATCAGCCCCGTCTACAAATAACTAAATCAGGTCAGAACGTGCAGTTTGAATTTTTTTGTACGAAAGTTTTTGTGTTTCGGTTAGTTGGGAGCTTGTTATTTTCCATGCAAAATTCCAGGTAACTCACAGGAGTCCTTTATGACCCAGAAAATAATAATAGAAAACAACAACAAGAGCCTACCCTCCCAGGAGGCAGAATTCTGGAACAATGAGGGCGGTAAGATGTGGACGGAGAACGTTGAGCGTACTCGCTCGCTACTTGCCCCGCTAAGCGAGGTACTTATACAGAGGGCTGCGCCGGCTGCGGGCGAAACAGTACTCGACATTGGGTGTGGTACCGGCGAAACCACCCTAGAAGTTACAAAAAGAGTCGGCGCAACCGGCCGTGTCGTAGGTGTAGATGTTTCCAAAATGATTTTGGATTTAGCTGAGCAGCTTAGCCCTGCCCCGAAGAATTTGCGATTCGATTTATTGGATGCTGGCACGGCGGATCTCGGTGAAAATATATATGACCTCTGTTTTTCATGTTTTGGGGTCATGTTTTTTGAAGAACCTAAATCAGCGTTCAAAAACTTTCACCGGGCACTAAAAAGTGATGGGCGTCTGGTTGCACTATGCTGGAGGGCACCACCTGAAAACCCCTGGATAGCACAACCTGTTGCTGCTGCTAAGGAGATTTTGCTGTCGGGTTCCGGCGAAAAACCTGATCCCAGGGCACCCGGGCCTTTCTCGTTTGCAGACCCTGACTGGATTCACGAGGTACTTAAATCAGCTGGGTTTAAGAATATCTCACTGGAGGGCGTGGACCAAAAAATGCCACTCGGTAAAATGGACGATGCCGTGGCCTATATGATGCGAATGGGGCCGGCTGTTGCAGAGATAGCAAGCGCCAGTGAAGCCCAGCGTGCAGCCATCGATACAGCAATCCGCAAAGCTCTTAGCGAATTTGATACTCCTGAGGGCGTAATGGGTCCCTGTGCGACTTGGGTAATTTCTGCGCAACCATAATTTATTCGATCGAACTAAAAAAATTATTAGATGAGATGGTTACATTATGGATACACTCTAGTCATCGAAGATTGCGACAGCGCGAGCCCATACTGCAGAGACGTCGCATAATGGGTTGGTCGTTTATCCGCAAGTTTTATATAGGCCTGCAATGAGAGTCTCAAAAGGGTATTGGTTCTGGGGTCAATTTGACGAATCCTCGACACAGGAACTGACTGAACTTAAAACCCAGGTGGGACGTTTTCTTCAAGGCCCGACTTTCGATATTCATTTGACCCTGGCAGGCCCAATGGAGAATATAGACAGCAACATAGTGGATCTTTTTTTCAGCCTGAAAGAACAACTCTATGAGGTAGAAGTGCAGTGTATGAGTTATGGTTATAGGGAAAAATATTATCAGTCGTTGTTTGTAGAAGTATTAAAATCTGAAAAGCTCACCGAACTAAAAAGTTCATTAGAAAAAACGTTTGCATTAGAGTCGAGATATTTTTTTCCGCATATCAGTTTGTTTTATGGGGAAGAGCAGGAGTCAAGGAAGAATTCTGTTATCTCTCAGCTTCCTAAAGTACCAAGAAAGGCTTACCTAAAAAAAGTTTCGCTTGTAAAGGTTGATGAGGAGGTTGAGCTGTGGAAAATCATTCATCAAATCGAGTTAGGTTGAATTATGAATAAAAAAAGGGACCCCCTGGCCAGCATCCTTGAGGGAAAGTCACCTAAAGATATCAATGAATTTAGGACTATGCTGGAAGAGGGTATGGATACGGCGGGCGCAAATGATGACCTTCCAGTAATAGGTGGTTTCCGTAGCGGGATAGAAATTGCAAAAAAAGGAAACAGGGTACTAAGTACGGATATTCATAGCCCGCAAGGGGAGGGGCCTTTTCCCGTTTTAATCTATTTCCATGGTGGGGGGTGGTTTGCCGGTAGCCCCAAGAGTCATAGAAAAATATGCCACCGGTTCGCAGAGGCTGGTTATCTTGTCTTTAATGTAGATTATGCTCTGGCCCCGGAAAACCCTTTTCCTGAAGGCTTTAACGATTGTATGGAAGCCATCCGATGGGTTTTTGGGCACTGCAATGAATTTGGTGGAGACCCTACTAGGTTGTCTGTGGGGGGAGATTCGGCCGGTGGAAATTTGGCAGCAGCAGCAGCAGCAGCCCTGACCGATGATGATAAGGTGACTATACAAAGCATATTACTGATTTATGCGGTGGTTGACTTTGCCAGCCTAACGGACGCCGAAGGAGATCAGGCCGAATTTCGAGGCGTTGATTTAATATCGGAAATGATGATTGGCTCCTATCTAGGACCGGACCGAAACAGAGATCTCCTTCATCATCCTTGGGTAAGCCCTATCCACGTGGCAGAGAAGTTTCCACCTACCCATATACTTTGCGGAACCAACGATGGACTCATGGCAAGCTCAAAGGCTTTGGCCCAGAAATTGAGGGAGTCCAACATAGTGTGCGAAGAGTCCTACTATGAAGGTATGCCCCACGGTTTTTTGCATTTTGAAGAGATGTTTCCTGAAGCGACCCAAGCAATAAAAAGGATGGCCGATTTTTTGGTTAGATTTTTTTAGGGAGTATTTTCGTAGCGGCGGAATCATGTGACCGAGCCATAAGTAAGGCGCGGTGAACTACAAATAATTTATATTTAAGTGATTAATTTATAAGAATTAAATATTTTTTTTCTCCGCGTTGTAGAGCCTTCAATCTCGAGATAGAATACCTTCCGGGTAGGCGAGTTTATTGACCTAGGAAAAAGAGCACGAGTATGGCGTACGCTTATCACATGAGGTTAAGTTCACATTAGTCTGTTTGATTGGCTGGTCGCTTTGAAAGGCAGAATATCAGTTATGAGGTGGGAGATGGATCAAATGTTAAAACGAGTGCAACTGAGTGTAGGTGGGATACCTTTGCTCTCAAAAGGGAGGGCCTTGCTATTAGTGCTGGCCGTTTTTGCGATCAGTGCCTGCGGAGGCGGAGGCGGAGGCGGAGGCGGTGGTGGTTCTACACCCACACCCACACCGGTACCTACACCTACACCTACACCTACACCTACGCCTACACCTACGCCTGATACTTCAATTTCGGGTCTTGCGCTGCCGAACGAAATTGATCTTGTGGAGACACAATAATGAATAGGAGAGCAACTATGAGAACTTTCAGACAACTTCTGTTCGTGCTCTCCCTCTTAGCGGGGTCAGTATGCGCACAAACAGCATTCCAAGACGATCCAGTGAATTTTTATGTTTCAGATAATGGAACAAATGACGCGCTCGCGCAGGTCAATAGGTTCATCTGCTACATGAATGCGATGGCACCAGACAAAATGGTCAACCGGGGCGCGTACGTAGCTAATATATATGAAGATGAATGTGACGAAGATGATATGTCGGCTTCAGATCAGGCGGCGGCTAAACCAACATCCGCACAAACGGCGAGCAATGCAGGCTCTTCGAGCGGATCGGGCGCTAATAGAGAAGAGAGGGAAGTCACATCATCTGTCATTGAGGTGACGCGTGCGGATGAAAATTCCCCCATGATCGCAAAGGTTTGGGTTGATATTCCAGGCGAAGAAGCTGATCCCGAAGACGAGATGTCTTCGGCTTTTCCACCGATGTTGATTTATGTCAAGGGAAGCCAGAGTGCGGCCCCATCGGCCACGGCTCGGTTTGGCGAATTTGAAATGCTAATGAGCTACACGTTAGCGGAGGCCTTCGCACCGCCCGGTGGACCATCAATGCCTGCCGGAACAAGCATTGGGGGCGCTTACCTTAGTGCCACAGCAAATGAGGTGGTGTTTAGGGAAGAGATGATGATGGCCCCATCTTCAGGACTCAAGGCGAGCTTTAGTGGAAATACCATCTCGGGCGTTTACAACCAAATGACTGGAATTTGGGATGAGAGTACACAGACGGGAAGTCCCATCCAGCTGGTACAGAAGTTTGCCCTCAATGATACCGACAAGGTGTACTGCACGGATTTTATTAAAGCCTACAAGCTTGATTTTGAAAATATGGACTCAGATGGCGCGCCCGCCAGGACGGACTATACCCCTACGGGGAGCGATGGCCTGACCACCGACTCAGCCTGTTATTCCATGGCATTAGAGGATGCACAAAGGACCGTACATCGGTACGGTGTGTATAAGGCGGATGGGTCCCGGCTGGTATTGGGTCAGGGTGGTTTTCCCATGAAAGCAGATGTGACTGTCGATGGGGCTACGCAGACAGTCCACGCCTATGCGGATTACTGGGGTGTTCATTTTCCGGGCCGCTTCAGTAGTGCTGTTAAGTTAGATTCGGATGCTTCGCCTACTATTTTCACCAAAGAGCAATTCCTGGGGGAAGCTGGAACGCCTCCTACGTACACGATTGCGCAAGCCAATGCCAAAATAGAAAAAATCACAAGGAGTTTCGTTTCACTTTCCTCGTTGAATGGTTTGACCACGCTCATGTATGTTGATGGTGCAGACAGTTTTTGGGGAACCCAGTTTGTTTCACTGGGGTTTGCAGCAGAAAATGCTGAGTATCAGGGCAAGTACACTCACTCAAGCCAGACTTGGACTTTTGATAAGAAAATCACTTTTGAAGGTGGGTATACGGAGACTTCAATTACGCCCATCACGTTTACCAACGCCAAGTGGCTTGAGACGATGAAAAAGACGTTTGAGAATGGTCCGGGTACAGAGGACGACCATACTGAAATCCGTGGCCTTTGGGTTTTTTCTCCGGATAGCGGTAATGGCTATGACATCAGGAAAAATTCAATAGAGAATCCGACGGATAGCTCTGGCACTAATGGCATTATCGTCAGGACAAGCGAAACAGTCACACCTGCCAATTTCCCGGCGGAACTTCACTGTGTGCAACAATGCCTGACCGCGGTCCTGCTTAATGCTTCTATTCAGGCAGCCGTGGATGGTGCAGCCGGTGCCACGGTAGCCAGTCCATTTGCCGAGGAAAACTTTGAAGTTCTCAAGGGTACAAAGAATGCTGAGGAAAAAGGACGGATGTTCCCGGGGATTCTGGCCACCAATGTGAAGAAGTACACCACCTCGGGCCTGAAGGTTTTGGATGCGGCGGGTACCGAGCTGGCTGTTGCTGCCTCAGTGACCAGTCAGAGCCAATTAAAGGGCGCGAAGTTTTTCTGGCCATGGGATGGTGGTGATTCATTTTCACAACAGCTCTCATATGGTATCGGGACCGGCCCGTTGCTTGCAGAGGCTGATTTGGCAAAAGTCGAGTGTAAGAAAAATACGGACGGAACTTACCAGGACGAACATCCGGAATTTGAGGCAGGTGCCAAGCGGTATTGCACAGACCTTCTGATGGATCCATCGGTCGATGTCAGTTCGTGGTACGAAGTCCGGGTGGGGCCGAACAGTTGGGACCGACAAAGGTTCCTGGAAGACCAGGCAACCAGTGCATATGTGGTGTTTACCCCGCCCACACGGCTCTATTACGACGTGTGGGATGAGACGAAATATGGCAGTGACGCCGGCAAGACTATCTCACTTGATTATCAAGGGTTCGGTGAATTACATGGGATCCCGGGCGAAGTCATCGATACGCGTACCGGTGAGAGCAAGGGACAGTACACCGAGGAGTGGCAGGAGTACTATCGGTATGTCCAGCGTTTTCTGATTGAGCCCAGTACTGGTGGAACGGCACCAAAACTGTACGAAGGTGGGAGTTCAACCACCACCTATGATGTGAAGGCATTGGAGGGAGAGGAATGGTTGTTGAAGAAACCTTCTTCGTTTACAGCGCTCACAATGAGTGGTGCTGAGGCGGATCTGCCCGCAGAATCCGTCCTGGTGGATGTAAGCCCCAATGGAGAGGCGGCCAATCAGATCGGAGCCAAGCCAACGACCCTTCTGAACGATGGCAAGCCCGCGGTTATTCACAAGGAAGTGGTGATCACGCTAGATTAGCAGGGCGATGATAGGTCTTTGCGAGATGTAGGCCGATAAGGTCCTCCGGGTCGCGCGTGTTTGTTTTGTTCGCGTGGTAAGCCAGTGCTTTAGAAATTTTTTCCCGTGGCGGGTGACCTGATGTTCCGAATGCGCAGGTGTTATGTAGCAATTGGCTGGCTGATGGCGCTGATTGCTGTGGTGGGCTTTTGGCCCAGTTATCTTGGGCCGTTGCTTGCCGGTACTTCTGAGCATGCCCCGGTCATTCATTTGCATGCTGCAGTTTATGCTGGTTGGCTTGTGCTATTCATCACCCAGGTCAACCTGGTATCCAATAGCCAGATGGTATTACACAGAAGGTTGGGCAAAGGGGGCGCAGTCTATGGTGTGATGATGATCGTGGTGGGCCTGCTGACAACCTTTAGCCGGTTTGCAACTCGCATTGAAGCGGGCAGACTGGAGGAAGCCCAGAGGGCCTTGCTTTATCCGCTGACAGACATGCTAATTTTCCCGGTTTTTTTTGGTGCGGCGATTGCGTATCGGAAAAAACCAGAAATTCATAAACGCCTTATGGTGGTAGCGAGTACATATCTTTTAATTGCAGCCGTGTTGCGTTTACCTTTTCTTGGTAGCCCAAGATCACAAATCCTTTTTCTTTCTATCTGGCTGTCCCCGATTTTTCTTGGAATGATCTACGATTTTATCACCCGCCGCATGGTCCATCCGGTTTACATTGTAGGCGCTGTTGTTCTGGCAATTTCAGGTTTTAGGGATCCTTTGAGATCTACGAAAATTTGGCTGGAATTTACCAACGGATTAGCACGCCTAATTGCTTGAATCATGCTCTATCGCATGGACCACCTTTGTTTTTTAACCAGCAAAGGAATATTTTAGACCAGCCTTAAAAGTTCCCTGCAATAGCGCGAATGCTGCGACTCAAGGCAGGCTGACTAATAGACAAGGCTGCTGCAGCGGCCCAAGGTTTGGCGTTTTGCAACAACTGTTAGTTGGCGTAAGTATTTTAAGTTTAGGTGCCGAAAGGAGATAATATCTATTCCAACAGCTGTATATTAGCGATCATATATCGTGATCATATAGTTCCTATTTATTGGAAGAACAGGATAAAATTTAGTAGTTTTTGGTAGGCTTACCTGATGATAGGAATTTTTTGTTTTCGGAGTAAATTTAGTGAGACAAAAGTGAGAGCCAGATCTTTGCGATTAGTCTTAGCGGCAGCAGTTTTCTCTCCTGTGGTGGCGCTTGGACAGACGTGGTTTCAGTATTCTAGCTCTGTTGATTATTTTCGTATTCACACGCCAGGTGATTTTGAGATTGAAGAAATTGAATACCCTTCCGAGTATGGTGCTGTATTTCCAGCACGGGTCTACAGTTTCGGAAGTGGGCGCAATCATTACTCCGTCACGGTAGTGGACTACACTGACTCCAAAGCAATACATGCAGCAAGGACTAACAGGACTGAAGCAGACTACTTATCTCTTTATTGGGAGATTGATATTCGGGCATCAGTTGCCTATGCAGCGGCTAATCTCCGGAATCGGGGCGGGCAGGTCACATATGATGCCTACCACTATATTGATCGGGTAGAGGGCCATCAGTTACAGATTACAAATACTGATCAGTCGCGAAGTTATGCGGCTATTTATTTGCATGAGAGCCGCCTTTACATTGTAGAGGCGACTGTTGCGCCTGGCTTACCACCCCCGGGAATGTTTCAGCAATCTCTGGAGTTTATTGATGAGATGGGGCAAAGAATCAGGTATCGTGATTTTTCTGACGCAACCAAGGTCAGCGGGGCTCCAATTCGGGGTGCAGAACAAGGAAATAACGAATAGCAACCTGGAAATTTTGATGAATTTCCATGATAGAAAGCTAATCTAACAATGTTTATTTTTTGCAGGAAACGTATGCGACTTCATTTGATCAATTTAGGTCTCATTGCTTTATTAGTATTAATACCAAATGCTTATGCACATCATTCTCACGGTAACTACCAGATGACCGAGTACACCCACTTGGAAGGAATCGTACAAGAAGTGTATTGGATCAATCCGCATGCCTGGATATACCTAGAAGTTGTCAATTCAGGTAATGATTCTTCTATCTGGGCCCTGGAAACGGCGGGGGCTAGCAGGCTTAGTAGTATTGGCTTGGATCGCGACATGGTCAGAGTGGGCGATACTATTTCGGTGCGCTGTCATCAGCTCAGGGATGGTTCTAATGGCTGTCTTTTGGGCTTTTTGACGCCCGAAGGTGGAGAGGAAGAGCTATGGGATTAATTGAAAGCAAAGAAGAAGGTGATCCGGATAAAGAGACTAAGAATTAAAGGTGAGAGCTATGTTTTATCATTTGCATAAGCGCATTTTTTTTATGACATGTTTATTTTTTTTGGTTGGTATTTCCTATGCCCAGCGTTCACCTCCCGCGCTCAGTGAATTGTCAGTAGAACCTTTCCAAATCTTTGATAATTTTTATTTTGTGGGCACGGGGGATGTAGGAAGCTATGTTATAAAAACGGACTCAGGTTTAATCTTGATCGATACGCTCTTTGGTATGGAGTACGTAGGGTATCTTGTCGAAAACATGAGAAAGCTTGGGTTGGATATCTCCGATACCAAATATGTTTTGATTTTGCAGGGTCACTGGGATCACTATGGTGGAGCACGTGAACTACAAGATGAGTACACCAGTGCAGTTTTCGGGGCAGCAGAAGAAGACTGGATAATGATTGAGTCAGATTTGGGGGATCAGGCCCCACAGCGTGACTTAATTATCAAAGATGGTGATACGCTGACGCTCGGGGATTTAACGATTCATTTCGAGCATACCCCAGGACACACCCCTGGCACGATCTCTATGAGATTTCCGGTATTTGATAATGGTCGTCGACATGAGGCTCATTTTCATGGGGGTTCGGCGCTCCGATCCGATGACCCTGAGGTAGCCAGAAGGTTTCTGGCTGACTTTGAGCGCATAAAGGAGATTCCGGACATCGAGGTTCAGATCAGTAATCATGCCCGCATCCATGCCCAGGGAGTGGACAATATATTTGAACGAGCTGAACGGCTTGCGGCACGTCAACCGGGAGACCCTCACCCATGGATTGCGCCCGATGAGTTTCAAGCCTGGCTGGATGAAAAAATTCTCGCAACACGTGACTGGCTGCAGCAAGCGCGCTAAGTTTGGGATTAAACGCGAGACGTATGTGCGAGCAGCCACTGCTTTTTGTATCTGGCTTTTCCCTATAGTAGCTAGTATCAGCCAAGAACCAGCTTCCACCCCCTCTCATGCGGATTTGGCATTTGAGCAAAAAGACTGGGGTCTGGCCATTCACAGCTATCAGGTTATTTTAAGAGGCGACTCACTCAATGGGCATGCGTGGCTGCGAATGGCCCAAGCTCAGCGGGCCCTAGGATTGTATGTGCAGGCGCTTGAAACACTCGAAAATGCTTTTGCTGTAGGTGCTCGAGGAGCAATGATCGAATTTGAGCGGGCTCGAAATTTCGCCAATCTGGGTCGTACCGAGGATTCACTACTGGCATTGAGCAGGGCAAATGAAAATGGATTGAGGGCATTGTCTTCTTTGGAGAGTGCGGAAGAGTTTAAGGAGTTACGTCTTCGGAATGAATTTCAGAAAATTTATAGTGCTATACGAAGACGTGTTTTTCCTTGCGAAGGAATTACCGGATCTGAAGACCTTGATTTTTGGGTGGGGAGCTGGGAGGTCCGATTAGTTGATGGTAGCTTAGTGGGGCATAGTCAGGTTACACGGCAGGACGGCGGATGCGCTGTCTTGGAGCAATGGAGAGGCTCGGGCGGCTCTACGGGAACAAGTATCAATTACTTTATTCCCAGTTTAGGGCAATGGCGACAGTTATGGGTGGGCTCCAACGGTACCCTGATTGATATGATCGGTGGTTCTACTGAGCATGGAATGCGCATGGAAGGTACCATCGAATACGCTTTTCCCGAGCAGGTACTGGCATTCCGCAGCAGCTGGATGAAATACCCCGACGGGGTGGTTCGGCAGTTACTGGAAGAATTTGATGTTGCGAGCGGTGGTTGGCAGGCATGGTTTGACGGTTATTACCGCCAACAGATACAACCGTAGGGTAGAATGGCAACCGAATGGTTATATTTCAACGCGCAAGGTTTTCTGGAAATCCCCTGATTCAACTGTTTACTGTGGTTGCGTCTGTTCTCTTGGCTGTCGGGGCTATTTTGCTTGGTGCCGTGGTATTGTCTTTGCTTCTGGGGGTAGTTGCGGTAATTGGTTTTTGTTTTTATTTGCGCTTATGGTGGTTACGTAAGCGCTGGACAAAAAAAACTTACCACAGTAGTTCACGCGAGGAAGGATTTGTTGAGGGTGAATATCAAGTTCTCCAGGAGCGTAGCTCCCAAGATCACCAGTAAGGAGATCCCTTGGGGTTAGAGTGGCATTTTTTAAAAAAAAATCGATTCACCAAAAAAAATCTAGGCTAATTCCGAGACGGAGGCGGTCGCGATCCATTCCTGTTTTTGGATTTTTGGTGGTTTGTCTCGGTCTTGCTTGGTTCTTTGAGTCCCAGGCAACTACCACCTTAATTTTTGTTCGTCATGCTGACACTGATATGGCAATGTCAGCGAATAGCGATCCTTCCCTTAATACACTTGGCCGGCAACGAGCCGAATTATTAGCAGATTTTTTTCAGGATATCGATGTCGTGGCTAGTGTGGATGCAATTTATGCTAGTGAATTGCGTAGAACCCAGCAAACTGCCGCACCTCTATCAGAAAGGCTTGGGATTGAGGTCAGCATAGCGGACCACTATCAGGTAGAGGCTTTTATGGACCATGTTCTTAAAGCGCACAAAGGAGATATCGTTTTAGTAGTAAGTCACAGCGATATCATTGCACCGTTGGTGGAAGAGTTGCACGGTAGTAAAAATATTCCGCAGATTGAACAAAATGAATACCACAACATCTATATTGTCACTATTCCCTGGTTTGGGAAGGTAAAAACTTTGCGGTTACATTATGGTGTTACCATGCCCACGGGCTTAGGTCCGCGGCTCAGTGATTATTTTTAACAATCTTTTTTTCAGAGTTTGTAAATGGATTAGTCCTAAGTGATCCATTTTGTGTCAGGGCGGGGTAAGGTTGACCCCGCATTCGGCAGCGTTCTGCGATCTGTGGGTACGCCCATTCGAACAAAGTACTATTGAATTCTTCGCAACTGAGCCGTGACTGATCATATAAACCTTGGTTTTCCCTTTGGCGGCAGGCCTCGAAAAGAATAAGTGCAGCCGCTACGGATACATTAAGGGATGCCACGAAGCCGTTGGTGGGGATAGCGATTACATCATCAGCCTTTTTTGTAATATTGGATGTGAGTCCTTCAAGTTCTGAGCCAAAAATAATGGCTATTTTCTGGGTGTAGTCTATGTCCCGGTAGTCTCTGGCACCGTCTCCAGGATGTGCAGCTACTAATCGCCAGCCTTGGCTCTTCAACATCGAAGTAGCCTCTTTTGATGAGGCGTGCACCACAACATCTACCCAGCGTTTACTTCCACCGGAGATCATATGATGACGACGGAGATCCCCCCCCGAGGAAACAGCGTGAATACGATGAATACCAACGGCATCGCAGGTTCGCAGTATGGCAGAGATGTTATGAGATTTATGGACGCTATCAGTCAGTACAGTAAGGTCAGGTTGCCGCCTACCAAGTACAGCTTTAATCTTTAAAAAACGTTCTGGTGTCATTAAAGTCCCTCAATCAAGATTATCTCATGAGGTAAGAGAAGTTGTTTCAAAAAGAGTTCTTCACGGAAACTCATGGGCGTGGAATTTATGAAATTACGCACCAAGTGGCAGAGATAGCCAAGGAAGCTCAGGTCGAAATTGGGCTGTGCCATATTTTTATTTGTCATACTAGTGCTTCACTAATTTTGTGTGAAAATGCCGATCCGGCGGTTCAGACTGACTTAGAGACATTTATTGCCAGCCTAGTGCTAGATGGGGATCCAAAATATCGTCATACGTCCGAGGGCTCCGATGATATGGCTGCACATATTCGGACCGTGTTAACGCACTCTGATCTTACTATTCCGTTGCGGAAAGGACAGTTGTTACTCGGCACATGGCAAGGGATTTATTTGTGGGAGCACCGCAAGCAACCACATCGCAGGCGCATGGTCGTTACTATTCGTGATTAGAAGATTTTTTGTTTATGTGTCCGGCTATCGCCTCGCGAAAAAAATCACTGTGACGGCTTAACCTGAAGTCAGCGCATAAAGTATCCAGAATTTTTTGGCTAGGATCGATGAGAAAGGTTGCCCGTCTTACACCAATTCCTAATGGGCCGTCTACACCAAATAGTCGAATTACATGCTTTTTGGTGTCAGCAAGGAGCACATGTTTCAGGGAATATTTGTTTTTAAAGCGTTGATGGGATTGTTCGTTATTGGGACTTATTCCAACGGTTGTAATGCCAGCTTCCTCAAATTCGGAATAGAAATCTCGCACCATGCAGGCTTCCTTTGTGCAACCGGGGGTAAAATCACTCGGATAAAAATATAGAATTAAGGGTCCTTTGGACAATAACGCGGAAAGAAAGATTTCTAACCCGGTTTCATCTGGCAGACTGAATTCCGGTGCTTTGTCACCTATTTTTAGCAAGCTTGGTTCTTCCTATTTTAAGCGTTGTTTATCCGAACTAGTCCATCATACTGTAGGTGATTACGGCACCCAATACCAAACGGCGTATTGAAGAGGGGGAGTGTTAGAATTCCACGTTACTTGAGTTTTTGACAAAAGAAGGAGCAACTGTGGTTACGAACACCGGCCGTCATTTTCTGCAGATTCCGGGCCCCAGCAACGTCCCAGACAGGGTGTTGCGGGCTATTGATCGGCCGACTATTGATCACCGTGGACCAGAATTCACAGAATTATTTCACACCGTATTTGACGGGCTTAAGAAGGTATTCAACTGTTCAGGCCCTGTTTTGATCTTTCCTTCGTCAGGGTCGGGCTGCTGGGAGGCCTCGTTAGTGAATACCCTTTCGCCTGGTGATGGTGTGCTCATGGTAGAGACGGGTCATTTTGCTTTGCTCTGGCAAGAAATAGCGCTCAAGCTCGGGCTGTACGTAGATATTATTCCGGGCGATTGGCGCACTGGGGTAGATCCGCAGATCATCGAGCAAAAGCTTCTTGAGGACAGAAATCATGCCATAAAAGCGGTTGCCATCGTACACAACGAAACTTCTACCGGTGTTACGAGTGATATTGCGGGAATCCGACAAGCTATGAACAAAGCGGGCCACCCCGCGTTACTGCTAGTGGACGCAATTTCTTCGTTAGGCTCCACCGAGTATCAGCAGGATGGGTGGGAAGTGGATGTAACAATAGGCGGGTCACAAAAGGGACTGATGTTGCCGCCGGGCTTAGGCTTTAATGCGGTAAGTGAAAAAGCCCAAGCCGCTATGCGCCACGCTAATTTACCGCGATCTTACTGGGACTGGGAGTCAGTGCTAGCTGCAAACCAGGCAGGCTCGTTTCCTTACACGCCAGCTACTAATTTATTGTTCGGTCTAGAGGAGGCATTGGCGATGCTATTCGAAGAAGGGCTGGAAAACGTGTATCTACGCCATAAGCGCTTGGCTGAAGCTACACGGGTAGCGGTCGCTGCCTGGAACCTCAAAAACGTTTGTCTTAATGCTCACGAGTATTCAAACAGTTTAACGTCTGTGCTTTTACCGAAAGGCCATGATGCGGATAGCCTCCGTGGGCTGATTTTAGATCGTTTTGATATGTCACTGGGAACGGGCCTGGGGAAAATAAAAGGCAAAGTTTTTCGTATCGGGCATCTTGGGTGGCTTAATGAATTGATGTTGGTGGGTACGTTGTCGGGTATCGAAATGGGGCTTGAGCTTTCCGGTATTCCCTTTAAAAAGGGAGGCGTCAGGGAGGCCTTAGATTTTTTGGTCAAGCAAAATAGTTAACGCTGCACTATGGATTCTTCTGTCTCAGTGATCAGTAATCCGGCGGTAGCTTTAGTCGCCTTTCTTGGCGTCATTGTGTTGCTGCTTTTTTTGATTGCAAAATGGCGTTGGCATGTATTCCTTGCTTTGCTGGTGCCTCTTTTGTTGTTTGGCTTCATTCCAGGCGTTCAGCAAAATAATTTTGTAGAAGCGTTTGAAAAAGGGTTTGGTAGCACACTGGGTTCTATCGGGGTTGTTATTGTTCTAGGGTCGATTATTGCAGAGGCGCTTAAACATACCGGTGCTATCCAGACTATTACGCGGACCATGGTAGGAGCAGTCGGGACAAAGCGTATGCCTTTAGCTCTCACCCTGACAGGCTTTATTCTGGGAATTGCCATCTTTTCCGATGTAGCCTATGTGATATTGAATCCACTGGTCCATTCTGCGGCTAAAATGATGGGAGTGACGGTGAGTGTCATGTCTATCGGCCTGGTGGGGTCGCTGCAGCTCACCCACGCGATTGTGCCACCCACACCAGGACCCCTAGCTGCAGCAGCTTTGGTGGGAGCAGACATCGGCAAGACCATCATTTTTGGCGGCTTTGCGTGTTTAGTTGGTTCTTTAGCAGGTTGGGTCTGGGGGCAGTACATTGTGGGACCACGAATCAGTGCGCCACCTTTAGAAAAATTTGTGGGTGAGAATTTTTTAGAAGATCAGAACGAAAAGTCGCTTGGGACTCTGGCGAGCTACGCGCCTATCGTTGTACCGATTCTATTGATCTCGTCTCAGAGTATTACTAGGCTTTTTCTTGATGAGGACCACTTTTTGCGGATAGGTCTGGCCTATGTGGGTTGGCCCGTTGTAGCTTTGAGTATCGGCGTTTGGCTCGCCTATCGGAACATCAAAACCCAGCAGCATAAGGAGGAGGCGAGGGAAAAATGGGTAGAGAGTGGCCTGCGTGTTTCAGCAATGATTCTCGTGGTTACGGGTTTAGGAGGATCATTAAGTGAAATTCTAAAAGCTACTCCGGCCGTTGAGTCTATTAGTAGTTTTTTTGCAGCGTATGGCCTACCGTCGATCCTCCTGCCTTTTGTTATTGGTATCATTGGTAACATGATCACTGGTTCTACTACTGTTGGTGTAATTACAGCGGCCTCTCTGGTTGCTCCAATGCTACAAACTCTTGCGTTATCTCCTGAAGCGGCGATGCTTGCCGGGGCCAGTGGTTCCGTTATTATTAAGTATGTCAATAGCAGTTATTTCTGGGTTTGCACGACATTGAGCGGGTTGCAGCCTAATGATGCTCTTTTGGGTTACGGGGGAGCTACCCTGGTGGGTGGTCTCGCGTCTTTTTTGGTAGTGTGCCTGATGTGGGTACTCGGCGTTATTTGAGGCAGAAGCGTTTTTCTGATATTGAGAGACTAGCAGAGAGAGGTGAAGTTGCCTGATGAGCGACCTCATATTTTTAACTAATTGATTTACAAATTAAAATCACGACACTGTTGCTTAAAGGATTGGCATAGGGAGGAGGAGAGGTGAAATTTTTTAGTAGCCTGATAATAGCGTTAGGGTTTTTTGTCCTGTTCTCATCGGGGGCATCTGCTCATCATTCATCGGCAGGTATTTTTGATAGGAGTCGGACCCAGGAAATAGAGGGTACGATTACGGAGGTACTCTGGAGAAACCCTCATATTTTTTTCACAATTGAAGTGACGAATGAAGATGGTGGTACACAATTATGGGAAGTTGAGACGACATCGGTCAGTGTTGTTAGTCGGACGGGGTTAACACAAGACCTTATAGAAATAGGGAGTTATGTGAAGGTCGCAGGTTCTGCGGCGGTACGTGCGGATCACCGGGCGGTGTGGGCGACGAATATGTTACTACCGAACAACCAAGAGATTTTACTTGGAACGAGTCGGTCTCGTTGGTCCTCGGATACTATTGGGACTTCCACTCGAAGTGCTATTGCGACTGATCCGACGGGTGAGCTGGGATTGTTTCGGGTTTGGACTAGCGCAGGACGACTTTGGAATAACAGTTATCCACTAACTGCTACTGCGATTGCTGCTCGAGCAACCTTTAATCCAGTTACCGATAAACCTACCGCGAACTGTGCTCCAAAGGGTGTACCGTTCATTATGGAAAACCCGTACCCGATGGAGTTTGTCGATCAAGGGGATGAGATTCTGCTCCGGATTGAGGAGTACGATTTGGTGCGAAGAATTGCTTTAGCGCCAGATGCTGACTTCCATGCGCAGCCTGACAATTTACTAGGTCGTTCTGTGGGGCGCTGGGAGGGCGAGATGTTGGTGGTAGAAACAGATGGAATCAACTACCCACATTTCGACAAGACTGGCATACCGCAAAGCAAGGATGTAAGAACGTTGGAGTATTTTTCTGTGAGTGCAGACGGGAGCCAGTTGGACTATCGAGTAGTTGTAACCGATCCCGTGAATTTTACAGAATCGGTGGTTATGACCAAAACCTGGGCGTGGAGACCTGGTGAAGTGATCAGGCCCTACAACTGTATACCCTAGGTTATCAGGAGAGGCAATATGATTCGTTTAGTTCGGGCCGTTTTTGGGGTATCTGTCATATTCCTGTCGGTTGATGCGATATCACATCATTCTACACAGGTTTTCTATGATTATGATGATGTTATAGAGGTTCAGGGGCGAGTCACGTGGGTGCTCTGGAGAAATCCCCATGTACGTTTTAATTTAACGAGTACTGATAGTAGCGGCAATGAGGTGACTTGGGAATTGGAAGGTGGTTCCCTGAATTCACTCCAGCGTGCTAGCGTTAGTGAGGACGTTATCAAGGTGGGGGATGTTATTCTTGCTGCTGGCCCCCGGTCTAGTCGTGGACTGAACACTATCTACGTCTCCAATGTTTTGTTGCCGGATGGACAGGAGGTGTCGCTTCGACGTGAGCAGCACTTGAGATGGACCACCGCGTCGTCAGCAAGTGGGAACGAGGAGCGTGATGAGCCTCTAACAACTACACCGTCTCAGGTAAGCAGCATTTTTCGGGTTTGGACGAGAGAGTATGGAGATTTACCTGAGGTACTTCCCTTTACAGCCGAGGCATTGGAGAGGAGTCAGGACTGGGATCCTCTAACTGAGGATCCGGCCGTCCGATGTATCCCCCAAGGCATGCCCGGTGCGATGGATAATCCGTACCCTATAGAATTTGTACAACAGGGCGAGGACATTGTTCTGAGACTAGAAGAATGGGACGGGATTCGCACGATTCACATGGGGGCTGAAACATCGGCAGGGGGTTCGGTCATTCCCCACATGGGTTATTCCACTGGTCGTTGGGAAGAGAATGTACTGGTAGTAGAGACATCCAGTGTTGATTACCCTTTATTTGGCCCGAGTGGTATACCTCAAAGTGAGAAAGTGGAGATTGTTGAGCGATTCCAGCTCAGTGACGATGGGGAACGTCTAGATTATCAGGTGACAGTTACGGATCCCGAGACCTTTAGTCGCCCCGCGGTGATTTATCAGCACTGGGTATGGATCCCTAGTGAGGAAATAAAGCCTTATGAGTGTACGCTGGGAGAGGCGTAGTATTTTTCTAACATAAGTTGAGGAAAAGCGATGTTTAAGAGAGTCTGTTCAATTACCTCACAGTTGCTTTACGTAACAGTTGGTAGTTTACTTTTATTGCCGTTATTAGTGCTTGCTCAGACCTTCACCCACGTGCATCTTCGGGTGCCCGATACAAATGAGGCGGCTCAATGGTATCAGACGCTTCTAGGCGGAGATTTTAGGCCAGGTGGTATGGCCTCGGCGAGATATGACAACGGGTTTATAGGGACAATGCTAGATGAATCGGGGGTTACCCCGAGTGCCGGGAGCGTAATTGATCATTTTGCGTTTTCGGTGAGCGATGTAGCTGAAAAGGTTACTTTGGCCTTGAGCACTGGTGCAGAAATGGTCTCAGAGCAGCGACAGGGGATTACAGCAGGAACTAGGGCAATCGTTCAGGATCCCTGGGGCACAAATTTCGAGCTTATTGAGGACAATGAATACCCTGGTATTCACCATGTGCATTTGGTTAGCCAGAACCCTGAGGCCCTCAGAGACTGGTTTTTGGATGTATTCGGTGGCGAGTACCATGCTGAGCGTGGAGCTGGGCAGATCCACAGTATTAGGTATGATGGTATTTGGGTCAATATATCGGAGACCGAGGCAAATGTAGCACCGAGTCGGGGTCGCTCTCTGGATCATATGGGGTTTCGTGTAGACGACATAGAAACTCTAGTCGAAAAGATCAGATCGACTGGGTACGAGCCCCATGAAATCAGGCCAGCTAATCCCACCAGCACAACACTTCTGATGTTCTTTGAGGGGGCCGATGGGATCCACTTTGAAATAGCGGAGCCTGGTGGAGTCACGCGCCAGTAGTTCAGTTGCGTTAGGGGCGTTGGGTAGCACCTCTTTTGAGAGAATTCACTCTCAGATGCGAGGCATTATTGGTAGTCTTTCCAAGGCAGAGCGGTAACTAAGAAAGCAACCCTGTGGGCGTTAAGTGGCTAGGAAGTGCTTGATGTATTAATGAGGGAAATAGGCCGGAATGTATCAAATAACCGTTGTTGCACTATTACCAGAACTTATAGATTCTGTTTTTCTGCACGGGGTAGTAGGGCGCGGGCTGGAAAATGGGCTTTTAGGAATTGATTATCTCTCGCCTAGAGATTTTACGACCGATCAATATCGGTCGGCAGATGATAGACCGTATGGTGGTGGGCCCGGCATGGTACTGAAATACGAGCCCATCAGGGATGCAATTCGTGCGGCTCGTTTGGCGTTGCCAGCTGGGAGTCCTGCACTAATGTTAAGTGCCCATGGCCAACTTTTTGACCAGCGCATGGCGAATGAACTTGCAGCTGGCCCCGGCATGTTACTTGTGGCGGGCCGCTATGAGGGAGTAGACGAGCGCGTGATTGAGAGTGAACTTAGTAAGGAGGTTTCCCTTGGGAACTATGTGATCAGTGGCGGTGAGCTTGCAGCTGCTGTAGTAATCGATGCAGTGGCGCGCCTTTTGCCTGGGGTTCTTGGGGATCCAGCCTCATTTGAGCAAGATTCCTTTATGGATAGATTATTAGATTATCCGCAATACACTCGGCCAGAAATCATTGATGGCATGCGGGTGCCAGAGGTATTAATGAAGGGTGATCATGAGGCTATTCGTCGTTGGCGCCTAAAGTACGCACTAGGCCGCACTTGGTTGTATCGGCCAACTTTGCTCGAGACGGCACACTTAACAGATGAAGAGCGGGCGCTGCTGGACGAGTTTAAGGAGGAATATAAGCCTCTATAGGGAAATTCAGAATAAGATAGGGCTGGCCGTTCGGGCTCGGTCACGATAGCATTCAACATATAGGAATGGGGCGAGGAAAAGATTAGGGATGTCAAAAATTATTGACTCAATAGAACAGGAACAGTTAAAGCAGGATTTGCCTGACTTCAGTGCAGGTGACACAGTGGTGGTTCAGGTCCGTATTCGAGAGGGTGACCGAGAGCGACTGCAGGCCTATGAGGGCGTTGTGATTGCTAAGCGCAACCGGGGTCTTAATTCCTCTTTTACTGTGCGGAAAGTATCCCACGGTGAGGGGGTGGAGCGCGCATTTCAGACACATAGTCCTGCTGTGGCCAGCATCGAAGTCAAGCGCCGTGGTGCAGTGCGAAGAGCAAAACTTTACTATTTACGAGGACGTAGCGGAAAGAGTGCGCGAATTAAAGAAAAAATTTAGTTTCATTGTCAATCGGCGAGGACATCATGCCCGCCAAGTTTTTACGAAAATATTCTACTAATTTGCGTGTGGGGCAACTTCCGATTGGGTTGGTGTTACTAACCGCTACATTTCTTCAAGGTTGCGGGGCCGTAGTGGGAACAATGGCTGCACAGACACTTGCCTCAGCAGTTCTCAACCAAGATGATCCAGAAGTCGTTGCGGGCGGACTTCCTGCGTATATGCTTATGGTTGACGGATTCATTCAACAAAGCCCTGAAGATGACGGGTTGCTAGCAGGTGGCGCCCAACTTTTTGCTCTTTATGGGTCTAGCTTTGAGTCTGATCCAAGTCATGCTGTTGTGTTAACTGCCAAGGGCCGTCGCTACGGGGAGCGCGCTATGTGCATCGAGCATCCTCCAGCCTGTGATTGGATAGGGCTCGAATACGACCTCTTTGTTAGAGAGTTAACGGGAGTCGGTAGTCGACAAAAGGAAGCTCTATATTCTTATGCGGTTAGTTGGTTGAGTCATCTCGATACCGCTAGTGATGATTGGTCCGCTGTGGCAGAGTTACCTTGGGTGCAGGCCGTTTTCGAGAGGCTCTTGGAAATTGATGAGACGTACGAGCAAGGAGGAATCCACCTGTATCTTGGAATATTAAATGCACTACGTCCGCCTGCTCTTGGGGGGCAGCCCGAAGTAGCGAAGGTACATTTTGAGCGTGCCATAGAACTTTCTGGAGGCAGAGACCTGTCAGCTAAAGTGGAATACGCTAAACGCTACGCGCGGATGGTATTTGACCAACAACTCCACGACCAGTTGCTTATGGAAGTGCTAGAAGCGCCTGTAAGCGCACCTGGGTTGACCCTATTTAACGTATTAGCGCAGCGTGAAGCCGTGGAGCTATTAAAATCTTCAGAGGAATATTTCTGATGCACTTAGAAAAAAACAGAAGCCCCCTGCATTTTAAATTTTGGCTGGTAGCTCTCCTTGTTTTGTTTGCAGCGGGTTATGCGAATGCTTTTGAGATCAAAGTTGCCACTATCTTGCCGGATGGGTCCCATTGGCTAAGAGAGATGCGTGCTAGCGGAGAAGAAATTCGAGTGCGTACAGCCGGGCGAGTCACATTTAAATTCTACCCCGGCGGTGTTATGGGAAATGATGCCCAGATTCTTAGAAAGGTTAGGATCGGACAGCTCCATGGGGGGGCTTTTACCGCTACAGGGTTAGGCGCACGTTATAGTGGACTCAATGTCTATGGTATTCCATTATTATTTCGGTCCTTTGATGAGGTGGATTACGTACGTGAGCGAGTGGATGCTCGTTTGGTGGAGGGTCTTGAGGCCGCTGGATTTGTGAGCTTTGGATTTACTGAAGGTGGTTTTGCCCAGCTGATGGCTAATGAGTCTATTTCACGGGTCGAGGACATGAGGAGGCGCAAGGTCTGGATTCCTGAGGGTGATCAAATTTCCTCACTAGTGTTAGCGGCACTTGGTTTGTCGCCAGTAACTTTGCCACCGACAGATGTTCTTACCGGCTTACAAACAGGCTTGATTGATGTGGTTGCAGCTTCTCCGATAGCCGCGATTGTTTTGCAGTGGCATACAAAGGTTAAATATATCACCGAGCTACCAATCGTTTATTCCATTGGGATTTTTGCTATCGAACGCCGGGCATTCTACAGGCTATCGCAAGAAGACCAAGCTGTAGTTCGCGACGTTATGACCAATACTGTCAATTCTCTTGACAGAGATGCCAGAGAAGATGAAAGGGAAGCGAGAGCAGTACTTGAGAAGACAGGTATGAATTTTGTTTCTGTCAATTCAAGTTCCGTGATGGGTTGGCGTCACACCATTGATTCAATCTATCCACAATTGCAACAGAGAAGCGATATTGATGCCTCTATTCTTGAGCAAGTCTTAGGCCACCTTCGTGACTACCGATCTGTTTCCGTAAGCTCGAGGTAGTCAGTATTAGATTATGCGATTGCCCAGTGAGTAAAAGTTGAAATCCAGACGCAACACTTGGCTAAAGCAGGCCAAGCAGTTTGGTTATTGGGCCGAAAATTTTTTTATTCTTGCGCTGGTATCTGCATTAATTTTTCTTTCCGTCGCACAAATCATTTTACGTAACATATTTTCTTGGAGCTTTTCCTGGGGAGACGGCTTAATTCGTCTACTGGTCCTGTGGTTAGCGCTAGCAGCAGCTATAGCGGCAAGTCGGGATGATAAGATGATTGCGATTGATTTGCTGTCCCGAGTATTGCCCGGACGATGGAAAAATTTTGTTACTTTTCTGACAAATTTATTTGCGGGAGTTGTGACTGGGTTACTCGCCTTTTTTTCGTGGACCTTTGTAGAAGATTCAAGGGTATTCGGTGATACCCTTTTGGGCGGTTGGCCAGCCTGGGTTTGCCAGATTATCTTACCATTCGGTTTTGCGGTCATTTCATATCGTTACTGGTTATTTGCGGTTAAAAAAATACTTGATCTAGATTAGTGTGATTTTTACGGCCCCCATTTTAGTTTTGCTGGCGTTACTAGGCGCCCCACTTTTTACGGTAATCGCGGCAAGTGCGATCCTGGGTTTTTATAGCTCTGGGGTGGACCTCTCTGTTGTAGCAATTGAGTTTTTTGGTTTGGCAGAGATGCCAATTTTAGTAGCAATCCCATTATTTACCCTGGCTGGTTTTCTGCTGAGTGAAAGTAATGCCCCGGGGCGTGTTGTGAGGTTATCTCAGGCGGTTCTTGGATGGGTACCGGGGGGTCTTTCTATAATTTCTTTAGCCGTATGTGCCTTATTTACTGCATTTACCGGCGCTTCTGGTGTGACCATTATTGCACTTGGGGCTCTATTGTTCCCCGCATTAATAAAAGCGGGTTATGACGAAAGATTCAGCCTTGGTTTGGTCACAACCTCCGGGAGTTTGGGTTTATTGTTTGCGCCGTCGCTACCATTAATACTCTATGGGGTCGTTGCAGGGGTGTCGGTTGATTCTCTTTTTTTGGCTGGCTTGTTGCCTGGAACATTAATGGTAATCCTACTATCTGCGTATAGTCTCTGGTGCAATCGCGGCACCCATATTCCATTTAGACAGGTGTCGACAAGGGAGATATTTTCCGTCATCAGGGAGTCGGCTTGGGAGCTCCCGCTGCCAGTTTTTGTGCTCGGGGGAATATACAGTGGCTACTTCGCAGTGTCTGAAGCGGCAGCTGTAACAGCACTCTATGTCATTATCGTCGAAATATTTATTTTACGTGAAATTTCTTTACGTGAGTTACCTAGAATTGTGCGCGATTCAATGGTTTTGGTGGGCGGCATTATGATGATTCTAGGTGTATCCTTGGCCTCAACAAATTATATGATCGACTCAGGGGTACCTGAAAAGCTTTTTGCTTTCGTAAACACTTATGCCACAGGATACGTATCATTTCTTTTCGCGCTGTTGTTTTTTTTGTTGGTGCTGGGGGCAGTGCTGGATATTTTTTCAGCTATTGTATTGGTAGTTCCGTTAATTTTGCCTGTGGCAGCGCAATACAATATGCACCCAGTCCATTTAGGGATTGTATTTTTAGCCGCAATGGGGCTGGGTTACTTGACACCGCCTGTAGGGATTAGTCTTTTCATTGCGAGCTACAGATTTGAACGAAGTATCGCAGAAATTTATCTTTCCACCTTGCCCTTTTTTCTGCTACTTCTTTGCTCGGTTCTTATCATCACCTTTTGGCCATGGCTGTCATTATTTTTGTTAAATTAGATAGGGTAAGGCTTGGAATATTTATACAATTATTTGAGTTTTTTTACATCAAGAGGTATTGGTGATGAAATTGTTTAGGGTTTTGAGGTGGGCTTTTAGGAGTCTTTGGCGTGGCTTAGATAGGCTTCGAAAAGGATTCCATCTCATTGTCATGTTAGGTTTTTTTGGTATCACCTTAATGTTTCTCTCCACAGATGAGGACTTGGGAATTCCTTCTTCGGGAACTTTGTTAGTAGCACCGCAGGGAGTTCTGGTGGATCAGCTCTCTGGCGATCCTATAGAGCGTGCGTTATCAGAAATTAGGGGAATACCTACTCAGGAGACTCTGCTAAAGGATCTCATTGACGCGGTTAGGTTCGCGAAAACGGATGAACGCATAAAAGCGTTGGTTTTGCAGCCGGAAGGCTTGACAGGCGCCGGGTTAAGTAAGCTCCAAGAATTAGCTAAAGAGATATCATCATTTAAGGAGACAGGCAAGAAGGTTATTGCGATTGGCGATCAATTTACACGTGACCAGTACTATCTTGCGGCGCAAGCAGACGAAATTTTTATGCATCCCATGGGAGCCGTCGGTTTAGATGGTTACAATCGATATTTACCCTATTTTAAGTCTGCTTTAGACAAACTTTTAGTTGATTTTAATGTTTGGGTTGTAGGTGAGTATAAATCTTTTCTTGAGCCCATTACGCGGGATGGCATGTCTAGCGCGGACCAAGAAGCAACAAATGTATTCCTGAATACTCTCTGGGATGCTTACAAAGCTGATGTTGCAGATGCTCGTGGCCTAGATTTAAACGAACTGCAGATATACGCAGATGATGCACTGGGCTTACTTGAAGCAGCCGGTGGGGATACTGCACTGATGGCACTCCGCCACGGGCTAGTCGACGAACTTTTGACGCGTGGCCAGATACAGGAACGATTAGAAGGACTAGTTGAGGGTAATATGCATGAAAAGGGGAATTTTGTTCATGTCGGTCATGAGCAGTATTTACGGGCTGCACGTAACGAAGGGCCTCATTCAGACTCACAAAATAGTATCGCCATCGTGGTTGCTTCTGGAAATATTTTGGATGGCACGCAAGCGCCAGGGGGTATTGGCGGGGATTCAACCAGTAGGCTTATCCGTCGTGCAACGGAAGATGAGAGGGTAAGGGCCCTTGTGTTACGAGTGGACAGCGGTGGTGGCAGTGCTTTTGCATCTGAAGTAATTTTGCAGGAACTCGAAGCTTTTCAGGCTACTGAGCGGCCTCTGGTTGTGTCTATGAGTAGTGTTGCGGCTTCAGGTGGCTATTGGATCTCAATGAGCGCAGATGAAATTTGGGCAAATCGGACCACAATTACCGGCTCTATCGGGATTGGGGGCGCGTTCCCAACCTTCCAACGTAGTCTGGACAGGCTAGGCATCCACGTGGATGGGGTTGGAACTACCAAGTTAGCAGGCCAACTCAATGTAGGTCGAGAGATAGGTCCAGATATGGATGAGCTTCTTGAGCGGACCGTTAGACATGGGTATGAACTTTTCGTTCGTAAGGTAGCGGAAGCCAGGAATCGGTCCATAGATGACATTGACCGGGTAGCACAGGGACGGGTTTGGGTCGGCACGGATGCCCAGGAAGTTGGGCTTATAGATAAGTTGGGTCAATTAGAAGATGCAATTCTTTCAGCAGCTCAACTAGCTGGATTAGGGGCTGATAAATACGAAGTAGAGTATTTGGAAATGGAATTGGGTCTTGCTGAGCAATTAGTTTTACGTCTAACTCAAGTTGTGAGGCCTATGCTGAGTGTTTTTGGGAGGATGCCTTCTTTTTTTTCTAAATCACTTGATGGGTTCGTAAGTATTGTGGAAGAACCAGCTAAGTTGCTAGAGCGGTTAAATGATCCACGTGGTCTTTATGCATATTGTTTCTGCGATGTTCGCTGAAAATTAAAGACGGTTGTTTGATTTTTTTTAGTAGGGGTGCTCACAATAAGTTTTTATTTGATGCCTTTTTAGCTAAAAGTTGCGTTAGACTGTAAAGTGAATTGCAATAGAGATAGGTGATGATTGGAAAAATAAAGATATTTAGTGCCATGCTTTTCTTGGTGGTGCTATTGGAGTCATCTCCGTTTGTTTTCGCGCAACAGGCTCAAGGGAATGTAATGCAATGCATGCTAATTGAGACTGATTTTGAGCGCTTGGAATGTTATGACCGCCTGCTAGGAAAGGTATCTTCGGAGAGCCCGGAGAGGGTTGATACTAAACCAATATCTCAACCAATTGATTCATCAGAAGAGGCAGTAGCCGAAGAGACTTCAAGTGGGGGGAATACCAGTCTTCAGGGCTCTCAAGAGGCGGACACTATTGAAACCCCAACACTGAGAGATCGGTTTGGCTTAAATGCACCAGCCGAAACCCTAGATACTATCGACGCAGTTGTGGCGCGCGTTCAAAAAAATATCTCTGGGATGTCTGTTTTTTTTATGTCAGATAATCAAGTTTGGATTCAAACAAGCGTTCATAGTCAAAGTTATCCAGCTACGCCCTTTCAGGTTGAAATTAGGCGTGGTTCCATGAATAGCTATTTTCTTGCACCGGTTCATAGCGGTCTTTCAGTTAGGGTTAGGCGCGAACGTTAAAGTAGTCCGGCCTCTAGCTGTGCTTCTTCGGACATCATGGTTTGGTTCCATGGGGGATCAAACACGAGCTCAACCTCTGCGACTTCAACCGCAGGGATTATTTGTACTTTCTCTTTAACGTCTTCCATAAGAATATCGCCCATGCCACACCCAGGGGCAGTTAGTGTCATTTTTATGCTAGCAAGAAACTTGTGATTCTCCTTTCGCTCAATCTTGCATTCATAAATCAGACCAAGGTCCACAATATTAATGGGTATCTCGGGGTCATAACAGGTCTTAATTTGCTGCCAAACTACAGCTTCAATATCTTCCTCTGAAGCATCAGTGGGTATGCTTGGTGCCTTCATCGTTTCCTTGCCGATTGCGTCTGCATTCGACCCAGAGATTCGAAAAAGATTTCCCTCAATATATACTGTGAAACTGCCACCAAGTTCCTGTGTTATAAAGCCTGTCGTGCCAGCTGAAAGGGTTACCTCTTCGCCGGCAGGAATAACAATTGCGTCACACTCTCGAGATAGTGTAATTGGCTCATTCTGAAAAGAGTTCATTTTTACTCGGTAGAAGTACTAATCTCTGACCCGGTAAGTGCAGTTTTTAATGCATGCCACGCTAGGCTGGCACATTTTACCCGGGTAGGGTATTGCCGGACGCCAGAAAGTGCTGCTAATTTGTCTAGGTCTTCTGTTTTGTAATCGTTTTCATCTGTTAACAGTCGGTGGATTTTATCAAATAAATCCAGTGTATCACTTACCGAGGTACCCTTTACTTTGTCGGTCATGAGAGAGGATGAGGCTACCGAGATGGCGCAGCCCGTACCGTTAAACATAATGTCTTCAACATTTCCTTTATTTAAGCGCAGATAAAGAGTGATCCGGTCACCACACAGCGGGTTGATACCCTCAACCACTCTGTCGGCATTCTCTATTTCACCAAAATTCCTAGGATGACGATTGTGATCTAAAATTACTTCGCGATAGAGCTCTTGGATTTCGTTCATGAGAAAATCCTTAAGGCAGTTCGTAAGCCACTGATAAATTGATCTACATCATTTCTGTTGTTATAAAAAGCAAAAGAAGCTCTTGCCGTCGCAGGGATCCCGAAAAATTCCATAATAGGCATAGTGCAATGATGGCCAGTTCGGATGGCAATACCTTCTTGATCTAAAATCGTGCCAAGATCGTGGGCGTGAATGTTACCAAGTACGAATGAAAGCACCCCAGTTTTTTTGTGTGCCTTGCCAATGACTCGAGCACCAGGCAGATCACTGAGTCGACTGGTCGCATACTCAAGGAGATCGCGCTCATGCTTTGTAATTTCATTAAAATCGATGCGAGATAAATAGTCTATAGCAGCCCCGAGTCCAACAGCCCCTGAAATGTGTGGCGTGCCCGCCTCAAATTTATAAGGTAGTGTGTTATAGGTAGTTTTTTTGAAGGTGACCGTGAGAATCATTTCGCCTCCGCCCTGATATGGGGGCATGCTTTCCAGTAGTGCTTTTTTGCCATATAGCACACCAATGCCAGTTGGAGCGAACATCTTGTGGCCTGAAAATGCATAAAAATCACAATCAATCTCTTGCACATCAATGCGCATGTGTGACACGGCTTGGGCGCCATCTAGCAGAACCACAGCCCCCTTAGAATGGGCCTTATCAATAATCTCTTTCACGGGATTGATGGTACCCAGCGTATTCGAAACATGGACAATAGCAACGATTTTCGTGCGTTCGCTTAACAATTGATCGAATTTTTCTAGGTCAAGTTCACCGCGGTCCGTGATAGGGATAGTATTTAATTTTGCCCCGGTTCTCTCGCAAATTAATTGCCATGGCACAATATTAGAGTGGTGTTCCATCCACGAAATTAGCACTTCATCACCTTGCTTTAACCGACTTAATCCTAAGCTATGTGCTACTAGGTTGATGGATTCTGTTGTACCTCGAGTAAAGATAATTTCTTTATTGTTGTTAGCATTAATGAACGTGCATACTTTTTCTCGGGCACCCTCATAGGCGCTTGTAGCACGCTGACTCAGCTTGTGGACTCCACGATGAATATTGGCGTGGTTATGCTTTTCATGGTTACTTATGGCATCGATAACAAACTGTGGCCGTTGACTTGAGGCTGCATTATCCAAATAAGCAAGAGGCTTCCCCCGAATTTTCTGGTGGAGTATTGGAATATCTTTTCGCAAAGAAGCTACATCAGAGATAAGTTTGATATTAGATTGACTTGCGGTGATGGCATTCATAGCTCTACACCAAGTCTGTTTGACCTGGTAGGTGATGAGCGGCCCTATGGGCTGCACGCTCCCTTAGCTGCGGAAGCCCTATGAGTTTTAAGATTTCATTGGCAAACGCAAATATTAAAATTCCCCGGGCATCACTTTCTTTGATGCCACGAGATTTCATGTAGAAGAGTTGCTCAGCATCCAGGTCGCCAACTGTTGCTCCGTGACTACACTTAACCTCGTCAGCATAAATTTCAAGCTCTGGTTTAGTGTCGACTTCGGCCTTCTCAGAAAGAAGTAAATTATCACTGCTCTGTTGGGCATCCACTTTCTGTGCATCGGGATGTACTACAACCTTGCCGTTAAATACACCCCGACCCCGATCACCAACGATGCCGCGGAAGGTTTCTATACTTTTTGTTTCTGGGGCTCGATGATCAATGCGAGTGTGATTATCAATGTGCTGTCCGTCGGTAGCTAGAAAAATCCCAAATAACTCTGTCTTGGCGCCGGTTCCGTTGAGATCTATGTGTATATCATTACGCGTTAGTCGCCCTCCTAGATCGATAAAGCCGAGCTTAATTGATGCATCACCAGCCAAGCTGGAAGACAGCAGGCCCGTATGAAAATGTTCAATCCCATGATCTTGGAATTGGTATAACGTAAGATCCGAGCCGTGAGCCTGAGATATTTCTGTTACTGAGTTGGTCCACCCTGAGTTTAGGTTAGACCCAAGAAAATGCTGGACAATAGTTACTTTTGATTCAGCCTCAAGATCGATCAGAATTCTAGGTTGCGAGGTCTGATTTTCGAGATTGCCATCTAAGAATACCAAATGTATTGCTGTATCAATATTAGTTTTCTTTGCAACTTGAATTCGAACACCCTGGGTTGAAAAGGCTGCATTAAGTGCTGCTAGTGGGTGTTCTTTGAAATTCTTGCTTGAGTATTTTGAGAAAGCTGAGCGGTTCTCTGGGCTGGGATGACCAAGCATTGATAAATTAAGTCCAGTTATGGTTATCTCTGAGGAAAGCTCTGGTACATGATGACCGCCCAGAAATATGAGCCTTGGAGACTCCGCTTCAAGATCGCAAGTTGTTAGGATTTTAGAGGCTGTCTTGTGGGCGCTATCGATCGATTCTTTGGGTATTAACTGGAATTCCTTGGAAGTAATAGGTTTTAAATCTGTATATTTCCAAGTTTCCCATTGCCGACTTGGAAAGCCCGAGCTGTAAAATGCATCCATAGCCTTCTGCCGAAACTCATGATCCTTTCCCTGGCTGGGCAGTTGAGCCATCCGAGATTCAAATTCTTTTCTGAGAATCTCAGTGTTCATTATGCGGACACTTCTGTTTGCGCCCAATCATAACCATGTTCATCAAGGTAACGAGCCAAATCTTGATCCCCAGATTTCACAATTTTCCCGCCGGCTAGCACATGTACAAAATCTGGTACAACTAGCTCTAGTAGTCTTTCGTAGTGGGTTACTAATATGAGGGAACGCTCAGAGCTACGTAGATTATTGACGCCATCCGCGACTATTCGTAACGCGTCGACATCTAAGCCCGAGTCCGTTTCATCAAGGATTGCAAGCGAAGGTTCAAGTGTTAGCATTTGTAAAATTTCGTTACGTTTCTTCTCCCCTCCAGAAAAACCCTCATTTACGCTTCTATTTAGAAATGCTTCTGGAATCTGCATCATCTTCATTTTGTTTTTTATGAGATTCATAAATTCAAAGGCATCTACTTCTTGCTCGTTTCGAGCCACACGTTGGGCATTAAGGGCAGCCTTAAGCAAGTAAGCATTGTTAACGCCTGGAATTTCAGTGGGGTATTGAAACGCAAGGAAAAGCCCAAGGTGCGCTCTTTCTTCTGGCTGCATCTCAAGTAAATTTTGACCACAAAAAGTGATACTGCCTTGGGTGACTTTGTAGTCATCGCGCCCAGCAAGTACTTGCGCCAATGTACTTTTTCCGGAGCCATTGGGACCCATGATCGCGTGTACCTGCCCAGCGTTAATTTCTAGGCTTAGGCCATTAAGGATTGGTTGATTTTCAACACAAACATGTAAATTTTCAATCCGAAGCATTTTGTAGATACTCCTCAATAGTCATCCGACACTTCCCTCTAGGCTAACGTTGAGCAGATTCTGGGCTTCTACTGCAAATTCCATAGGTAGTTCTTTAAATACTTCTCGGCAAAATCCATTGACTATCATATTGACCGCATTTTCTTCGGATAGTCCTCTCTGTCGACAGTAGAACAACTGATCTTCGCTAATTTTGGAGGTTGTAGCTTCATGCTCTACTTTTGCTGTATGTTGGCGGCTTTCCACGTACGGAAATGTATGGGCACCACACTGATCTCCAAGTAATAGTGAGTCACATTGCGTGTAATTTCTGGCTCCTTTAGCGCTTGGCATCATTCGTACTAGGCCACGGTAAGTATTTTGGCCGTGTCCAGCAGATATCCCCTTGGAGAGAATTGTGCTGCGCGTATTTTTTCCAATGTGAATCATTTTTGTGCCTGTGTCTGCTTGCTGAAAATTATTTGCTACAGCTACAGAGTAAAATTCACCTATAGAATTATCGCCACGAAGTACGCAGCTCGGATATTTCCACGTGATAGCAGAACCTGTCTCAACTTGAGTCCAGGAAATCTTAGAGTTATCTCCCCTACAGTCTCCACGTTTAGTAACAAAATTATAGATACCCCCAACACCTTCCTCGTTGCCCGGGTACCAGTTTTGGACGGTCGAATATTTGATCTCTGCATTCTTTAGCGCAATCAGCTCTACGACGGCTGCGTGAAGTTGATTCTCGTCTCTCATGGGTGCAGTACACCCTTCAAGATAGCTTACGTGGCTATCCTCATCGGCGATTATTAGTGTTCTCTCGAATTGTCCTGTATTTATAGCGTTGATTCGAAAGTATGTTGAGAGCTCCATTGGGCAGCGAACGCCTTTTGGCACATATACGAACGAGCCATCGCTGAATACCGCAGAATTCAAGGAAGCAAAGAAATTATCTCTGAGTGGTACAACACTACCCAGATACTGCTCTACAAGATCGGGGTACTCTCGAACTGCTTCAGAGAATGAACAGAAAATAACCCCAGCTCCAGCAAGTTTTTCTTTGAAGGTTGTGGCAACAGAGACGCTATCAAAAACTGCATCGACAGCCACGCCAGCAAGGCGGGCCCGCTCATGCAGGGGTATTCCCAGCTTGTCATACGTTTCAAGTAGCTTGGGATCAACCTCATCTAGACTCTTGGGCCCGTCATCTGTATTTTTTGGTGCAGCGTAGTAGGAAATTGACTGGTAATCGATTGGCTGGTAACGAACATGGGCCCAGCTAGGCTCAGTCATGGTTAGCCATTGGTGATAGGCCTTTATACGCCAATCGGTCAGGAATTTTGGTTCACCTTTCTTTTTAGAGATCAGGCGAATTACTTCCTCATCTAAACCCGGCGCAATTGTGTCTTGCTCAATATCCGTGACAAACCCGTGGCGATATTTGTTCTGGACTAGCCTATCAATCGCTTTTGAATTCGTTGCTGTCATTATTACTATCTTTTTGAATTGGTCGGACTGGCTAGATATGCCTTTAAGTTAGGGGCGAGCAGCAATTCAACTGGGGTTTGTAGGTCTACTAGACTCACCTCGTTAAGTGCTCGACGTATGCTAAAATTTATTTTCTGCCAAGCGGTAGCCACCTGGCAGTTTGACTGCAGATCACAGTGTCCTTTCGTTAAACTACACTCTGTAATGGCAACAGGGCCCTCTAGGGCATCGATTATTTCGGCCGCACTAATCTCAACAGCCGGCCTAGCCAGTGCATAACCACCCTGGGCCCCGCGTTCTGATACCACTAGGCCTGCGTGAGTGAGTGCTTTGAGGATTTTGCTTACTGTAGGCTGACCTAGGTGTGTGGCTCTGGCTACTTTGTGGGCACTAGACAATTTTGACTCTTTGGCTAGCTGAGCCAGAACTAGCGTCCCATAGTCAGTTAATTTACTAATTTTTAACATAATTTTTTGTACCCTAGGCCTCAAGGTTCTTATATAGTACCATTTTGGTTCTATTTAAGACAGGTGGAAAGAGTTGGATGCCGCACCATTCCTTGGCTGTAGCCACAAGAGTTAGGTTGGGCTGAGAATTGGTTAGCATGGAGCGTAGGTAGACTGAAATCTTTGCTATCCTACACGTAGAAAAGGTTCTTACTGCCTAGTGTTTAACTACAATTTCTAAAAGGATTTTCTAAATGAGTGTTACCGACTTGAACGTAGTGGCCCAAGCCCTAGTAGCGCCTGGGAAGGGAATTTTGGCTGCGGATGAAAGCTCTCCCACAATCAAAAAAAGGTTTGATTCTATTTCTACTGAATCAACAGAAAGCAGTCGCCGTAGTTATCGGGAAATGTTGTTTACGACGCCTGATGCATGTCGACACATTAGTGGTGTAATTTTGTTCGATGAGACATTAAGGCAGAGCACCCAAGATGGTACCCCTTTTCCTGATTATCTGAAAAACCAGGGAATAATCCCAGGCATAAAAGTGGACAAAGGAGCCAAGGCCTTACCTAATTTCACGGGAGAGAAGGTGACCGAGGGGCTGGACGGGCTTAACGATAGACTCGTTGAGTACCGAGATTTGGGAGCAAGTTTTGCTAAGTGGCGGGCGGTCATCGATATTGGAGATGGAGCTCCTACAGATTTTTGTATTTTGGCTAATGCCCATGCATTGGCACGTTATGCTGCCCTATGCCAGGAAGCCGGGCTTGTGCCAATTGTGGAGCCAGAGGTTCTTATGGATGGAGCTCATGACATCGCGCTTTGCGAGGAGGTCACGAACACTGTTCTTTCAGTCACATTTGATCAGCTAAAGCTACACAGGATAAATTTTGAAGGTATGCTTTTGAAGCCAAATATGGTTATCTCAGGAAAGAAATGTCCGGTTCAAGCCGGCGCAGAAGAAATTGCTGAAGCTACAGTGCGTTGTTTGACAGCTAATGTACCGGAAGAAGTTCCTGGTATAGCTTTCCTCTCGGGTGGGCAGAGTGACGTGGATGCCACGACTCATCTTGATGCTATGAACAAACTAGGATCCCACCCATGGGAGTTATCGTTCTCCTACGGAAGAGCGCTACAAGCATCTGCATTACAGAGTTGGGCTGGCCAGAAAGAGAATTACGAGCTTGGTCAAGCAGCCTTCGGCTTACGTGCAAAGCTAAATGGACTGGCACGAACGGGTAGCTATGATTCGAGCATGGAACTTACTACAACGTAGCAATACCAGAAATATAACTCTTAGCCCAAGAAGATGCGGCGAAAGCACGCGATAAGTTCGCGTGAGATTCTCTGGGACCCTTACTTTATGGTGGTTTTTTGTGTTACTTGTCCTTAGGCATTGCTTCAATAAGCTCATCAAGTCGAGCCTGGTAGCGTGCCAGATCTACTGGATTAACCCCTGGTGACTCAATTGCCATTCGCAATTGGTTAATTGCGAGCGGTAGATTACCAACCATGATGTAATACTCGGACATATAGTGTTGCGCATTACCTATGTCACCCTCCGCATTAGCAGCACGAGCAATAAGGCGTATTTGTTCTGGGGTTGGTGGCACGTTGTTAAGCAAATCGAGTAGAAGTTTATGCGCCCGAGAGGGTTCGTTAGCTGAAATAAGAGCCTTAGCGTAACTAATAGTCAGAGGTACATTTCTTGGGAACAAATTTATGGCATCAGCGTATCCAGCGAGAGCTACGCTTACCGAGCCACTAGCCATTAGAGATTCACCAAGGCCGATTCGGTATGCTATGACACCAGGCTCTTCCTCAGACAGTGCCTTAAAAATTTCTTCGGCATGATCATTTCTTCCCCAGCGGGCAAGGCTAAGTGCCATTCCATAGCGATTAGTGGATACATCATTGTTTTCTAATCGAGTTTGAAATAACGTGTAAGCTTCTTCGGCACTTGGAGCGCCCAGGGCGGTGAGTCTAGTCTTCGCTAGTTCGTAGCCCAGAGTATTATGGGCATCGACGGTTGGTAGCTGTCGTGCGCGATTGCGTGAGCCGGCAATGCGCTCACTAGTGACCGGGTGCGTTTGTAGAAACTGAGGAACTTTCTGTCTCGCTAGACCGTAACGGCGGGAAAGTTTCTCAAAAAAACTTGCCATTCCTAGGGGGTTAAATCCTGCAGAATAAAGCGTATCCATGCCAATGCGGTCTGCTTCAAATTCATTGGACCGTGTAAAATCAATCTGACGCTGAACAGTAGCTGCTTGGGACGCGGTCAAAATTCCTTGCATTGCATCCCCGCCCGCATCGGAAGCTGCACCTAGCAAAACCGCAGCCAGCATAGCTGCTATTGAAAGGATGCTAGATCGCTGATTATCATACACTGAGCGCGCAATATGGCGTTGGGTTACATGGGCGATCTCGTGAGCAAGGACGCCTGCCAGTTCGCTTTCGGTTTCACTAGCTTGGATTAACCCGACGTTAACGCCGATATAGCCCCCAGGCAGCGCAAAAGCATTTATAGCATCATCGTTTACAATAAAAAATTCAAATTGGAATTCGCCGTTGTGAGCATGCGCCGCCAGAGTAGCTCCAAGTGTCTGAACATATTCATGCAGTTGGGGGTCTTCCGTCATAGCGCCAGCATTACGAAGTTGGCGGACTACTTGCCGGCCGAGTTGCGCCTCTTGGCTGCGTGTAAGCACCGAATCCGCCGGATTGCCAAAGTCAGGCAGGGGGGTATCAGCCCAACCTGATAGTGCTACTCCGATGAGTAAAAAAAGGTAAAATCTTTTAATATTCAAAATTTTAATTATATAACCTCAGGTAAAGTATACTGTTATTTCCCGGGCGCTGTATACAAATCTTTGAGTGCATGAAGCACCTCTTTCGCATGGCCCCTAACTTTTATTTTACGCCATTCATAGCGAAGGATACCCTCGGAATCGACTAGAAAAGTGCTTCGTTCAATTCCTAGTACTTTTCTTCCATACATATTTTTTTCTTTAATAACATCAAAGAGTTTGCAGAGTTTTTCGTTTGGATCAGAGATTAGATCAAAGGGGAGTTTGTGTTTAGCTCTGAATTTCTCATGGGACTGCAAGCTGTCTCTTGAGGCACCCAAGACAGTTGCCTTGCAGCTCTTAAATTGCGTGTGGTTGTCACGAAAATCAATCCCTTCTTGTGTGCAGCCAGGTGTATTGTCCCTTGGGTAGAAATAGAGGATAAAGGGGCCTCCCTTTAGCATCTTTGTCGAGATTTTTTTTTCACGGGTTGCGTAGCAGGTAAAGGCAGGAATTTTTTTGCCAAGGGCTATTTGCGTCATAGTATTCCCATTTTCGGTAAGCTAGAGGAGAGGTTTTGTATGTTGCGCAGGGACCTAGCTTTTCACGGGCTCCATGATTGCGTCAAGGTTAAATTGGTCACAGAATTCTACAAATTCTTCCCTGAGCCCCGAAATATGGATGCCGGCAGGTATATTTATTAGCATTTGTAGAGTGAACATCAATGCCCCGGATTGAGCCGCCGAATAGCTCCGTGTTGTGACCTCATTGATCCCTATATTTCGCTTCACAAAGAAACCAGAAATATTGTTGACAATACCGGGCTGATCAAGGCACACGACATCAATGGCATAGGGTAGCAATTCTTTGCCAAAATCTTTTTGTTTGGTTCGTTTAATTTGGATATTTAATTCATTTTTTTTAGAAAAATCCCCTATATCCTGTTCGAGCCGAGTGATAGTGTGCCAATTTCCACAAACCAGCAGAAGGCCGGCAAATTCTGAGCCAAGTGTTGTCATGCGGCTTTCCTTGATATTTCCACCGCAATCTAAAACAAATTGGGTAAGATCATGTACCACACGGGTGCGATCATCTCCGACCGCGGAGATAACTACGAGCTGTTCCATTGTGATCACACTTCCTCGGTTGGGATGGATGTCCAGTGTACCTTTCAAGATCATGCAATGCGCGTATTGCGCGACATTAAGGGGCCCAGTACCATCGTCTTCGGCAATTTATTTATTTGGAGTAACGGATGTTCTCGGGCAGTATTGTAGCCTTGGTCACACCAATGCATTCAAATGGCGACATTGATTACGATGGCCTTGCGCAACTGATTAGTTTTCACCGTAATTCTGGTACAAAAGGCCTGGTAATTGCTGGAACTACTGGCGAGTCTGCTACCTTAACTCGAAGCGAACACATTGCCCTCATCGAGCGCGCTTGCGAGCTAAGCAAAGATTTACCCGTGATTGCTGGCACAGGGTCTAATTCTACTGCCCAGACCTTAGACCTTTCCCGAACAGTAGATGATCTTCCGATATCAGGGTTTTTGGTTGTCACGCCTTACTACAATAAACCGACGCAAGAAGGTATGTATCGGCATTTTTCAACAATCGCAGAAGGAGTTAATAAGCCAGTAACGCTTTATAATGTGCCTTCTCGGACGGGGGTAGACTTAAAGCCCGAAACGGTGATTCGGTTATCCGAACATGGAAATATTATCGGAGTTAAAGAGGCCACCGGTGAATTGGCACGAGTTCAACCGCTGCGTGAAGGCTGTCATGCAGATTTTTGTTTACTGAGTGGAGATGATGGCACTAGTTGTGAGTTTATTCTGAGTGGAGGCGACGGAGTTATTTCAGTCACCGCTAACGTCGCTGCATCTCAGATGCAGCGACTTTGTAACTTCGCGTGCTCTGGTGATCGCGAAGGCGCTATGAAGATTGATGGCTTACTGCAGGAATTGCATCAGGTTCTTTTTGTTGAGAGCAATCCCATCCCGGTAAAATGGGCTTTAAGCCAAATGGGATTAATTAGCAATGGAATTCGTTTGCCTCTGACAACGTTGGTAAGTACCTACCATGAGGCGATGCTCGCTGCCATGAAAAAAGCTGGGATTACGTGGTGAGGATTTAGATGTGAGTCGTTGCGTCTTATTTTTATTGGGTTTTGCCGGTGTTGCGGTTGGTTGCGGGAGGTTGGGCTTGGGTGGACTTAAGTGTGAAGACCCAGAGGTTTATGCTAATAGCAGAGAAATTGCACCTGTACAGGTTCCTAGCGATCTCACGTTGCCTAATGAGACTGGGTCTCTTGAGATCCCGCCAGAGCTTGATGAGAAAGAGATCATCCAAATGAGGGGCCCATGCTTGGAGTCTCCACCAGAATTTTTTGAAGATCGGGAAGAAGAGCCAGAGTAGCTACTTTATTGCAAGAAGAATGGTTTGCGAGGAGGTAAGGGTATGAAATATTTGAGTAGAGGTTTGGCGGCTTACTTATTAGTAGTCAGCCTGGCATCCTGGCACCCTGGCGTGTTGGCAGCAACGGTAGCGATCATCGGCACAGGTAATGTCGGTGGAGCGCTGGGGCCTGAGTTTGCACAGCAGGGTCACACCATCGTGTATGGCTCTAGGGACCCTAGCCGCGCTGAGGTGCAGGAGTTGGTTGACCGCACGGGGGCTAATGCTTCTGCCACGAGCCAGTCAGAGGCAGTTATGGGCGCCGATATTGTTGTGGTTGCAGTGCCTGGGGGTGTTGCAGAAGAGGTGGTGCGAGGGCTCGGGGACCTTTCCGAGAAAATTATTCTGGATCCCACAAACCGGATTTCCATGGATACGGATGACGGGTTTGCCGATCATGCAGTAGATACATCCAATGGTGAATTGATTCAGGCTATCGCACCGGATGCCTACGTGGTCAAAGCGTTCAACACATTAAACTATAGAACAATGATCGAACCTGGTGGGCCAGTCACTATTCCTTTGGCTGGCAATAATACTGATGCAAAAAAGGCTGTGGCTGAGTTGGTGTCCGGCATGGGGCTTGAGCCACTGGATGTGGGCCCGATTCGGGCCTCTCACGTTTTGGAGGGGATGCTGGAGATTTGGATTAATGCTCGCTCCGCAGGAACGCCCTACGATTACCACTTTCGTAGGTAGAGCCTTGGTAGTGAAAATTAATAAGTATAGAGCTTAGTTTGAGTCTTTTAGGTTTGTAGGCAAGAGGACTCGAAGTTAAGAGTTTAAACATAAGGCAGGGAGTGACTCTTAAGCGGTATTTGCCATGATAGATGCTCAAGCACCAGCGCTTTCTGGCTTGGTAGTGATCGATCTTACCCGCGTACGTGCAGGACCAACCTGCGTCCGGCAATTTGCGGATTGGGGTGCAGAAGTTATAAAGGTGGAAATACCCGCAAGCTTGGGGGCAACCGATTTTTCTACCCGTCACGATCCTGATTTTCAAAATTTGCACCGAAATAAACGCAGCATTGGGCTCGATCTAAAGAAAAAAGGGGGTCTTCGGGTATTGGAAAAACTCGTTGAAGGCGCTGATATCCTCGTCGAAAATTATCGACCAAACGTTAAAAATCGACTGGGCATTGATTACGAGTCACTAAAACGTATTAATCCGAAATTGATTTATACAAGTATCTCTGGTTTCGGTCAGGATGGTCCGTATCGAGACAGACCAGGGGTAGATCAGATTGCCCAGGGTATGGGGGGGCTTATGTCGGTGACAGGAGAATCTGGTCGAGGGCCGATGCGGGTAGGTACCGCAATTGCTGATCTTTCGGCTGGCTTATTTGGAGCCTTGGGTACTCTCATTGCATTGATTGAGCGTGAAAGGAGCGGGGAAGGTCAGTGGGTACAAACTTCCTTGCTCGAATCCCAAATTTTTATGTTGGATTTTCAGGCCTCCCGTTATCTGATGGCTGGAGAATTGCCGAAGCAGGAAGGCAACAATCATCCTACTAGTGCTCCTACTGGACGATTTAAGACTTCTGATGGCTTTATTAATATAGCGCCTCCACCCCCATTATGGGCACGTTTTTGCGAAGCCATTAACCGAGAGGATTTGCAGGCACAGCCAGAGTTTTCTACCCCAGAGGCACGAAGAGAAAACAGGAGCCATCTGAATGATCTTATTGAGGAGATCACAGTTAGACGCCCAAGTTCAGAATGGATAGAACATTTTAATAGTTATGGTGTACCCTGTGGACCGATCTATTCCCTTGATCAGACTTTCAGTGATGCGCAGGTTCAACACCTTGGTATCGCGCAGACCGTCCCATCACCTAAACTAGGAGATATTTGTTTGGTCGGGCAGCCAGTAAGGCTTAGCCGAACACCTAGCAAGTTGGAAATTTCAGCACCTGAATGTGGTGAGCATACGGAGTTGATATTAACTAGGCTTGGATATTCAGATGAGGAGATCGAACAGTTGCGCGCTGAGGGTGCTATTGAGTAGCAAGCGAGCACAGAAGTAATTGTAGGTAGAAAAATGGAAACTAATTCAGAATCTAACAAGATTTTAGCTCATGTGGATGGTGCTATTGGTTGGCTAACAGTGAATCAGCCAGAGAAGCGCAATGCCATTTCTTTGGCTATGGCTGCTCGTGCAACCAAAATAATTGAACAGTTCTCAAAGGATGACAGCGTGAGAGTTATTGTCCTAACTGGATCAGGGGATGCTGCATTCGTTTCTGGGGCTGACATCTCGGAATTTGAAGAAAGACGGAACGATGCCAAGGCAGCTGCTGAATATCACCTGAAATCTAGCCAGATGTACCGTGCAGTAAAGGGGATAGAAAAACCGACTATAGCAATGATTCACGGCTACTGTATGGGGGGCGGGGTTGCATTAGCCGCCAGTTGTGACTTGAGGTTTTGCTCTGACGACGCTGTTTTTTCGATACCGGCAGCACGCTTGGGATTGGGGTACAGGCGCTACATGGTGGAACTAGTATTGAATTTGTTGGGGCCAGCTTACACGAAGGAAATGCTTTTTACGGGCAACCGCTTTACGGGAGCTGAGGCAGCACAAATGGGTCTTGTAAATAGAGTCCTAGAGAAATCTGAATTAGATCCCTTTGTAACTCAGGTTGCGGCGACCATTGCAACTAACGCACCACTTTCTGTTCACGCATCTAAAATCATTGTTGAAGAATTGCTCAAAAATTCTGAAGAGCAAGACTTAGAGCAGTGTGAGAGATTAGTGCAAGGATGTGCAGCCAGCGAAGATTATGCTGAAGGTCGCCGGGCTTTCATGAAGAAAACTAAGCCGGTCTTCATGGGGCGCTAGAGGTAGCTAAAAAGAGAAATAGGGACAACTACAGCACTGAATCGTACTGATCGTACTGGAGGCATCTCGGTCACTAGGATATATTGTCGGTATTAATCGGCATCCCTTAGGGTTTGAACCGCAAGGACCTAGGGGCTTTTGCTAAGGAGGGAGGCTATGTTGCGTCAATTTCTGTTGGTGGGTGTACCGATGTATTTGCTGTTTCTGCAGGCCACTGCGCATCACTCGATTTCAGTGGAATACGATATGCATACTCAGGACACCATTGAGGGCGTTGTGAGCGAGGTTTGGTTTAAGGCCCCTCATGTTCGTTATTACCTAGCAGTAACAGATAAAGAGGGAGATCAGGTGACTTGGGATACGCACGGTCATAATCCTGTTACTTTGATACGGACAGGTTGGATGCCTGATCTTATCCAGGTTGGAGATCGGATCTCGATCACCGGAGATGTTACTCGTAATGGCTCACCCAAACTTTTTATCAGGACTGTAGAGTTAGCGGATGGGCATGTTTTGGTTAGCCACCCTGGTGCCGATAATAGCGTGCAGTAATTGCTAAGGACCAATATCATGAAAAACAAATTAGCGCAGGTTTTTTGGACTATCCTTTTGTGTAATGCGTTGCCTGCACTGGCGGCATGCGCTGTTAGTGACGAGTTTGTGGGTGACTGGATGATTTGGTTCGATCAGGGGCGCGGAGCGCAACATGGTCTGCTAGAAATCCGAGCAAACCAAGAAGGACTGGTTGCCCATGTAGAAGGCGGCCCAGCATCGATTCTCATTAATGATGATTATGGAGTAGAAATCGGTTTCGACGACAGAACAGGGGCAGGGCAACCCTATATTCGGACCCTTGTAGGAGTGTTAAGTGGAGATGTCATGGAAGGTGAATTTGGGCCCGAGGAGCCCAACGAATTTTGCCGTAGCTTCCCACTGAGCTGTGATAGCCCATGGGGTGTATGGGGGGGCGAGCGCATTGTTGTGGCATTACCCGAGAATCAGCCGGCTGAACCAGTTGATTTTTCCGGCATTTGGAGCGGCGCCCGTGGTAGAGGCGGGCTTGCAAGATATACCATGGATCTCACTCCTAGTGCTCAGGCATATGTTGATAGGTTTGATCACGAACTAGATTTCCCTGCCCAGCGGTGTATGTCATCAGGGCTATTTAGGCGCTTTACGTCAGGGATTGAGATCTGGCGCTATGAGAGCCACTTTGTATTTCTGTATTCTGGCGGTGAATCGAGGCGTATTTATACGGATGGAAGAGCAAGGCCCGACTATATTTTTCCGTCTCCCCTTGGTCACTCCCTGGGAAGATGGGACGGTAATACTTTAATAGTCGAGACGGTTGGACTTCAGCCGATAGTTAGAGGTTATAGGGGTGAGCCAATTTCCGAGAACGCCCGCTTTGTTGAACGTTATACATTGAGTGAAGATGGCTCCTTACTCATTGGAGAGATCGCTTTGCATGACCCGGAGAATTACCGGAAACCACCACTGAGGCGTGCAGCATGGCGCAAGGGTGACCCGGCTGCTGAGCGAGGCCCATCGGGGTCGTGCGATCCGGATTCATATTATCGGCAGCTCTATGAAGAGGGAAAAATGCAGGAGTATATCGACCGGTCAGATAGGAGGTTTTAATCCTCTCGGGCAACTCGACGCTTTTTTTACGAACAATTGCACAATGGGACCAGTGGCTCTGATAAAAACAGGGCTTCTTCTGGAGAATGTTGTGTGCAAGTTATGACCAGACACTAGCGGTGAAAATCATACAAACTTCTGCAGCGCGAAGTACTTACCAAATTCGTGAGGATTTTAAGCTCAACACAATGGATATTGTAACGGCAGTGCTGCTAGGCGTCATTCAGGCTGCGATCGAGATTATCGGACTTCTTGGTTTTTTGGAGCGCACTGTTTGGGCAACTGGACCCCTCGGGTTTGCGATTTATGCCTTTTACAATGGTACAACCTGGATACTTTTTTATGCTGGAGTTTATTTGAGAAAAAGAGCGATGCTGGTCGTTCTTGCAGTGGGAGTGACAGCACTTGTCCGGTGGTTTGCAGGGGATCCTGATGGACCAATACTGATGTTCTACGGATTGTTTCCAGCGGCATTTGGTATAACTATTTTTTTGGCCCTGAAGTGGCGGGGAGAAAAATTTTTGTTTGGGTTTGCGTTAGCTGTAACTTCTGTCGCGAATCAGTTGGCCATGTTCATCGGACAAGGTGGGTTCCAGTTGGCAAACGGTGCACGGTGGGCGCTAGTTTCCATGACTATCGCCACTCTCGGTGGATTCATTTGGGGGATCTCTGCCTGGTATTTAGGTAGGGGACTAGAAAATGCTGGCGTCCCTTCCGTCGAAATTCCACCTGCATTTGATGGCGGTCAAAGCACCCACGCGTGAAGACGGACCAAACTTCTGCATTCCTAGAGGGATATAATTTCTGGTTCAAGCCCGAGAGGGGCCAGAAAGAATCTCATGCTGCCTTGGCAGATGTTTCTTTTAAGGTCCAAGATGGATCTTTTGTTCTTATTTTGGGTCGGAGTGGCTCTGGAAAAAGTACACTGGCGCTGAATCTTGTCGGGATTTATCCCGATTATTTTGGTGGGCGTAACGATGGACGAATATTAATAAACCACCCAAAGCTTGGCCTAGTTAACAGGCGTGATATCACGGCGGACCAGCGTTTCCGGATAGTCAATATGCTGTTTCAAAATCCTGAAGACCAGATAGTTACGTTAACAGTCGAGGATGAGGTGGGCTTCGCCTTGGAGAATTACCGGTATGAACCGACCGAGATTCGGCGCCGGATTGATCTTGCGCTCGATATGGTTGGGCTGGACGGATTTCAGGGGCGCAAAATATTACACCTATCTGGGGGCGAGAAGCAGAGGGTTGGGTTGGCCGCTATGCTTGCAATGGAACCATCTGTTTTGATTTTAGACGAACCTACGTCCAATCTTGATCCAGCTGGGACTGCAGACGTTCTAGATACCATTGACCGAATACGTGAGCGCTTGAATTTAACGGTACTGGTAATTGAGCATGAAGTAGATGAGGTTTTTGACCGGGCGGATGCCGTTCTCCTTGTCGAGGACAGGCACGTGATGGGCCCGTTTGAGCCACGTCAGTTTATAGAAGAGCACGGGTTACGGGTCCGCGACCAAATGGGCCTTTGGATCCCTCAGGCCTCAGAGGTGGGGTTGCTACTTCAGGAACAGGGGCACAAATTCCCTGGAGGAATACCCCTTAGTGGCGCAGAACTGGTTGAGGCTGTTGAGTCTTCAGGTATAAAAATTTCCCCTCAGGAGCCGCTTGGGAGGGGAGGTGATGCGGACTACTCCAGGCCTCGTTTGTCAAATCCAGCGATTGAATTTAGGGGAGTTTCGTTCAGTTACGCTGAACAGCCGGTATTAGAGAATTTGAATTTATTATCCCGGCAAAATGAATTATTAGCGATTGTAGGCCAGAACGGTTCAGGTAAATCCACGCTTGCTTCGCTATGCAATGGTATTGAGCGGCCTGATTCAGGCACAGTGTTTGTTGGTGGAATCCCTACAGGTGATTATAGCTTTGAGAAACTTGTAAGGCGGGTTGCGTATATTTTTCAGGTCCCAGAAAAACAATTCGTTTGCAGTACAGTTTATGATGAAATCGCTCATGGACTTCGTACCTTGGGAGTGGAGCAAGATGAGGTAGATCAGCAAACAGTCAAGTTATTGGACAAGGTGAGGTTACTTGATCGACGTGATGCGAGTCCTTATGTTTTAAGTCATGGACAGAAGCGCCGTCTCTCGGTAGCTGCAATGGTAGTTAGTAAGCCTGAGGTGGTTATCTTAGATGAGCCTACTTTTGGGCAGGACTATCAGCAGGCTCAGAATTTGATGCAAATGCTGCGTGATCTAGCCGACGAAGGTGCCTCTGTTATATTTATTACCCACGATATGCGGTTGGTAGCAGAGTACGCCGATCGAGCAGCTGTTCTTTGTGATGGGAAGATTATTTTTAATGGTCAGCCGGAGGAACTTTTTGTCGCAGAAGAGATTCTATTGCGGGCGCGTCTAAAGCCCCCTTCTGTGGTCCAGTTTTCGACTCGATTGCTGGATCACCCAGTTTTAACAACCCAGGCATTTATGGAGCGGGTCCAGGAGGCCAGTGGTGGCTAGTGTTAGTCTTTCTTACAAAAAAGGAGCATCTGTTTTTCACCGAATGACACCGTTTTCAAAACTCCTATTGGTCCTGAGTGTTTCTTTTGTAGCAATCTTTAACACCAATATTTATGTAGGAGCAGGTTTGTTCTTGTTCTGTTTTTTCTTGGCCATCTTTTTAACTGGTGTTTCGTTACGACAATACTGGGCGTTTGGTAAAATCATCGTACCTTTTGTTTTGTTGCTTGCTGTTGTTTTCCCATTTTTTTATGGTGGGCAAGCTACTGTCGGCTCGGGTGAAGTGGCAATCCAAACACCAGTTAAGGATCTGACGTGGGCCTCGCTGGGGTTTGGTGCATTATTAGCCTTACGCTTTCTTTCCTTGGCCATAGTGGGGCTGGCTTTTGCTTTCACTACTCACCCGACAGATCTGGTTCAAGATTTGTCTAAACGGGGATGGGATTATCGCCTGATCCACGCCCCAGTTATGGGGCTGATCTTGTTTCCTGCTTTTTTGGAGTTAGGTCGAGAAATTTCAGTTACCCAAAGGATTCGAGATCTCGGCCAGAATACTAGCAAGTTGAGACGAAAGTACATTCGCATCAAGCATTTGGTTTTCTCGATGCTGGTATTGGGGTTGCGGAGCGGCCAGACTCAGGCCATGGCGCTTGATATTCGAGGTTACGGCGCCCACAAGACACGTACATTTATACGCGAGGTGCCCAAACATCAGGTTGGAGAAGTTTTTGCGTGGATATTTTTTGTTTTATCAGTAGTTTATCTGATTATTCAGTTTAACCCGGCTACCATGCAGTGGAATATTGGACCCTGATCTTTTTTATTTTTGGAGATAAGAGCCTAAAACGATTTTTCTTGTTAATGATAATGGGAGTCATTTGTATTCCATTGTTTCTTTTGGGGAATGTATCCTGATCAGCCTTAATCCATTGTATTCAGTGGCTTCCTAATGTAGAGTCCCGCGCAACAAGTGAAACTGGTTACGGGGAATAAAGTATGGAATTCATTCCGAGTTCTGGGCCGCATTTACATATTTTGCTCAATCATTTTCCTTCGGTGGGGATCGTAGTTGCACTTGGTCTTTTTTTTGCGGCTTTATACCTCAAAAACACAACCCTTCAAAGGACCAGCCTGATTCTTTTTCTGTTGCTGGGCTTACTCGCGCTTCCAACCTACATTAGTGGGGCGGCTGCTAGGTGGGCGATCGATGGAAGTGCTGGTATTTCCTCGGCCTTAATCGGTGCGCATCAAGATGCTGCCCTACTTGCTTTTGTTTTTCTTGGTATAACGGGTTGCTTATCCTGGCTTGCTCTTTGGCAGTACAGGCGTACCCCGGGTTTGTCAGATTGGAGCGTGTTATCCGTTTTGGTTTTAGGCTTTGGGATTATTACATTGTTGCTAATGACTCAGGTCGGAAATATCGGTGGTCATATTAATCACCCGGAAATTGGCTCTGCAGAAGAGGTGTTGTCATCAGGAGCTGAATCAAGCCGGATTTCACTTGTAGAGGGTAGTGTACTAAACAATCCTTGGGCATGGCCTGCCATGGAGGCTGCTCATTTTATTGGTATGGCTTTTGGGTTCGGCGTGGTGTTGCTTGTAACGTTACGCGTACTTGGTCTAGCTAAAAGTATTCCGTTTGCTGCTTTCCATCGACTGTTGCCTCTCGGTTTGTTGGGATTTTTGGTTAATGTTGTGACCGGTATGTTTTTCTTTATTGCTGACTCTGGACGATATGTAGCAATGGACGGATTTCCACCTAAAATTATTTTATTAACAATTGGTGCAGTGGCGATAATTTATTTCACTATCTTTGATGATGCTTGGGACCTTAGGGGCGGAGATGATGCGCCAATGAAGGCTAAAATTATGGCGAGCTTAACGATACTGTTATGGTCAGGAGTAATTGTTTTCGGGCGATTATTACCTTACTACGGGGACGGAGGATAAAGCATGGAAATTATCGGGCCAGTGAGTCTTTATATAATTATTGTTTTAGGCGTGGTTGGTGGATTAGCTTGTTTAATCGACAAAAATGCGCAGTGTCATGACAGCGGCGCATGTGATGAATCAGGACAAGCTAAAAAGACTTGGTCCTGAATTCATGATGATGCATTGGGCAGAAAAAAGTAATTGGGGGTTTGTATGGGATTTCTAAGTTGGCTGGAGTCTACAGCGTACTCGGATTGGATCCTGACATCCTACACTGGATGGCCGCTTATGCTTTCAGCACACGCGGTCGGTTTGGCAATTATTGTCGGAATCGTTTTCGCAATTAACCTGAGGATGCTTGGGCTTTATAGCGCCATTCCTTTTTCTACGATGTGCGGATTTGTACCGATAGCCTGGATTGGCCTCTATATTAATCTGTTCACAGGGCTGTCTTTGTTTATGACCCAGGCAACCACTTATATTACTAGTTTCCCTTTTCTCGTTAAGATCACGTTTATTATTCTGGGGTGCGTCAACTTGCACTACACGAGAAAAATTATTGCTCGGGAAGCAGAAGACTGGGAGTCCCTGAGCAGGCCTGCTCCGCTCGCAGTAGGGCTTGCTGCGAGTTCCTTTGTATTTTGGACGATTGCTATCGTTACAGGACGATTGATTGCCTACCTGTAATTAAGAGCAAGCACTGTATCGCCTAGAAGGGTGGATGTTCTGCCATCCTCGTCTTGACTCTTTAAGTTAATCTTCAGGTAATTCAAATACCCAGAGAGCTGCGCCCGGATTAGAGGGTAAACGGATTTCTGGCACAAGCGGGGTTCTGTCTACTGATATTGCTCCACCGTGACCCACCGTTACTGCTACGTATTGTTTCCCGTTTGCCTCGTAACTGATGGGTGCGCTGTTTGGCACGTCATTGAGACGTACACGCCAAAGTTCTTGGCCATTATCCTGATCGTACGCGGCAAAATACCGATCAAGATCGCCGGCAAATACAACTCCTCCTGCAGTGGCCATTACTCCGCTCACGAGGGGCGCACGTTGGCGATGTGTCCAAACTATTTCCTGTGTTTGCAGATTGACAGCTTGAAGACGACCATAATTTCCATCGCTATCGGGCCACGGGCGGACTGTCCAATTAACACCCGAGGATAGACTGCCATGTTCCCCTTGAGGGACGGGCGTAAGATCCATACAGAACTCCATCAAAGGCAAGTAAAGGATCTTTGTATCTGGCATATACGAGCCTGGTATCCAGTTTTTAGCACCCCCTGGATGGGGGCACACCATGATAGCTTTCCCTCTGCCCGGAAATAATTCAGGATCGATTTTTTTTGCACCAGTTTCTGGGTCTATAGCGGTAACTAGATTCTGTAAACCTAGGTCCATGGAGGAGATATATTGACCTGAGTCAGCTTCTAAGAAATCGTATATGGCAAGCTTACCTGACGTTGCAACAATCTTTTTCTCTTGGCCACCTACCGGTAGTTTGATTAGCTGCCGTTCAAATGCCCAGTCCAGATCCCATTGATCATTGGGCAGGTGCTGAAAGTACCAGGCCAGCCGCCCGGTGCTTGGATCCAGCGCTAACGTGGAATTAGTATAGAGCGCATCATTGGTCACCCCAGCTCTGTCGATTAGATTTAGGAGTGGGCCGGTGTCGTAGGTCTGAGCAACGCCGAAGTAGGCTAATCCCGTTTCTGGGTCAAAGCTGCCCGGAACCCAAACTGAGCCACCGTTTCGTTCTTCGAGTAACAGGCCATTCCAGGAATTACCGCCCGGTTCCCCAGGTCGTGCGATAACATAGAATCTCCACTGCTCCTCTCCGGTTTTAGCGTCCAAACCGACTATATAATTACCGCCCGGTGCTCGCCCCGTAGTGCCGATCATAACCGTACCCTTGGCGACCAATGGCCCTCCCGTCATGCCATAGCCGTTGGGGACATCACCTACCAGATGGTTCCATACCACTGAGCCTGATTTGACATCTAGGGCGACGATCCTGGCGTCCGAGGTCGGTAGATACAATAGGTTTCCGTGAATCGCGATACTTCGTTTGGCAGTCGCCGGCAGACTGCTGGGTAGCCAGTGGGAATATTGCCAGAGCAGGTCCCCTGTTGCCCCATCTAGGGCTTGCAGGACGTCACCGAATCCATGGGCAAAAATCACTCCGTCGTGGACTAGAGGCGTGACTTGGCTGGGTCCCTCGGGCAAGGTCCACGTCCAAGCCACCCGCAGATTTTTTACACTCTCTTTATTTACTGAGCCTAGTGGACTGTAGCCCATAGCATCATAGGTTCTTCTCCAGGTCAGCCAGTCACCTGCCGGAGCCTCTGCTAGCATATTTTCTGTGACCGGAGTAATACTTTGTAATGGGTTGACCCTTTGTGGTGTAGGCGGGGGTGGTAGTTCTGCGCCGGCTGTGAGTCCACCAGCCGCGGTCGGTCCATAGGTCGGTATCAGAAGGGCTGCTAAAGATTGAGGGTCAGGTTGCAGAGGATTTGGGCCAGGCCTTACACCATTCTGCTCAAGTATATAGGCGAGTAGATCTGCGTAAACTTCATCACTCAGTGATCTGGGTGCAGCGGTGGGCATGGTAGTAGCTGTTTCGATAAAGAGCGTATCTAGAGACTTTCCTCCCCAGCGCTGCATGAACATACGACCCCTAAGCGGTGGTCCGAATTCTCCGTCGGTCAAATTCAGGCCATGACAGACCGCACAGTGTATGTCATAGGTATTCTTTCCCGCCGAGACTTGTTGTGCAGTAAAGCCCGGTCCCTCTAGTTGGGCATGCGTCAATCCCGAGCACAACAACATTGTTAGGAGAGTCAGCCGCAAATTCACATGATATTTTTTCTGTATCAACACAATTTTTTCCAGGTCAGAGTTTGGTAATGAGTTAGGGGCAAACCGAACAGAATTCAGGTATGAGCTCACTGTTTCAGACAGGACACTGGGTTCCACTTAGAGTCATCAGGTTCTTTTTTAAAGTTTGCGCTGGTGACGTAGGGCTCATCGAGATACAAAGGGTCATCTACTACAGTCGTGACTACAAACCAGGTGTCGCCGTTAGGTCTTTCTATAAGATCGTAGTACTCGTCCAAAGCAGTATCCGCACTATACGGAACGCCATTCCAGCGCAGATAGGCGGGTAGCATATGGGCGGTTCTCACTTCCAAGGTACGTGATTGGGTGATGGCAGTTGTTCTACCTGTAACTGCTCCTAGGCCAGACCCTGCTGAGGTTCCTCCTGGTGGGACTGCCCATTGGGCTACAGAATATCCCTGCAGGGTTGGCTTTATTCCACTAGGTATTTGTCCGTTCAAATGAAAGTACCTGGTTTGCATGCCTGCATCCGTATCAATTCGTAGCGTGGATTCGTTTTCCCATGTGATGTGTAATCGGCCTGGTACCCGCATAATGCCCGCTGCACCATAGGGCTTGCAGGCCTCATCAGGATCGATGTTGTCCGGGTCCCATAAGTCGGCTACTCTGCGGCCCTCCGCACTAATGGGTATATTGGCATAGTCACCCCTAGCAGGAATCACCATGCGCCATCGCCAGTCCTCGGAGACAACCGAAACCCAGTAGCCTGTGAAATCAGCTTGTTCTTGGGTAAGCCCGTGCAACGGCATAAAGAACATTGATCCCGTGAGAATAAAAGAAGGAACACTTAGGAAGCGACAGTTACTCACTTAAACTCCTATAGACCGCCTCAATAAACATGTCTGTTGTCCAGAACCCGGCATCTGACCCGTACTCAGTATCGTAGTCTAGAGTAGGGCGAGTATTCTTCACTTCTTGTAGGGACATTCCTCGATTGATCAGATTTTGAACACGGTCCCGAATGATGGTAATCATGTTTCGGTATTCAACTACATCGGCTTCTTCGCAAAGCCTGCCATGACCGGGGATAACTTTTGTCCCGCCTTCTTGTTTATCTTCTACAATGGTAATTCTGAGCAGCCGATTCAGGGCATCAATAATTCCTTGCACACTCCCACCCCGTGCTATATCAATGACCGGGTAGTTATTCGGAGTGAAAATATCACCGGTACTTACCACGTCTGAGCTTCTGAAAAACACCATGCTATCCCCATCTGTGTGGGCCTCGGGTTGGTGTAATATTTCTATTGGTTCGCCGTTGAAGTACAGGTCTTTGAATTCGGTCAGGTATGGTGCGTTAGGCCATGCTACCGGTGAGATTTGAGTTTCGGGGACATTTTCATCAGGGGTTGCGGTCATGCGCACTAATACATTCTCGTGTGCAATGATTCGCGTGGTTGTCTCGGTGCGCTCTTGTGTCCATTGTGCTAGCGCTTCATTGCCGCTCGTGTGGTCTTGGTGAACGTGGGTATTGATGATGATGTATCTGGATGTGCCTTGAGATAGGCTATTGATGGTTGCCTTGATTTTTTCCGAAAGTGGTGCAAATTGAGTGTCCACCACAAGGACACCGCTTTCGCCGACCTGAACGGTAATATTTCCTCCCAGACCGACCAACATGTAAATATTGTCTCGAACCGGCAGGACGCGGATATTCACCTCATCAAAATTTAGATTTTCTTGGGCATTTGTAAGGTTAGGTAGCCCAAGAAAAATCAGCATCACGGATGCTAGTGCCACACGTTGAAAATTCATTGGTTATCCTATTCCACCTGTTACTCGAGAGTTCTCTCGTTGATGCTTGGGGATGGGCTTGGCCTCTCTGGGCAATGAAAGAGAGTTGTACAAATGCAGTATCTCCGGCATTGCGGAGGGATGGGGATTTCACCCATCTTTTGCCTGTATTCCGGGTAAAGGGTCTCAGCACCACCCCTGACGGCTTCGAAGGGTATGCCGAAAAAATCTGAAAATTCTGCACTCAAGGAATTTTGCCCGGAGTTTTGCCCGGGAAGATAGTGCGGAACAGTACCTTCAGGTACAAACATTTCCGTAGCGGGTTCGCAGGAATAGGGTTCCATTTTCATTGTCGGGTCTAAGATCCAGTTACTACTGCGTACCAATGGCTCTGTCAGGAACACTGGGTCATCGATGAACGTCGTCACCGTAAGGTAATTTCCGTGTCGGACCCAATGATCTGTAAAGGTTGCCGTGGCACTTCTTGGTACGCCGTTGCGCCGGAGGTAAGAGGGCTTTAAGTGGGTTGTGGTCACTGAGAGCATATTTCCTTCCCAGATCCCTGTAGAAAATCCTTGCCATGTGTGGTGTGCGTATTCGGGTGGGTGGGGGCGTCCGTCCATATAAATAGTTCTTTCCATTTCCATCCAGGCGGTTCGTGTTCGGATCGCGACCAGTTGCTGGGTATCCGGGTCGTATTCTTCCCAGACCCGCAGCGGTACAGACAGGCCGCGCATAGAATAATCACCTCCGTGGGGCCGGCACTGGAATTCCTCCACCGCCGAGATACGGTTAGCGTCATAACTATCCGCCCTCATTCGGCCTGCTTCATTGATGGGTAGTTCCAGATAATCTCCAGGTTGGGGCCCTGGTAAACGTTCAGGCGCATCTTCATGGAACAAGCCAACCCAAAAACCAGTTAAGTTAGATTGGGCAAATGTTGATATACCTGGAGTTAGCAAGCAGGCTGACAGAACTAGCAATCCATTGGTAATCACGACACGACGTTTCATTCTAGCCTCTAGTCCTTGAAGGTTGGTTCTAGCTGGTTATTAAATGTTGCAGTTCAGGGTGTTGGTATTTGCTCTTTTCGGACTGCATCCCAGTGCTCAACGATCATTCCATCTTCTACTCGGAAAGTATCAAAATTGAATGCTTCGTAGGTTTCATTTTCATTTTCTGGCTCAGGAACATGAATAACCCGCATGATCGTTACCAGGTCGCCGTCAACCATGGTAGCGACCTCGCCGATCACCTTATCCTGCACCGGCTGCACTTCCCTGGCAAACCTCGAAAAAAACTGCTTGAACCCGTCAAGCCCTGTCGGGACAACGGGATTGTGTTGGATTATGTCCACAGCGTAATAGTCTCCTGCCTTCTCTATATCCCCGGCCTGCAGGACGACCCGCCAGAATTCCAAAACGATTTCTTTATTACGTTGCTCTTCCGGTGTGAGGGTAGTCCTTTGGGCAACAGCTGGTATTGTAAAAATTAGACCGACAAAAATTAGCAGGCCGGCTGGTATTTTCCTTTTCATGTTGTTTTCCTGGTTCTTTTACGAAAACAGAGACATTGATGATAGCGTCATTATTTTCATTTACCAACAGGGAGCATGAAAAGATATGAAAATTTTTTTTCAGGCATTGCCAGAGGATGAATCATAGCGACCGATTGAGTCACCCTCTGTCGATACACCAAGACCATTTAGGTGTCGGTTAACGTAATTGAAGTAACCACAGACCTGATTCGTTTCTAAAATTTCTGTGTCATCGGCGCCAGCGAGGCGAGCTGAGTCAAGATCTTTCTCAGTGATGTGTGCAACGTCCACAGTGAGTTTTTCGGTGTATTGCAAAAGTGCCAGGTATTTTCCGGAAAAAGCTTTTTCCGGTGATCTTTCGTGGAGAGCGGCTAATATCTGACTTCCTTTTTCCTCATTACCCAAGAGAAGTAATGTATTTTTTGCATGGTGAGCGACGCTATAGTCACAGTTGTTCAGGATGCTGGTATATGTGCCGATAACTTCGAGAAACCATTTGGGCAATCCATTGTCTGGGTGGTGAAGTACGGCTTTATAGAGCGCGACGTGGCCCTCCATCGTATGAGGGCGGAGGGAGTGGGCCTTCATGACATTATCTATTTTTCCTTGGGGGGTCTTGGTGTTTTCATATGCACCTGCCAATTTTCCGGTAGCTTTGCTTGGGGGAATAACTTTGATCCATGATGTCATATTGAAGTTCCGGAAAAAACCCGCTGAACCATTGGTTCAAAAAAATCGATTGGGGTACCCGCAAGATTCGGATTAGCTGCAATTATGTCGTACTTTTCAACAAAACTAGCAGTCCACTCAAAAAACGGATGATCCCGCCAACGATCCCGCTTATTGATCCAATCAGGATCACTTTTATTGCTGAATTCATGTAAATGGATACGCTGGAAAATTTCATGATGCTCAAGCATCCACACATTCTTTTCAGAAATGTAAGGCCGTAAAAGATCGGCCGCAAAATGGCCGTGATTTTCCGGACAAACCACGGCTCCAACATCGTGCAGCAGTCCAGTGACAATCGTTTCCTCATCATAGTTATCTTGGTGTAGTAGAGTAGCTACCTGTACGCAGTGTTCGTAATTATTAATGGCGTACCCATAACTGGGCGCATCTTTTGAGGCTTGTAGGAGTGCAAGAACCTGTCTTGGAAGCTGTTCCGCAAGATATTCTTCTCTTTGGCTATTTAGTAGGTCCCAGTCTGATCCACGGAATTCATCCATATTCAATTTTTCAACATACTTCCAGTTTGCTTTCAGTAGGGGTGACCGGTCTCCTGCTTTACGTATTTGGGTTTTTTTATTGTTCATTAGTCTTAATTTTTCGGTACGCAAAGGCCTCATCGTAACGTGCATTGATATAATCAGCGCACCGCACGGTGTTATAGTTCGCACACTCTCCATCTTTTGTTAATGGTCTGATAGTAGCATCCCAGTTCGGGTCAACAAACATCGCAAGTGAATAGCGCGCTTGTGTAGAAGAGTTAATTACCCGATGAGGTGTTGACTCAAAACGACCATTGCTCCACCTAGCCAGTAAGTCACCTATATTTACAACAAAGGTTCCTTCAACTGGTTCTGCAGAAACCCAAGTACCTGACCTCCCTTTTACCTGAAGCCCCCCGATCTGGTCTTGGCAAAGCATAGTGAGGGTACCGTAGTCGGTATGTTCGGCAGAGCCTACTTGAAAAAACCGGCCGTACTTCTCCGGTAAGCGTTGACTAGGGTATTGATTAGGTCGGTTTGGTGGATAGTAGATAAGCGCCCCTCGGCTGACCGGCCTATCTGTTTCCTTTAGAAAATAATCTCCCGGTACTTGTAGGCCTTTTGCGAAGGCTTCGAGTAATTTTTCCCCACAGGTCTGCACATCAGTAAAATAGGCGGCTAATTTTTTTCTCATTTCCGGTATAAAGGTAGGCCATTGGTTTGGGGCCAAAAGGCGCCCACCGGCCCTAAAGTCTGGGTCATCTTCGGCTACCTCTAGGCCCCATACAAAGCTTTCTTTGTAGTCTGATTTTTTGTGGCCATACATTTTTGCAGCACCGATACGTAACCAGCCGCGGTGAAAAGGAGAAATCGAAACCGCACTTTTTTGGTGTTCTTCAGACGCAAAAAACCGTTTTGAGATATCAAAGATTTCCTTGATTTCTATTTGAGAAATTCCATGGTTTTTAATATAAAAAAAACCAACTGTACTGGCAGCCTCGCACAGTTTTGTTCCAACCTTTTTATAGTCAGCTGGATTGGAAGACCGCAGTGGTGATAAATCGATTATTGGTAGCTCAGATATACTCATGATGAAGTATCAGTCTTCTTTTTAAAGATCCCAAAACCAAGGTAAGCTAGAACAATGGATAGGAGTGGGTTAATGTAATTAAAAAATGCCCACGGGGCGAAATCCAGTACGGAAATCCCTAGCACGCCTGCCATAAAAACACCTGAGGTAGTCCATGGAATAATAGATGTACTAAGTGTGGCCCCCTCTTCTAGGCACCTGGATAGCATGTATTTTTGGAGTTTATTCTTTTTATAGCTGTCTCTAAAGATCTGACCACCGAAGATAATAGAAAGATAAGCTTCACCCATACTCATATTGCTTATAATACCAGCGGCAATAGTTGTTGCTATGAGGCTAGCCGACCTTTTGATGCGTGCAAGAATTCCGGCAAGAAGTACTCGTATAAAACCACTTTTATGTAAAAGTCCACCGAGGGCTAGAGCGATCAGGGCAAGTGATAGTGTCCACATCATGCTTTGTATGCCGCCGCGGTTTAGCAGTGTGTCTAGGGATTCAATTCCGGCATTAGATACATAGCCTTCATTCAAACTGCGCAGAACTTCAGGTAATGGACTGCCTTGGGCAGCTACGGCAAGCACTATGGCTGTTACAACGCTTGCCATCATGCTGAGTTCAGCAGGGAACCGCCTGATACTCAAGGTAAGCAGGACAAGGAGAGGTAATAATGCAATCGGACTGATCAAAAATTCATTGGCTAAGTGTTTCTGCAACTCATCAAGTTGTTCAATCGAAAGGCTTTGGTCTGCGTATTGCAGGCCTAAAACTATATATATGGCTAGACAGATAATGTAGGTTGGAACTGTCGTATAAAGCATGGATCTGATGTGGGTATAAATATTAGTGTCAGCACTCATGGCCGCAAGGACCGTAGTGTCCGAGACAGGTGACATTTTGTCTCCAAAACTGGCACCGGAAACAACCATGCCGGCCACAACAGGCGGTGGAATTCCGAGCGGACTCCCAAGCCCCATTAGAACGACACCAATTGTGGCTGTTGTTGCCCAGGCTGTCCCGGTGGCGACTGACATGAGGCTACAAAAAAGCAGCCCGGCTGGCAGGAAGATAGACGGGCGTAGCAAATTTCCTCCGTAATATACGAGACTTCCGATGGTTCCTGCTTCAATCAAGGCCGCGATGAGAACGCCTATTAGAATAAATATATAAATAGCCCCCAAGCCCTTCTCTATGCCCGCACTCATGGCCGTCTTTATAGAAACGAAGCTAAAGCCGAGCTTCACGGCATGGGATGCAACCCAAGCAAGACTTGCAATCAGTAGGACATGGAGGTTAATTTCTAGACCTAGGAGCCCAAATATCACAATGAATATGACTCCACCGAAGCACAGGAAGGAATGGAAAAATCCTGGTTCTGCTGGTTTCTTCATTTTAGGGTGCGGTAAGCAAGATTAATAAGTGAATGCTATCGTAAATTTTCTACTAGCGTAGGTTTTTTAGAAAAATGAAAAACGAATGTTAGCTATACGTAAGGAGCGGAAATGTTTGGTTATATAAAGAATTCCAGTTTTATTGGCCTTGGTATCTTCGGGTCATATCTATTTTTGGTGGGGTGTGCGCAGGATTCTACTTCAATTTCTGGGAATGCCCCCTCCAGTGTCAGTTATGCAGCAGTTGCTGGGGAGAGGGGTGGGCAGGATATGTTTGGTGCTTACGATGTTGATGCGGACTGGCCCAAGGACATTTCGACGCTACCGGAAGCAGACGGTTGGACTTTTGGGGCCGGGCAGAGCGTTTTCGCCGAAAGTCCAGAAAGGATTTTTTATTTGCAGCGTGGTTTATTGCCAAAAATAGATCCGCCGCAAGCTCGGCTTTATCCTGAGGTTGGCCCTAGTCTTTCCTTTCCAGCGACCAACATCTGGCGGAATGCTACAAGGGCAAGCCTACCAGCCGGTGGTGGAACCGGTAGTGTCGCAGAGGATGGCGTACAGGACTGGATTGACCGTGGCGGTAGGATAGGGGTGGATGCCCTTTGGAAGTACTGCGTACTTGTATTTGATAGGGAAGGGAACGTTACTGAGTCTTGGACCCAATGGGATGCGATGATGCAGCGTCCCCATTTTGTTGCGATTAACCCCTATGATCCAGAGAAGCATGTTTGGATTATCGATGATCACAAACATGTGATTCATAAATTTACGAATGATGGCGAAACGCTTGTGCAATCTATCGGAACTTACGGGGAGTCTGGCGCAGACGAGACGCACTTCAATCGACCAACTTTTCTGGCTTGGTTTCCGGACAGTAGTTTCGTTGTGGCAGACGGCTACAATGGTACTCGCGTTGTAAAGTTTGATGCGGATGGTAATTACCTCACGTCCTGGGGGGAAAAAGGTGTGCCGCCCAATGAGACACGCCCTGGTTATATGAACAATGTTCATGGGGTTGCGGTAGACCCGAAAACCCTAAGGGTATTTGTCAATGATCGGGCGAATCGCCGCATTCAAGTTTTCGATGAAAATGGTGAGTATCTGTATGAATGGAGCGTTGGGGCGCAGCCTGCAAATATTCACATGTTTATTATTACCGCGGACCAATATCTGTGGGCTGCTGACCGAAGAAGCCACAAAATCTTGAAGTATGACTTGGAGGGCAACTTTCTTTATTCTTGGGGCACATACGGTGACTTCCCTGGTGGGATTGCCGGCGTACATGGCATGAGTGTCGACCAGGAAGGGAATCTGTATCTTGCTCAGGTCGATAACAAGGGAGGCGTTCAGAAATTCATTCCACGGTCTGGAGCAAACCCTGATTTTTTAATTGGCGGACCGGTGTACGCGGCCTGGGATTAGTTTTTAGTGACTAGCTTGCTTTAACAATTGGTTGTGGCGAACACAACCAAGAAGGGGAAGGTTTTATGAAAAAAAATATCTGGCCTAGTGCTTCTCTATTGATATTAACCTTTTTATTTTTGTCGTCGACTCATTCTCAGTTTCCGGATGTAGAGTTGGATATCGTCCGAGTGAACGATGATATGTATGTGATCCATAATGAATTTGTACCCGGAAACGTAACAGTCCTGATCACAGATGAAGGTGTTTTATTGGTTGATGCCAAATTTGAAGCCAATTACGAAAGAATGATGGAGCTATTAGGAACAGTCACCGACCAACCGGTTCGGTACGTCATTAATACTCATTATCATGGCGATCATAGCGGGGGGAATGTCCTATTCAAGATGACCGGCGCTGAAATTGTTGCATCTGAGCGGGCCCGATACAGGATGGTTGACAGTAATTTGCCTGGCCTTCCAAATTTTACGTTGGAGGAGTACGCAAGAATCCACCTTGGCGGTAAAGTAGTTGAAATGTATTACTTCGGGGCCGCTCATACTGATGGAGATGTTGTTGTTTATTTTCCGGAATATCGGACACTTGCCGCTGGAGATATGTTTACCTATGGGGATGCAACACCACAGCTGATTGACTATAGGGGCGGCGGAAGTGCTACTGCATGGACGAGGACGCTTGACGGGGTGCTACAGCTTGGCTTTGAGACTGTTATTCCGGGGCATGGGGAGATCACTACAAAGGCAGAGATGCAAAATTTTCGGGATAGTACGGTTCGTCTTCGTACCCGTGTGAGAGAAATGTCTCGCCAGGGGAGTTCTCGTGAGGAGATTGCTGCAATGCTCCGTGACGAATACCACTGGCAAGATTTGATGATGGATATGGGATTCGATGGCATTTTGGCTGAAATGCGATAATTAGGCCCAATGTTTGATCTTAGTATTTTTCGTTTTGCCCGCTTCTATAATCCATTGAAACTCTGCGGATTTTCCAGGGGATTTTGGGGTGCTGCGGTTTTGAGTTGTATCCTGTTGTGTGGGTACCCTGTAGCCTCGTTTGGTCAGCCTGACCTTGAGGGTACCTGGGGAATTGATAGGTCGTTATTTCGGCAATACTCCGAGGTCCGATATACGGAGGAAGGCCAGCGTCGTCATGATGCCTACGATGTCCTAGTCGACGACTTCAGCTATCAATGTATTCCTTCAGGGTTGGGGCGGGCCTGGGATGAACCAGACACGGTAGTGAAAATCGAGCAGTTCAAAGATCGGGTCATAATCCAGTACGAAATGTTTGATTTGGTAAGAACTGTGTATCTGAACCAGAATGGGCATCCCGTTGAACTAATTTCTAGCACCGTTAATATTCACGGCGAGCCGATGCACACCATGGGCCATTCTATCGGTTGGTACGAGGGTGATACTTTGATGATTGAAACCATCGGTTATGCGCGTGGAAATATCACAACATTGTTGCGCTATCCCCCGCAATCCATGGCCCTGCGTAGTATCGAGCGTATCTATCGAGACGAAAGTGACCGGTTGGTGGTGAATATTGATTGGATAGACCCCATTACCTTAGCTGAACCATTGGTCTCAACGAACCGCTACTTGAGATCAAAATTTGATCTGGCGGTGTATGGCTGCGTTAAAGAAGAGTTCGACCACGAATAATAGATAATGCTAAAAAACCTCGTCCTCACAATATTACTTTCAGCACCGGTAGTTCTGTGTGCACACCACTCGGTTGCTCTTGTATTTTCCCAGGAAAGAATCACGTTGGAGGGATCAATTAAGGAGCTGAAGTGGATTAATCCACACTCCTCATTCGTACTTGAGGTTATGAAGGAAGATGGAACAAGAGAGGAGTGGCTCGTAGAGCTTCTTGCAAGAATTGCTTTGGAGCGCGGGGGTTGGAATCTAGATGAGCTAAAGAGTGACTGGAACATTACCCTTGTAGGTCGTATCGGCTATCGGGAGAGAACCCTCCGTTTTGTGGAGGCTAGGCTGCCAGATGGTAGGATCCTGAGAGAACGAAGCCCTCTGGATCCTAGTGATAAAGAAATATTCAGCAGGTAGTCGACGATACCAAAAAACATGGATTTTACGCTAGTACGTAAGTAGAGCCCACTGATAGATATTGTCAAAAAATACCAGGTACTAGAATTTTCCGGTTATCTGGATAATCATCAAATGTTCTTTCATACCATCGATGGTGGGCAATTGCTCTGGGTAGTAGATTCGCAAGGCTCCAGAAAAAAAATACTAAGCCCGAAAGACTCCAGGTCATCATGGCCCACCCAAGCCATTGGACGAGTTCCCCTAAATAATTAGGAGAACTTATTTTCTCAAAAAGGAATCCTCTTGGTATGTGGTAGCCAGGCCCATTTTTTCTGCGCAGAGATACCAAAATGTTGTCAGATTTTATATTTATATACATCCCTGACAGAAATGAAAAAAATCCCAAAAAAAATTGTGGGCTGTAAATCCATTTTGGTTCGTAATCCCCAAATGAAAAAATCCAAATCCCCTGAAAAGAAGTATTGATGCAATTGAACGCGAAAGCCATTAAGGCAATCAGCGCGGGCATTTTTTTTCTTGAAATTTTTGCGCGGAATGGCCAAATAAAACTCCGATGAAAATAGTGTAGAGTCCATAGGATGAAAAATACAATCTGGGCGAAATTAGTTGTGTCTCTAAAGGTCAAGAAGAAGCCGAGCATAATACAAAAGGCTGGTGACTCCATCAGAATCCAGCCAAGACGGGAAGGTATTGATCTGCCCCAGCCAGGCTGCTCGTGACGCCCATAGGGAGCTGTAACAAAGAAAAGACAATAGATAGCTAAGAATCCTACTAGAGTCCAAATAGCTAGCAGACAGTTATAGCTACACATCCAATTGGTACCTTGATAAATTTTGCGTATTCTATAGGTTCATTGAGAGTAGGTGATGATAGAAAGAAGGCTATGATTCGGGTATTCGTATTGTTAGGTGTGATGGTATTGCTGTGTGAATCAGTTGTGCTTGCAAACCCGGTGAACTCAGCTCAGCTTTCGGCTGGCGTGTGGAGATCTTCCGCTGGTCCAGGTACAAGCACTCGGGAGTACCCCCTTACTGCTCTCGGACAGAGGCGTTATGAGGATTTTCGGCTAGATCAGGACCCATCTTTGCGGTGTGAGCCCCCTGGTATGCCACGAGGATTTAGCACGAGAAGTCCAATGGATTTTCATTTTTCTGATAATACGCTCATAGTTCGCTACGAGACAATGGACGTGGTACGTACCGTATACATGAATGGAACCACACCACTGCCTAATACGCCACATACACCTAATGGATACGCAATCGGTCGTTGGGACGGGGAAACATTGGTGGTCGAAACCACGCATCTTGCGGCAGGTGAGGTCAACAGGAATGGCGTACCTAAAAGTGAAGTCATGACGCTTTATGAGACATTTAATTTACAAAAACGAGATGATGACACGTATCTTATTGTTAATTTAACCATAATGGACCCAGAAAATTTTTCGGAGCCTCATACATCAACTGAGATTTTTGTGCTTGAGCCAAACTGGGAGCTCTTTCCATTCGAATGTCACCCAACGGAGTATTAGTTGTGAAAGTATTAATGAGACGGATGGTGTTGATGACTGTTTTTGTCATTGGGGCAACACAGGCGCATCATAGTAGTATCCCTTGGTATGATCTTAATGCCGATCAGGTTACCGTTACGGGTGTTGTGACAGAATTTCAGTTCCTGAATCCTCATGTCTATATTTTTGTCACTGTCACAAGAGCTGATGGGGTCGCGGAGGAGTGGAAACTTGAGGGTACGTCAAGGAACCGACTTTTGCGCATAGGTTGGACAGAGGATTCCATTAAGCTGGGGCAAACTGTAACGGCAACCGGTTTTCCGGCATGGAAGGGAAACGGAATTGACACCGAGAAGCTGGTAGTGGATAACGGATCGTTGGTATGGGAGCGGTGACTCATGGGAGTTCGGAGCGGCCTAATTTTATATTACTAAGCTAATGCGATAAAAAGTTAGGCTTAATTTGAAGGCGGCATAAACATTTTAGTGGCATTCGGGTCGCAGTTGAACGGAGACATTGGTATCTGGGGTGTGTAGATTAGCTCTCTAGAGTGGGTCATTGGCTCAGAAATGTATTCCGGGTCTTCCAGTGTGAATTCAACCGCAATGCGCGTGCCCCCCTCTATTAGTTGGTATCGCTCGACGACATGCTTGTATTCGCCCGAGGGTAGTCCGATCTGATATGGTGATCGGTGATCCAAAAAATTTCTGGTATCCACGACCAGCGTTTCTCCCGACCAGTGACCAATGGAGTAGCCAGAAGCGAACCGTTTATTACTATCAGGATGCTTTCGGCCATCCATGTAAATTGTTCGGACCTCGTCCCAATACTGGCTACGAATTTCGATGGTTTCTTCATCGTTATTAAACTGGATTTGGATAGGATAGCGGGTGCTAGAGATGATCATCGCCGGCGTTGGCCTACCAATACATAGGGACTCTGGATTGTCGGCGGAGAACGGGTCATAAGCTGCGCGGGCTGCTATCCCCTTTTCAGTCAACTTGAGGTTAGCGATAAAAAACCCATCAAAACCACCCGGGTAACGGGTGACTTCAGATAATTTAGCCAACCATCTTCCTTCCAGGCTGATTGCACTAATTGTTGCATCTGGTTCGCGAAAGACTTCACCTGGGTTGAGCCCACCCTCTTTTTCGACTGCCCTTACATATGCATAAGGACGCCCGTCAATTGCCGGATGGACTTGGACTGTGACTTGATCCCCTGGTAACAATGTATCGCGGTTCCAACCCATTCTCGTTACAGTAACCGTAGAGCCCATTTGTAGCGACCACTCTGTAATTTCAGCGTTTTCATTGATGGTCTCAATCGTAAAGTAGACGTGCGGATTTCGCCAAAAAAAATTTTTGACCGTGCCGACCAGGCTAACCAGTGATTCCATGTTGAGACCAGCATCACTATGGTGTCCTAATGCAGGCGTTCCCAACGTTAAGGAGATAGCAATAATTGCTGTATAATTTTCTCCGCGTGTTTCTCTAAATTTAAACATAGCTAAAAAATTTTACTTCGTCCCTTCCTAGGTCATATGTCGCTCATCGCGTAAACTGAATGGAGTTCTGAGTATTCCAAATTCGTTGTTGATCGAGCTGAGCTGAGTGGACTAATGTTCCATTCAGGTTCATGCGATCAAAGCCAGTTACCTCATAGAGTATTTCGAGTGATGGTGCTGTATCAGGCTCTATGTCAACAAATAATTTTCCTATGGTTTCTACGTGCGTCGGATCGGTGACAGAATAAGCGGTATGCATAAGCCCTTCATCTCTTGCTCCTGCCACTACTATAAATTGATTGCCGCCTGGCCCCGGAAACATTGAGAGCAGCCCATAATCGAAATAATTACCTTGGCCTCCTGTGGGTATACCAGCTCCGCTAATGTATTCTTCTCCAGTCTTCAAATTCATTAACTCATCGTATGTATCGCCCACAGTTAGAGAGGAGGATGCGAAAACAAATTTCATTAGCTTGTCGAGACCGCTGATGTAGCCAATATAAAGAATATGACTCGACCTGAGATCAATGCCATCAAGCTCTGACATCGATGTGATACGTACCGGTTTTTCAGAGGTGTAAACGATACGCAGTATGTCTTTCAGCGCAAAGGCGGTTGCGATTGGCAGGTATGTCAGATCAAGATTAATGTAGTTATTTGCAGCTTCGGTATTATTAAGAGCAAACTCACTTAAATCTTGCGCACTATTGATGGAGAATTCTCTAATAAGTCTGCCTATATCCAGGGTTTCATTCAGTTCCCCGAAAATGTAATAGTCTCCAACAACGACAACTATAGGAATTTGATCGGTTAGGATGCTTGACCAGAGGGGGGTGGTAGCCACCCGTTCGTGGATAGTGAAATTATCTTGCCAAGGCCTGAATATTAGTGACGAAAAAAAAATGAATAAAACGATAGCTGCAAAAATAAAAATTTTCCTTTTCTGATTCACACTATGTGAAAGATTATTTTTTTTTACAGAATTTTTTGCCGGAACAACATCAAGACGATATTCACCCTTTGGGATTTTCAAGCGATAGCTGCCTGATCTATCGGTCTGACTGTAGTAGATCTCAAGTTTTTGTCGTAGGTTGTGAATGTAGACCCGAACTAGAGATTCTTGATTAGGGTCAAAGTTACTGTCTTTTCCGAAAACATCGGTAGCTATTTCGGTTTGTTTGGGTATTTTCCCGCTGATGTACTGAACAACTAAATATTGAAGGAGTCGATTATATGAGTCAGATCGACCAAGGACTCCACTTGAGCACAAGGCTTTTGCTTCTCTTTCGACAAAATCATGCCTGATCATGAGCGCAAGTTAGCGTATTTTTTGCAATATATAAAGGTAGACTGAATTTTCTGACAGCAGAGTACGTTTCTGAATTTGAAAATTTCTACTCCCAGATCTCATAAATCCAAAAGTGGCCAATCGTATTAATGAGTTGACCGTTGG